>DATKWH010000033.1:0-26930 GCA_035529655.1 Bathyarchaeia archaeon
CTTCCGCGCTAAATTGGAATTCGCCCTTTACGGTATCCACCTGCCCGCCACGCATACCCATTGCATAGATGCCAAATGGTATGTCCTCACGCATTTCATCAAAATTCCAGTCACCTTCCTCAATGACCGTGTTGCTCATTCGGACTATCGGAATGTCCGAATAATCTGCGGCTCTCGCATTCGCAGTTGGCATTGCATCTAACCTGCCTGCGGTTTCTCTGCTATGCAGATAAGAGACCAACACTCCGTCTTTTATCATCTCCGTCCGGTGCGACTTCATTCCTTCGTCATCGTACCGGTAATAGCCATGAGAATGTTCAATAGTCGGGTCGTCCGCAACGGTCAATCCTTCGTATGCTATTTCCGCGCCTAATTTACCTTTCAGTATTGATTCGCCGTATAGCACGTGGTCAGCTTCAGCAGCATGCCCCAGTGCTTCGTGCATAAAAACCCCGGTGAGCCTGTTGTCCATAATCACCGGCAGCTCACCCGCAGGCGGCAGTTCAGCATCAAGAAGTCGAACCGCTTTATCTGCAGCCTTTACAGCTACAGTCGTCGGATTTTCTCCTTTTATAAATTCGAAACCTCCCACAGCCCCTACGCTCTCTCTGCCTTCCTGTAAGACGCCCCCTTTTTTCGCAACCACTCCGGCACGCATAAAAACGGCGGGCGTTTCCATTACAATATAACTTCCATCAGAATTCGCATAGATCTGCTCTTCGTAACCGTCGAGGTATAAGATAGAAATGCTTTTTATGAGGTCTGAGTGCTCCTTTGCCGCGTCATACGCTTCTTTAACCATGCGCTTCTTCTCTTCAATGCTCACATCTTCGGGATTTATCTCCGGTTTGAGCTTAAAATACTCGTTCCTTGACAACGCATCTGCTATGGTTACGGTTGCCGACTTCTCATCCGATTCTGATAACGAGAGTGCCCTCCCGATGTTCAAAGCGTCTTCAAACGTATCTTTTAGTGCGGCTCGTGCGAGGTCATTAGAGGAAGCGAATCCCCACGAGTTATCATAAAGAACGCGTACACCCATGCCCTGATCAATGCCATAACTCATCTCTCTGAAGACATCATCTCTGAGGTCTATTACCGTTGCGTAACCCCTTTCCAGACGGACATCAGCGTATTTCGCGTGGTTCGATATCACAAAATCAATCGCTTTTTTAATCTCTTCTTCCATTGTTGATGAATACAATAAAAAGGAAAATATTTATAACTTGTGAAAGAGAAATAGAATATACTAAAAGAGAAGGGACCGTAGCTCAGACTGGGAGAGCGCTCGGCTGAAGACCGAGTTGTCCCGAGTTCAAATCTCGGCGGTCCCACTCCATCCACTGACTCCTTGGGAAGGCGACTGACTCATTCACAGAGGCAAATAAAGGTCATACTTTATTGATGGATTTGAAAGTCGGAACTTGCCACTTTCTAAAAAACCGACAATGATAGAAATTTAAATTTATAGCTTGTGTTATCTTTAATGTATTTATTGAGGATGGGACTGGAGAATGAAGAAAGAGCTAAAAGTAGTGCCAATCAAGAACGGAACGGTGATTGATCATATCGCAGCGGGACAGGCGCTGAATGTGCTGAAGATCCTGGGGATACGTGCGAGGACGGATGCAGCGTTAAGCGTGGTGATGAACGTACGAAGCAAGCAGATGGGCAGGAAGGACATAGTAAAAGTGGAAGACCGGGAGCTTAAGCCTGAAGAAGTTGATAAAATCGCGCTAATTGCACCACAGGCAACGATAAACATAATACGGGACTCGGAAGTAATAGCAAAGCATAAGGTTTACCTTCCTGAGTCAATAGAGGGCATTATACGCTGTGCAAATCCTAATTGCATATCCAATGTGGAACGAGAGCCAGTTATATCCCAGTTCATCACGTTGAGCGAAAACCCCCTTCGGTTCAGGTGCTTTTATTGTGAGCGGATGATAGAGGATGTATCCGAGTATCTGTAAGGGCCGGTAGATCAGTTGGAAGATCACTCGCTTGGCGTGCGAGAGGCCTCGGGTTCAAATCCCGACCGGTCCATCCATCCATCTATCTAAATAAAATGGCAGAAAGAGAAAGAGGGCCACATCCAACCTTGAGGATAAAAGGGACAAAAAGTCATTCGTTATTGGGTAAGAAGATCGTTTTAGGCGTTACTGGCTCTGTCGCGGCAGTAAGAGCGTTTGAACTCGCACGCGAATTGATACGACATGGTGCAGATGTATATAGCGTGATGAGCAAAGCGGCGACCGAGATAATTCATCCTTATACCCTTCATTATGCTACGGGGCACGAAGTGATAACGAAATTGATGGGAGATATAGAACATGTAGAGTTTCTCGGTATGGAAGGCTCGGCAGATCTTTTTATCATCGCGCCGTGCACGGCAAATACGCTCAACAAGATAGCTACGGGCGTATCAGATACACCCGTGACGATTTTTGCCACCACAGCATTCGGTTCTGGCATTCCCGTTATAATCGTGCCTGCAATGCACGAGTCTATGTATAATAGTCCGGTTATCATGGAGAATCTTGAGAAGTTACGGCGGCTTGGAGTCACAGTCTTAGGGCCGAAAATCCAAGAGGGGCTCGCGAAAATCGTTTCCATTCCTGAAATAATTCTTACAACTGAGCATATCCTGTCAGCTAAAAAGCTCGCAGGGAAACGCGTTCTTGTAACAGGAGGCCCTACCGCTGAGCCGATCGATCCGATACGGATATTAACCAACAGAAGCTCAGGTCGAACGGGGATTGAGATAGCAAAGGAGGCGTATAAACAAGGTGCTGAGGTCACACTCGTGCACAGCAAAGCGCTGAATATGATGGGAATAAACGAGCTGAAGGTGGAGACTGCTCGTGAAATGATTGATGCATGCATGCATGAGCTTCAAAACGGCTATGACGTGCTGATTTCCTCAGCTGCTATTGCTGATTTCGCAGTTGATCCAGCAGACGTGAAAATCTCCTCTGGTGGGGATTTACATTTACATTTCACGCCTACCCGGAAATTGATAGAAGCAGCAAGGAACGAATTCCCTGAGCTTGTTATTGTGGGCTTCAAAGCGGAAACGAACGTTTCGGATGATGAACTGATACGACGGGCGCGGGCGAAGATGGAGCTGTATAACCTTGAGATGGTCGTTGCCAATGACATTGGCAAAGGTGGGATAGGAACGGAAGAGAACGACGTCTTCATACTACGAAAAGGCTCTGAGGAGATAAAGCACGTGAACGGTTTGAAAAGAATAATCGCCGAGGAGATCGTGAACGAATTGGCTAAGCTTTTTTTAGTATGTGCTCAACAAGATTGAAAAGTTTTAACGTATCGTTATCTCACTGATATAGTACAGTACGGAAAATGAAAACTGGAACCATTTTAACGTTAAACAAGAATAATAAAGGCCGGGTTGTTGTTTCGTGGACTGGTGGAAAAGATGGTTGTTTTGCCTGTTATAAAGCAATTTTAGAAGGTTTTGATATCTCTTATCTTTTGAGTTTTAGAGATCTGAAGAGGATCGGGTCCCATGCAATAAATCCTGAACTGCTGTCTGCGCAATCAGAAGCGATGGGAATTCTACTGCTTCAACGGGATTTTGTGTCATACGAAGCGGAATTTAAAAGAGTGGTACGCGACCTAAATGAACGAGGTGCAGGCATAGAAGGTGCGGTATTCGGGCATATTGAGACGCATAAGAACTTAGTGGATCGGATTTGCAGTGATTTGGACATTGAGTTAATGCTACCGCTTTGGAACCACGATTCCGAGCAGATCTTAACAGATTTTATCGATGCTGGATTTGAGGCGATTGTCGTGAGTGCGAAGGCTGACTTGTTGGGTGAAGAGTGGCTTGGACGGACGATCGATAAGAAATTTGTAAGCGATTTACGGAATTTTAATAACACAATCGATCCGTGTGGCGAAGATGGTGAATTTCATAGCTTCGTTATCGATGGGCCTCTGTTCAAAAACCGGATACGAATCGTTAATAGTGAAAAGAGATTGTGGGATGGCTATTGGTTCTTAGATATTTCAGACTATGCGATTGATGGTGGAGAAGATTGAACACGATAACCTTGAGATGGTCGTGGCAAACGACATTGGGAAAGGTGGAATAGGAACGGAAGAAAACGACATCTTCATACTACGAAAAGGTACAGAAGAGCTAAAGCACGTGAACGGTAAGAAAAGAATAATCGCAGGGGAGATTGTGAGTGAGTTGGCTTTCCAATTTTCAAAGTGAACCAACCACACTCAGAACCTCTGCCACACAAATTTTTGAGCGGTGATTAATTATATTTAAAAGTGTTGATACCCCTTTATTTCCAGCTTTTCCTTCTCGTCGCCCTTTTTAAAGTAGGTGCCTACCTCGGGAGGCACGATTTTACCGATGATGCTCATGTTCACTTCTCTCTTCAGCATTTGCATCACTTCTTCGTTTTCTAACGCTTGTGGATCAAGGGTAAAGAGTAACTCGTAATCGCCACCGTAATACAACGCAAGCTCTCTCCGTTCTCTTTTTGATATGTTTAAGCCCTTGTCATCTCCTAACTCCTCGCTGAAGATTGGTACGCTGTCCTCGTAGAGTTCTGCACCGACGTTGCTGCTTTGTGCTATCTCCGCTACAGAAAGCGCGAGCCCATCACTTATGTCAATCATTGAGGTTGCCACGCCGGAGTTTGCAATGACGATGCCTTCTTTGACTCGTGGCTGTGGCTGAAACAGCGCCTTTTTCGCTAAATCCTCAACACGATTCGGCACGGTTAGCTCGTCGTTTATCACTTTTAAAGCGAGCGCAGCGTTACCCAGCGCACCGGTCACGCATAGTAAATCACCCACGTTTGCTCCTGATCTCCTTACGGGATTGTTTGCAAATCCAAGGCACGTTCCGGTTAAGATCAGCTCTCTGCTCTTCGTAATATCACCACCAACGACGGCGGTATTATAAGTAGAAGCGCATGCTTCTATCCCCGCCGTGAGTTCATCCACAAATGATGTCTCGGTCTGTGGAGGAATGCCCATCGCGATAGTAAAAGCAAAAGGGTGTGCGCCCATCGCAGCGATATCACTCAGATTAACGGTAACGGCGCTCCAGCCCATTTGAAAAGGCGTTATACCCGGCGGGAAGTGCGTCGATTGCTGTAAAGAGTCCGTAGTCACGACTAGATACCGGTAGGCTCCTTTTCCCTTCTCTATATCGATAACGGCGCAGTCATCATCGCCTGCGCCCACGGTTACGAGCTCTTTGTCCACCTGGAACTTTTTAATTATTCGTTCTATTAATCCTCGCTCGCCGAGTTCTTCTATTTTCATCACTATTATTTTTTTCTTTTCGTACAAACCTTTTCTTGGAAAGAAAAGCTTTACCATCAAACTTTCTTTCACAAAGAAAGTTGGATCAAAGAAACTTATATTTTCCGCGAAGCGTTTTTTAGTTAAGGTTTTTGCGAAGCAAAAAAGTTATAGCACCGGTTCTTTCTTTAGAAAGAAAGTGTTTTCTAAAAAAGAAAAGGAGTTGTTATGGAAGAGATTCTCAAGAAAGTCGCTCGCGGAGAACTGAGTATTGAAAAAGCGAGCAGGGAACTGAAGTCGGAACGTATAAAGAAGATAAAAGATTTTGCTCGGATAGACCTGAGCAGATCGCAGAGGACGGGCATACCAGAAATTATCTTTGCAGTGGGAAAAAGCAGCGGCGAAGTAGCGGGTATAGCGATGGCGCACGCAACTGCTAAGGGTTTTGCGTTAATAAGCAGAGCGCGGGAAGAAGATGCCGAGGAGCTAAAAAAGCGTGTAAAAGACCTCAAGGATTTTGAGGTTGATTATAATCACGTTGCAAGGACGATACTCGTAAAGCGGCGGGGATATACGTTCGAGAAGCACGGTAAAATAGGGGTAATCGCTGCGGGCACTGCAGACAGACCGGTTGCCGAAGAAGCGTGCGTTGTTGCCGAAGTCTGTGGTTGCGAGGTGATAAAGGCGTACGACGTGGGTATTGCGGGCATACACAGGCTGGCAGCGCCTCTTGAAGAGCTGGTAAAGGAGGACGTAGCGGCAATAGTCGTAGTTGCAGGTATGGAAGGGGCTTTGCCATCCGTAGTAGCAGGTCTTGTGGACGTGCCGGTGATCGGTGTTCCTGCGTCAGTGGGCTATGGTCTGGGCGGAAAGGGAATTGCAGCGCTCCTTTCTATGCTCCAGAGTTGTGCTCCAGGATTAGCTGTGGTTAATATAGACAACGGTGTTGGTGCAGGGACATTCGCTGCAAAATGTGTGCAGCACAGAAAAAAGTAATATAGTATAGTACAGATACGTGCTGAAAATACCGAGTTGGTGAATTCTCGATGGAGAACATAGACACACTACGGTGGCAGAAAGAAAAGGATTTTTTGAGAGACTTTCTAAACCTGTTCATGTTCAGGTAGCCACGCGACACGTTATGTTCGTTTATGAATATGAACATAAAAGAAGGTATTTTTATGATTGCGTACCCTCCCCCCTGCAAAATATGGGAACAAATTAGTTGAATGGATAAGGATTCAGGAACTGTATAAGCATCAGACCGTACTCTTCCCTTTCTTACTCGGGACCACTATTTACAGGAATATTTGTTCTCGGAGGTTTCAGCATCTTTCTTGGATAAAGGGAAATGGAAAAATTTAAAAGGTTATAGGTTCTATATTATATAGCCAGACATGTGGTTTATCGGGATGTTCTCCGTTCTGATCTCCCTTCCATATATGAATATTCTCCTGAGAGGTATGTAGAAGAACCAATGTGGAAGAATGAACGTAAAAAGGTAAAAGCTTTCCATAATCCTCCACAGTTGTTAGTGAAACAAGCAGTCACGATTATGTTATATGCTTGGATCACAGGCTGGAAAAGAAGTGCTTTTCTTCGCTGGGCGGTTCAGTTACAAAACCTTTTCCATGCAGGCGCGGGTGCACACCAGATTTGCTGCTTCGGCGTGAATCCGCATGTGGTCTGGGAGATGACGGGCAAGTGTAACTTGAAGTGCATCCATTGTCATGCGTTCGGTGGAGAGGCATCCGCTGATGATGAACTTTCAACAGAAGAGGGAAAGGCATTGATAGATCATATCGTCCCGTTAGACATCAGAACTTTCGTATTCACGGGCGGCGAGCCATTGTTACGTGAAGACCTTTTTGAGTTGATTGCATACGCGAAATCGAGGGGATTCACCGTCTTCATAGCGACAAATGGGACGCTGATAACGAAAGAAGTCGCGAAATTACTGAGAAAATATAATGTTGGTGTGGTAATCGGTTTGGACGGGATGAATCCAGAGGTGCACGACTCTATCAGGGGTGTTGAGGGTGCTTACGATGCCGTGATTGAGGGAATTGAGAATTGCATCGCGGAAAAACTTTATTTACACCTGAATATCGTTGCATCCAAGCGTAATTTCGATGAGATCGAACGAATCATAGATTATGGCGATAGAATAGGCGTTTATTCTTATTTCATCTATAATTTCGTTCCTTTTGGCCGGGGCGAAGAGATCCAAGATTGTGAACTCGGACGAGTTGATTTTAAAACTCTTCTGGACTTGATACTCGAAAAGCAGCGTGAAGTGCGGGCGATAATCATTCCAGTTGCGTCCCCAGAATACTGGGCATACGCGCTTCAACGCCGTGGAATACATAGCAAGCGACTCATAAATTTCTTGGGGCATTTCGTCGGTGGTTGTCTGGCGGATAAAGGCATGGTGTATATTAAGCCAAACGGGGATGTATGGGCATGTCCTTTTTTTCCTGTTCAGGTGGGCAATGTGAGGAAAGAAAGACTTGATAGGATCTGGGAAAATTTGAGAGCTTTCAAGTTTGAACACGGCGAATATGAGTGTAACGGTTGCAAATATGTGCGGATGTGTGGTGGTTGTAAGACAAGGATGATGATGGGAGATCCAAATCGTGAATGCCCGGTGAATAAAAGGGCAGAAAGATAACTCGTGGAAACGAGCGAGGAATTTGCGTTGCGATATTGTTTTATTTATTACCCCCGTAGATTTAAGAATTCAACTATCATTGCCTTTAGAAGTGGAAAAAACCTTAAATTCCTTTTTGCAGCAGGCCAATCCAGTTGTACCTTCTCGTGTATGACCGAGTTGAGCATCGTATCAAACTCGGGTTTCAATTGCATCAATCGTTCTTGTTGAGCGTTTTCGTCATTTATCTCCATTATTTCGTCTACGGTTGCTGTAAGCTCAATTGCGCGTTTTATCCGCTCTTCCGTTCTCTTGAATGCATGATCGTCAATCATTCCGCAGTCCCGCTTCATTTTGTTCATTCTCAGCCCGGCTTGATATGTGCAATCCACAATTTCGTCCCTCGTCATCCAGTTTGTCTCGTAATTCAAGGCGTATTTCCAACTCGGCGATAGCAGTGCTTTTCGATACTCCTCAAGAGTCTTGAGAAAAATTGTATATCCCAACTTTTCTGATTGCTCGTATGCTATGCAGCCAGGATCAATAAAAGGGGCATACGGCAGAATAAACGGGACTACGCGTGTACCAAATTTCTTCATCAGATACCCGCACCAATCCACCGTCTCCATAGCCGATTCGCAGGTCTGTAAAGGGAGACCTATCATGAAGAACAGATCAAATTTATTGCACCCCGCATCCAAAGCCCACTCCAAATTCTTCTCAATCTCTGCATTTTTATACCGCTTCCCCTCTTCCGCTCTTATCCGCTCGTCATGGCTATCGGGCGATATTTCAAAGTTGAAGTTCTCAACAGATTCCGCCACGAGTCCGAAATATTCCTTTGGAGCAGTCGTGAAGAGCTCAAACACGAGATGGTTTTTGAAATTCGCTTTCTTCAAGCCTTCTAAGATGGTGTATGCGTATTCTTCGCCATGCTGGAAGAGGTCACCGATAATGAATATGGGTGCTTTTGTATATTTTGTGTTCTTTATGATGTCATCGGCGATCAAATGGGGGTCACGAAACGCAGGTTTCTTACGATTGCAGTACAGTGCCAGTGCATTCCGAGAACCGCCGCAGAAGGTGCAATTGTGGATGCAGCCACGGCAGGTTATCACTGGCGTGATCGGGTAGTCAAACCACTCGTGGGAGGTCCAGCCTTTCCAGGGGCTAAGACTTCTGACATCCCGGTATTTCAACGCCGATTTGAACACCGAGACGTAATTATTAGAGAAATTATTTATTTCGTTTGGAACGTGATTGAAGGGGTTTATGTGCACCTCACCGCTACTATCTTTCCATACAAGGTTTGGGATGGTGCTGAAGGTCGAGCCAGATTGCTGACTAATCGCTTTCATTAGCTGTAACAAGGGCTCTTCCGCAGAATCCCCTCTTATGATAAAATCTACCTCTGGATAGCGAATCAGCTCTTTGTAGAAGTACGTTGCGGAAAATCCGCCGAAGATGACGGGTATGCGGGGATGGTATTTCTTGCATATCTTCGCTACTTCGAGGCTGCCCTGCGCATGAGTCAGCCAGTGGAGGTCAATGCCAAAAGCCTTTGGGTTAAGCCTTCGTATCAGTTTTTCAGCATCAAAATCATCGCTACTGAGCATCCTCACCGCTAAATTTATTATCCGCACTCCTATCCTGTTTCGCTCCAGATGTTCCAACATGGAAAAGAACCCGATGGGATACATCTCGAACAAAGGCGTTGAAGGGACTCCATCAGCAATCGGCCCGAACATTAAGGGGTACTTTCGAAAATCATACACGGTTGGTGCATGAAGTAAGATTAGCTGTGGCTTGAAGGCGTCGAGGTTCATTTCTTCCCGAGCTCTCCCAAAACGAGATTTAGAACTTTAGGAACCGCTTCTTTTACCTTTTCGGTCATTTCCTCTGTGAATTTATCTATCTCCTCGACTTCTATCGCAAATATCACTATCTCGCTCGGCATCTCATCGGGTATAAGTTTATTGCCCATCTCTATCACCGTTGGAAGGTTCGCATCATGCATTGACGTCGTGAGATGCACCGACTTGGAGAAATCCTCTGGTCTTAGCCGGTATATTTTCCCGGACTCGCCTTCCTCTGTCCTTATCGCATCTATTATAATCACCTTGTCGTATCCCGGGATAATATCCAGCAAATTCAAACCACTCGTGCTTGCATCTTCCACGGTTATAGCGTCATCCTCTATCAGCTTCGCCAATTCCTGGGCTACATGAACACCTACGCCATCATCGCCTAAAATCGGGTTCCCTATACCTAAAACAAGTGTCTTCATAGCCTCGCCACACCTTGTTATCTTATGAATAATTCGCTTTACCGAATTCCTCTTTAGCTCTCACTTTCAGTGTTTACACACCGAGAGCATACTACATTCCTCTAACTGATACACCTAAATAAAACAAAAAAATAAAAAAGAAATGGTGGAGTGATTTGATTCACTCCGCTGCAACCGGTTCTGCTTCCACACCCTCTGTTTCGGCGGTTTCCGCAGGTGCTGCTGGTTCTTCAGGTGCTGCTGTTTCTACACCTCCAAGATCCACAAACTCGATGGGTACTGCTCTCTGCAATAACGCATCTATCTGTGAATATATCTGTCTGTCACGGAAGTGCTTCATGGTTGCTGCTCCTGACGGGCATACCGCATTGCAACCGCCGCAGCCCTTGCACATCGCTTCGTTAACGGTCATTACCAGACTTACATCGTCAAGCGTGAGTGCACCATACGGGCATACCTCTGCACAACTCCCGCATCCTATGCAAACCTCCTCGTTTATCTGTGATATCGCAGGCTCTATCGTCGCCGTACCCTGGACTAAATAAACTAGCGATCCCGCCGCTGCTGCTTTTCCTTGTGCTATACTATCAGGGATATCCTTGGGGCTAGCTGCGCAGCCTGCAATGAACACACCATCCGTTGCAGTATCAACTGGTCTCAACTTGGGATGTGCCTCCATTAAGAAGCCGTCTACAGATTGAGAAAGTTTGAGCATATTTACTATGTCCCACACCCCTTCATTCGGCTTCATACCAACACCGAGAACCACAAGGTCCGCCTCTATCTCATACGGCTCGCCAAGCAACGTATCTTCTGCTCTTACCACCACCTTGTCACTGCCCGGTTTCTGGTAGATTTCAGCCGGAAGTCCTCTCCGATAACCGACACCTTCAATCTTTACATTTCCGTAAAATTCCTCATCTCCTTTTCCAAACGCTCGTACATCCTGGTAGCATACCGTTACCTTTGCGTCTGGCAGTTTCTCCTTCACCATATGCGCCTGCTTTGCCAAATACATACAACATACACGAGAGCAGTGTTCATACCCGGTCTGCTTATTTCTCGAGCCAACACAGGAGATGAAAACCACATTTTCAGGCTCTTTTCCGTTTATTTCTATCTTACCGCCAGTAGGACCACTCGCTGCGGACAACCTTTCAAACTCTAATCCGGTAATGACATTGGGATACACTCCGTACTTGTATTCTGGCGACACGGTCGGGTCAATGATATCGTATCCGGTAGCCACGATGATTGTGCCTACGTCTAACTCTTCCTTCACTTCCGTCATCCCGAAGTCAATGGCATTTGGCTCGCACGCTGCCATGCACGGAGGAGCGGCTTTTCCTTCCTTGACCGCGTCAAGCGTTGCGTCACCACATTTCCCGTCTTTCAGTAGCGAACAATGTTCTGCATCAACGGTATAAATAGGGGGAACGGCATTCGGAAACGGTAAGTAGATGGCTGTTCTGTTGCTCAGGCCCTCGTCAAACTCGCTTGGGACATCTTTTACCGGGCACGCCAATTCACATGCTCCACAGCCGGTGCATTTCTCATTCACGTATCGCGACTTCCGCTTCACCGTTGCTTTATAATTACCCACATAGCCTTCTATGTTTTCAACCTCAGAATACGTCATCATATCGATGTTTGGATGTGCTCCAACGTCTATCATCCTCGGCGTTAAAATAGAAGTCGCCTTATCGAGATTGGGAAACGTCCTATCGAGTTGAGCTACGTGCCCACCAATAGAAGGATTCTTCTCCACAAGATGCACCTTGTAGCCAGAATTTGCAATATCCATTGCAGCGTAGAGCCCGGTTACGCCACTACCTATTACTAACGTTTCCGGGGTGACGTCAACCTTCTTCTCATCTATTAATTCTAACAATGCTGACCGTGCAACTGCACTTCTCAACAAATCCTTCGCTTTCTGCGTCGCTTCTTTCGGATAATCCCCATGTGGCCAGCTACAATGCTCGCGGATATTCGCCATCTCGAAGAAGAAAGGATTGAGTCCTTCTGATACGCAGGTGCCTCTGAACGTTGGCTCGTGCATCCTCGGCGAACAAGCAGCTACTATCACCCGGTTAACTCTACCTGCTGCAAGGTCCGCTTTTATTAGATTTTGCCCGGGGTCTGAACATGTAAATATATAGTGTTGTGCAAGAGCAACGTTTGGCAACGTCGCGGCATACTTCACCAAATCCGGTACATCTATCACCATCTTGATGTTTATCCCGCAATGGCACACGTAAACGCCAATTCTTGGACTATCCTTCGGCGCGTCTTTTGCAATCCCTTCAACAGATCCCGTCATCGGGACCTTTGTATAATCATATTCTTCTTCTGCCATCTTTTCTTTACCCCCTTATTTATGCCCCCATCTTATCTGCCATCTCTCGTAATGACTTATACCCTACGCACAGTTCTTCGTCAATCTCCTCTACCGGCGTTCTTATTTTCACTTTTCCACCGGCTAAGAGGGAAAGAGAAGCAGCAGCAGCAGCTTTTCCCTGCGCCACACTGTCAGGAATATCCCGTGGTGCTTGCACACAGCCGGTAACAAAAATACCCTCTATATCGGTATCAACCGGTCTGAGCTTTAGATGCGCCTCTTTTGCGAAATGATCTGGTGTTTCCTCGATACCTAACATCTTTAATAACTCGCCAGTGCCTGCACTTGGTTTCAATCCTACGCCAAGAACAACAATGTCTGCTTCGAGCTCAAACGGCTCACCGAGCATCGTATCTTCACCCCTTACTACTACCCTGTCGCTCCCGGGCTTTTGATATATCTCAGATGCAAGTCCCCGCCGGTAGTTAACACCCTCTCCTTTCACGCGGTCATAGAACTCCTCAAAGCCCTTACCAAACGCCCTCACATCCTGGTAGAGCACGGTGATCTTACAATCAGGAACTTTCTCACCCAGCAGATGTGCATGTTTCGCTAAATACATACAGCACACACGAGAGCAGTATTCAAACCCCGTCTGCTTGTTTCTCGAGCCAACACAGGATACGAAAACGGCATCCTTCGGCAGCCTATCCACGCCCTTTACTATTATCTTACCAAATGTGGGGCCACTCGCGTTAGAATACCGTTCAAATTCTAATCCCGTAATTACATTGGGTAAAACCCCATATTTGTACTCAGGCATCAATTCCGGCTCTATAATGTCATAACCGGTAGCGACGATAATTGTTCCCACATTATACTCTTCTATCTTCTCTTCCATATCAAAATCAATACAGTTTGGTAGACATGCCAGAACACATGGAGGAGCTTCATCTTTGGATACTTCTTCACCCCTCGCTCTTCTCTTTATTGCTTCCCTTGTAGATTCAATCGTTGCTTTCCCACACTTGCCCTTCTTTACCATCTGACAACGCTCAGGATCAACGCAATAAACAGCCGGAATGGCTTGTGGGAACGGCCTATATATCGAGCCCTTTTTTCCCAGATTCTCGTCAAATTCGTTCGGGAATTTGTATGCGAACCTGCACGATTGTTCGCATAAAGAACATCCAGTGCAAAGAGTTCCATACTCCCAATCCTTTTCATATACGCATCTTGGCTTTCTCTTTACCTTCACTTTGAAATTACCAACAGAGCCATCCACACCTACTACCTCTGAATAACTCATCAGGTTTATGTTCGCATGCTTTGAAACGTCAACCATTCTCGGCGTCAAGATACACGCAGAGCAATCCAGAGTTGGGAACGTTTTATCAAGCTGTGCCATGTGTCCTCCAATCGTAGCAGATCTCTCCACTACGTGCACCTTGAACCCCGCATCCGCGATATCCAACGCGGCGTACATCCCTGCTATTCCCCCGCCTATTACCAATGCCTCTGGAATAATATCCACTTCCTTCTCCTCGACTTTCCCTAAACAAGAATCTTCAACTTTGCCCTTTATTGATTGCATCAAATTCCGCGTTGGTCCTTCTATATCGATTTTCGGTTTCTCCTTCTCTACTTCTATCTCAGCCTCAACTTCAGCTTCAGTTGCCATACCTTTTCACCCCTACTTCATTCTTCGTCATTAGACATATAAACCTTTCGCTTTTTTCTCGCACATCACGGTACCAACCTTCTCCGATCCCGTGGGGAAAGCGTTGAGATAAAACTCAAAACCACCTTATCAGATACAAAGGCAACTTCTACATCTATTGAGAATTTGGATTTGCCGCCCGTACCGCCCCATCCCAATGTTTTTGGGGTTTTTCAAAATTCTCCATCGGAGTACTACGAGAACGAATTGGCAGGTTAGTACGAAATACAAAATGTTTATCAGAAACTTAGACGAAGTTAAGAAAATATCGAAAAGCTTATATATGTTATAAATTAACAGAGAGTTTGTAAAAAGTTGTCGTGGAAAGTAAGGTGAGCATAGACTTAGGTGATAAAAAAATGGGAGAAGAGAAAGGAGGTTTTGAGCCAAAGATCGTTGGATTTACCTGTAATTGGTGTACTTATGCGGGTGCAGACTTAGCAGGGACGTCGCGGAAGAAATACCCACCAAACGCTCGGTTAATCAGGATGATGTGCACGGCGAGGTTTGATCCGATGTTTGCGTTCAAAGCGTTGTTAAATGGTGCAGACGGTGTGTTCATTAGCGGCTGCCATCCAGGGGAGTGCCATTACATAAAAGGGAACTTCTATGCCAGACGCAGAATAGCAGCAATGAGGACAATCCTAAAGCAGCTTGGACTGGACGATCGGGTGAAATCATATTGGATCAGCGCGTCGGAGGGGGAGAAATTCGCAAATACGATGAAGAACATTACAGCGGAGATTAAAGAATTGGGACCCAATCCAATGAGGGATAAGATACTATGAAAGGAACAGAACTCAATTATGGGGATTTAGAAGGGGTTTTAAAGGGAATGCTGGAGAACAAAGTCGTTGATTGCTTGATCATGCCGCGTAGAGTTGGGAATAGCGTATCCTACATGCTCGTGCGGGACAAGGATAAGATAGCAACGCCTGAGTCCGTCATCTTCGCGCCTTCGTTCGGTGTAAACGCTGCGAACATCGTGAAGGGCTGGATGATCGCGGAGAAGGTAGGAATAGTAGCCAAACCCTGTGAGATAAGAGCAGCGATAGAATTGATAAAGCTTGCGCAACTAAATGAAGACGGTGTGCTCCTCATAACCGTAGATTGTGCGGGAGCCTTCACGAATGAGGTTTATGCAGCGAATTATGCAGATATAGGTGACCAGGTGGACAGTGCAAAGATAAAGGAATTAGCGGGGAAAGGGATTTCGATAAGGGATGCCTGCGCAATCTGTGATAACCGGCTTGCGGACGTGGGGGATATTGCTATCGCACAAGCTGGTGGAGAGAAGGCGATCGTTGCAGGGCTAACGGAGAAGGGTGAGGAGGCGTTGTCAGCTGCTGGACTATCGCTGGAAGATAAAGACTTAGATAGGGCAGCGGAAAAAGAGAAGATCGAAGCAGAGGCGAAGAAGAATTTGGAGGAATTGCCGAAGATAAGCAGTGAGGAGGCTTTGGGAGAGTTCCTACGAGATTGTATAGTATGTAAGAACTGCAGAGATGTGTGCCCGGTATGTTATTGTAAAGAGTGCTTCTTTGACCAGCCTTTAGGAAATCCCGTTGGCGGCGACTTATTGAACTTAGCAGAGGCACGGGGTGCGATCGAGGTGCCAACAAATCAACTGTTGTACCATCTCACGAGGGTTTACCATGTCAGCACGACGTGTGTTGCCTGTGGTGCGTGCGAAGATGCATGTCCGAAGGATATACCATTGACGAGATTCTATCCGGTACTTGCAAAGAAGGTACAGGAAGTTTTCGAATACGTGCCAGGGAAGGATGCAAAGGAGCCTCTACCGTTCACGACATATGAAGAGGACGAGCTTGAAGAGTGCTTAAGGTAAAATGCCAATAAAGACTTGGGAACTGGACCCGAACTTTAAGAATGAGATATTGAATGAGCCGGGTGGAGAACACCTTACCGCATGTTATCAGTGCAGTACCTGTACCTTGGGATGCCCGATCACTGAACTCGTTCCGAGCTACAATCCGCGAAAGATCATCCAGATGAGCCTTTTGGGCATGCGTACGGAAGTGTTGTCAAATCCTGATTTGTGGATTTGTGCTATCTGTCAAACGTGCACGGCGCGATGCCCGCAAAACGTGGTGGTTGGCGATGTGCTTGCTGTAATACGACGGTTAGCGGAGAAGGCAGAGGAAGCAGGCGAGATAAAGATCGAGAGCCCCAGACCACTGTTTGAAACCGCTTTTCTGCATACCGTGGAGAAGTACGGGCGGCTCTATGATATAGGACTGGCGATGGAATATTACCCTAAGAGAGAAGGCTCTTTCGTTGCGGGGCAAAAAGCAATGATGAATGATTACATGGGTTTCGGTATGCGGATGTTCAAGAAGGGTAAGATGGGACCACTCGGTGGTCACGGTCTGTTAAAAGGGATGTTACCATCGAAGATAAAGCAGCGGGACGTGATGAAGAAGATCTTCAAGTGGGTGGAGGAGAAAGAGAAATGAGTGTAGAGAAACTTGCGTATCTTCCGGGGTGCCCATCAGAGGCGACGGCGTTGGAGCAGCACATGTCAACGGAGGCAGTATTTGAGAAGTTGGGGGTTGAACTGGTAGAAGTCGAGGATTGGAACTGCTGTGGCGCTGCAGAAGCAGAGGATCTAAACTTAGTGTACGCGTTAAATGCTCGTAATCTCGCTATTGCCGAGAAGGATAATTTGGACATCATGACACCGTGCAGTATCTGTTATTATAATTTAGCGAGGACGAACAATGCGCTGAAGGCAGATGAGGAATTACGTGCGGAAATAAAAGCGATTGATCCTTCTCTTGAGTACAACGGCACGATAACGCCGAAGCATATAATCGATGTCCTCGTCAACGATATAGGCCTGGAAGAAATAAAGAGTAAGTTAGTGAAGAAGGTGGAACTCAAGGTGGCACCATATTATGGGTGCTATTTGGGAAGACCGCCGGAGACGGCTTTTGACGATCCTGACGACCCTGTTTTGATGGACCAATTGATCGAGTTGATCGGGGGGGAAAATGTTCCGTTCAGCTCCATGAAGACGAAATGCTGTGGCGGGCCGCTGATGATGACAAGAGGGGACCTCGCATTTGAGATGGCGAGGAAGATCCTGGAGACGGCGAAGAACGCAGGTGCGGACTGTATTGCACTTGCCTGTCCACTGTGTGGCATGATGCTGGATGCGAAGCAGCCGGACGTGGAGAAAGCGTTAAACGTCAAGTTCGAAATGCCGATAGTTTATATCACGCAGTTGTTGGGACTCGCGCTTGGAATAGACTCAAGTAAGCTCGGTCTTCAGAAGAATGTGGTGGACACGAAGAAAATACTGGATAAGGTGGTGTGAAAATGGGAATAGCAGTTATTGGGGGCGGCGTTGCCGGTATAACGGCAGCTCTAGACCTTGCTGATGCTGGTTACAAAGTCTATCTAATAGAGAAGAATGCACAGCTTGGGGGTAAGGTAGCAGAACTTGCGGAATGTGAAATGGGTCTAACATCGAGAATAGTGAAGATAGAGAACCATCCGAACATAGAGCTGATGCTGTCAAGCGAAGTGGCGGGCTTATCGGGTTCAGCCGGTGATTTCAAGTTGAACGTATCAGGGAATGAAATCGATGTGGAGAGTGTGGTGCTGACACCGGGCTACGACGTTTATGATAACATAGCGAAGGGCTACGCGATTGATAATCCTGATGTTCTACCCTCGCTGGAGTTTGAAGGTATGCTCAAGGCTTGTACTAAAAGTGAGAACGGTGCGCTGGTGCGACCTTCGGATGGCAAGCCGGTAAAGAAGATAGGCTTTATCAAGTGTATAGGATCGCGATGCCAGGATAACGAGATTTGCTCAACGGCATGCTGCTATTACACGGCGAAAGAGGCGTGGGAAGTGAAAGAGCGCTATCCCGATATAGACATTTACATCTTCTACATGGACGTCCGCACCTTTGGAAAGGATGAGGCACTGGTGTCTGATTTGAAGGGCAAATACGGTGTAAAGTACATTCGGTCACGAGTTCCCGAAGTTATAGCTGAGGACGGAACGCTAACCGTGAAGTATGAGGATTTGGAGAAAGGCACGGTTGAACAGTTAGATCTTGATATGGTGGTTCTTGCGGTTGGTCTTCTGCCATCAAAGACAATGGGCAAGCTTGCTGAGATAACAGGCGTAAAAATAGATAAATACGGCTTCGTTGAGACGGACATGACGAGCCCATTGGAGACGAGCGTCAGCGGCATATTTGCAGGTGGCGTGGCAACCGCGCCGATGAAGGTTCGGGAAAGCGTTGCACAGGCAAGCGGTGCCGCATTAAAGGCCGCTCAGCTTTCTGGACGAACCGAGATGATTCCTGGACAGGAAGAGCGGAAATACATCGAAGTAGGGGAAGAGCCGAAGATAGGCGTCTTCATCTGCGGTTGTAACGGAGACGTGGCGGGGTCAATAGATGTACCTGCGGTTGCAGAGTACGTAGAAGAACTGAGGGACGTTGTCGCTGTAAACACGAACACGCTGAAGGAGACGATGGACGTGATAGAGAGTGGAATAGTAGACCAGGGACTGAACAGGATAGTGGTTGCAGGATTTTCGCCGAGAGAGTATGAGGAGATGTTCCGGGATGCGTGTGCGAAGGCAGGCCTGAATCCTTACTTACTTGAGATGGTGAACTTGCGAGAGCAATGTGCGTGGGTGCATGGAGCTGAGGATGCGACAAATGCAGCAAAGAGCCAGATGACCATGGCGGTAGAGCGCGCACGGTATCTCGAACCAGTTCCGATTGAGCAGTATCCGGTAACGCCGAAAGCGCTGGTGGTCGGCGGCGGTGTGGCAGGCATGAATGCCGCGCTTGATGTCGCAACTGCAGGCTATGACGTTTATTTAGTGGAGAAGGAGTCGGAATTAGGCGGTAAGTTGAAGGAGATCCCTGAGTTACAGAACGGTGTGAAAGGCTCTGAAGTGCTAACTGAGTTCGCTGGCAAGGTAGCGAGTAACGATAAGATAACGGTGTACACGGGTGCAGCGGTAGAGGACGTTCGGGGCAGAGCAGGCGCGTTTAAAGCAAAAGTAACCGGCGCAGGCGTAGATGAAGAGATAGATTTCGGTGCTGCGGTACTTGCAACCGGTGCGCAAGAATTTGTACCTGAGGGTTACTTCGGCTACGGGCAAGCACAAAACGTGGTAACGCAATTTGAGTTTGCGAAGATGCTTCCCGTGGATGCCAACACCATCGCGATGGTTATAGACGGAGCATCGGGCGATGGCGTGTATTCGAAGTCTAACAGCATCGAGGCGGTGAACAATGCGCTAAAAGCGAAGAAGCTCAAACCGGAAGCGAATGTGTTCGTGCTTTACCAGGAGATCAAGACCTACGGTAAATGGGAAATGCTGTACAAAGAGGCGCGAGAGAGCGGAGTGATATTCCTCAGATATGATGCGGAGAAGCCACCTGTGCTGCAGGACGGAGTTCTATCGGTCTTCGACGTCATATTCAACGATGAAGTGCAGATAAAGCCCGATTTGGTAGTAATCAGCGCATTGATGCAGCCTGCGGCTGAGAACGAGCAATTGAGCGAGATGTTTATGGTTCCGCTGAAGAACGGGTTCTTCTTGGAGGAGCAGGAGCGACCAAAGCTGGTATTAACGCCGGTTGATACTGTAAACGAAGGCGTGTTCATCTGCGGCTCTGCAGTTTATCCAGCAATGATAGACGAGACACTTGCAATGAGCAGTGCAGCAGCGTCGAGGGCGTGCGTGCTATTAGCGAAGAACTTCCTGGAGACTCCGGGTATAGTCTCTGTGGTTGACGAGGAGATATGCGCGGGCTGCGGCGTATGCGTGGAAATATGTCCAGTCGAGGCGATAGAGTTAGTGGATGAGCCGGTGGCTGCGGTTACTTACAGTATGATGACGGTGATAAGCGGGACGAAAAAGGTTGCGATGGTTACCGAGGGGTGCATAGGTTGTGGAAGTTGCGCTTCTTATTGCCCATCAGACGCGATGTCGCTACAGAACTTCAAGGCCAGACAGTTGTTCGCTCAGTTGGATTTTGCGTAGCTTAGCGTAGCGTAGCGTAGCTTAGAGTAGGAAACGCAAAACCACTGCGTTTTCTTTTTATTTTTTTTCTCTATTTTTTACTTTTTCGAGAGTTTTGGGCTTGACTTGAAGACCTGCCTGGAGTATCAGTCAACTTCTACGGACTACGGGACTACGGGACAACAAAGGAAGTTTAAATAAAGCCTCTTAGTTTCGCCGCGTCCTCTTCCTCCGGTTTCATATTAACAACCTTTTCCTACACTGTATACAATTGCCACTATCCCGTATAATATATGTGGGCCAATGAAGCCTGCGAGTCCGATAATGTACATAATTTTTCTTTTATCCTTTATTTTTACATTCGTTCTTCTCATGCGGATACGGTGCCCGTTTTAACTTCATATATCATCCACCGCTCCTCTCCTATCACCTTATCGTAAGCAAGCTCAAACCTTGTCTCATTTTCAAACGCAGCATCGTTTATCTTGATGTGGTTCTCCTGTGCGAACGCTCTCTCGTAGGGGCCAATGCAGACGTAATCCACGCCGTAGTTTTGGAGAAGCGTGTAGTTCCCTTTGTACATCGCAATTTCGTCTTTCTTCCGTGCACTTATGCTCGTCCAGTTAATGCCGTGCGACCACAGCCAGCCTTCATAGCCCATCACACGCTGCCGTCCGGTTAAGGCAGGTATTGGATGATTATGCGCGCTGCCTGTTAGGAACACGCTATCGGGCGCTGTATTCTCACGCACCCACTCGGTCATTTCTATCTCTTCGCCGGACCACACCTCATACGTATTCTGTACCATGTTTACGTGCGTTACGGTGCCGAAGATCGTGCACGCAATGAGCAGCGCAGCTATCGACAGGGCGGCAAGCGCTTTATGAGATTTATTGGTTTTAGTAAAGTCGTTTAGCCAGCATAGCGCCAGTGCTGCCATTATTGCGGTCAGTGCGAGCCAGTGCAGGAAGAGTTTGTAGTTGTCAAAATACCAGGGTTGGAATTTCACGACGTTCGTAATGCCGAAAAGAAAGAGGAAGGGAAGATAGAAAATTCTCGTTTCGTTACGTGCTTTATATAACCCTAACGAAAGGAGGATGATGAACCCTCCTGCATTGAGCGCCCAGAAGGTCTCAATGAGAGTGGCTGTTTTTACAGCGGAAGAAAACGAGGGGACAACAGAAGACCAGTCAAAGCCCATGATCATGTCCCTGTTGGTGTCTGCCCAGCCGGGGAAGAAGACGAGGAAATCTTGCGATACGCCTGTTCGTATAAACAATACCTGCGGTAACGAAAGTAGCATGAGCGGCAGAAACAAAAAAATAAAGATTTTCAAATCTTCTTTGCGAAGCATTTTTCCGTAAACGCTTTTTTTAAAAGGGTTTTTGATAACCGAAAATACAGCGAGAAAAAAAGCGACAAACCCGGTAGCTATAAACGAATGAGCATGGATATAAGGCAGCAAGCCGATAAGCACGCCGGCAAGTATCAGTTCCTTATGTGTCCCTCTTCGTTCTAATGCAGCCATATTCTCCTTCTTCGCACATAATGCGTGGAACAGCAGCAGATAAACGACAAATGAGATCGCCATACCGATGATTGCGGTTCGCTGCGGCATGATTACCGCATACATCGGGTTCAGGAAGTGGATGCCAGCGGATTGGAGACCACCAGGAAAGCCAGCGAGGATGAAAATAACCGTGGCGCATATTCCCGCTCCCTTCAGACCAGTCAATTTGTATGCGAGGAAATAGAGCAGTCCGAAAAGAGAGAGTTGAAATACGATGTTCGGAATGATAATCGAACTTCTCAGATCCAATCCACCTTTCATCAGCACCGCGGAGTAGAAATCCATGATGAAGGGATAATGCGTTTCCAGGTCTAAAAACTGCGGATTAGCCAACGGGAACGAAAACGTGTCTCTATAAACAAAAGAGGTGATGATCGAGGTATGAAACGGATAATCAGCCCAAACCGTGTGAAACGCATACAAACTTCCTGCGTCGTCAGGGCGAAAAACGCCGTATAAATTCATACCCGCTACGTACAGTAGAACGAATACAAGAAAAGAAAGTGTGTACTTGTCTTCATACCATGTCTCTTCTATTTTACCTTTCAAATCGGTAAAAATCCACTTCCCTGCTTTTTTCGTCTGTCTAAATAATATAATCGAAGCAAAAGCACAGATACCGACGCAGAGCAGGATAATACCGATGCTCAGCGACTTGTTCATACAGAGAAGGAGAAAAACAAGCCATATCGAGAGTGCATGACCAACGACGAAGGAGAAAAAAGCCCTTTCTATGCGCTGGAACGGGTAATTCAAAAGGAGAGATACGGAAAGACCGAGCAAAAAGCTCACCACGATGAATAGTATCCATAGGGGCATGTATCCCCATTATTATCTCTGGGTTTTAAAGATTTACGTATAAAGCACTCAAGAGGAATCAGAAAGGTTTAAAATATACTGTGGTGCATAAATAACATACTTTATAAGTATATACAAAAATACCGAAAATGAGGGCATTCAAAGATAAATTAGCGCGAGAAGGGAAGTTAATCGAGATTGAGTACGAAGTATCATCAAACTATGAGGTTGCAGCTCTTTGTGCGAAAGTTGAGCAAAAAGGGGCACCTATTCTTTTCCACGCGGTTGACGGCACGCATAAGGTCATCATGAACGTACTGGGTGGCAGGAAAACACTGGCGGAGCTGCTTGGCATTTCTCCTGCGCAGCTCGTGCATTTCCTGGCTGACCTCTCAGAAAGCGGAGACGTTGGCGGTAGCAAGGTGAACATAGTGGAGGATTCACCGACGAAAGGAGTGGTTAAAGAGCCGAATTTAGGTGAGTTGCCGATATTAACCTATTTCAAGGGCGATAGCGGCGCTTATATCACGGGCGGTGTGGTCGTTGCGGAATTGGATGGTGTGAGCAATGCATCATTTCACCGGATGCTCGTATTAGACAAGAACAGAGTAGCAGCACGGCTCGTTCCTTCTCGTCACTTGTATAATATGCATCGCGAAGCGCTCGAACGAGGCGAATACTTAAAAATAGGAATAGCCATTGGCGTGGACCCCTTGATCCTTTTAGCAGCCGCGACACGGGTACCACCGGGAAAAGAATTTGAATACGCATCTGCATTAAAAAAAGAGCCGGTGGAGCTCTTCAAATTGGATAACGGCATAGCAATACCGCATGCTGAAATCGCCTTCGAAGGCTTTATCGGTGAAGAAAGAGCAAAAGAAGGTCCGTTCTTGGATATCACCGGTACTTATGACAAAATAAGAGAGGAGCCTGTTATCACGCTTACGAAGATGTATCACCGCAAAGACAAAATATATCATGCTATCCTTCCTTCAGGTCGCGAGCACCGGCTGCTTATGGGCATGCCTTACGAACCGTTAATCTTCAGGGCCGTAGAGCGTGTGGCACGAGTGAAGAACGTTTTTTTGACAGAAGGTGGGTGCTGCTATTTGCATGCGGTGGTGCAGATAAAGAAGGAGAAAGAAGGCGAGGCTAAAAATGCGATTATAGCTGCGTTCGCCGCACATCCCAGCCTCAAACACGTTATCGTTGTCGATGACGATATTAATCTGTTCAATCCGAATGAGGTGGAGTATGCAGTAGCAACGAGAGTGCGATGGAACGAAGATATGGTGCTTATCCCGGGCGTGAAAGGTTCGTCACTTGACCCCTCATCTCAAAACGGGCTGACAACGAAGGTAGGGATCAATGCGACGAAGGAACTGGGTGCGGCAGTAAAGAAATACGAGCGCGTCGTAAAGAACGCGCTTGATTCGGCTTAAGCAGCAAGTCACAAGCACAAAACGAAACAAAACAAAATTCGAAATAGTGATTTTGTCCTATTGTTCCATTAAAATCCGATTTTTGATAACGTCTGCGGATATGAGAAGTCCCGAAGGGATTTGGGCGTACGAAGTGAGCCGTATAGCCCGTGTTATATGACTCGTTAGAGCAAGGGAGCGACGAAGGAGCGACCGCAGAGTTCCGAACCCCGCCGTAATCAAAGATTCTTATCTAATCCCTGCTGAAAGACAATTAAATGTCTCTTCTTCAATATCCGCAATTCTTTTAAATTCCTCACTGGCGATTTCTAGCTTTTCATTAATATTTTGTTCATTTTCTACATTTTTGAACAATAAACCAATTTTAGAGAACAATTTGCCAGATTCGTATATCTTTTCTGACGCTTCTGATAATTCCTTGTTTCCAGTAATTTTAGCGGATTCTTTAAAAAATCGCGAATAGATATATCTAAAACAACCACCACCCGTACCGCCAATTTCAATAAAAATATACAGGCTGAATAAATTCATTCTTAATTCTTTATCCTTAAATATATTTGGCCACTTCAATAATTCTTTGGCAGTATGTCGTATTCCTTTAATTCCGATGTTTTTAATGGGTGGATTAAGCTGTGATTCAATCGTTTGTTTGATTGCCGAGTAAATATCTTCAGTTTTAGGATTATGATAATTTTTAAAGTCAAATTCCAGATATGTGTTTTTAGGAGGAAATGGTTTATATGTTGAACTTCTTGCTTTACTTAATTGCTCTAATGAAATTAGATAATAAAAGCCCTTCTTTAATCCGCTTGCTTTCTGATCAATATCAGATGCTAAAACAGAATTCTTGCCATCATAACCACAAACGACAAAAGTATGTCCCCCAAAATGGTAATCTTTTGGCAAATCAAACCAAGGAAGAAAACCCATATCTCCATAAACCATAACAGGTTCTTTTTTTGAAAGCTTTTCTAAAAGAAGCGTCTCTGCCTTTTTCACACTTGAAGTAGATTTTGCTTCAATTTTGACTCCAGTCCTTTTTCCAAGGTCATTGAAAAATTCTTTGGTATTTCCCCTTCCTCCAACAAAAACATAATCACTGGAACCCATTTTCATTTTCCAGTATATGAAGCCCATCCCAGCTCCCAGTCATAATATCATATCCTCTGAAAGTGGATGTTTATTGTAATGAAATATTTTCGTTAATGAGCTGGTTTGGCAATGATAGCCATCCAAAGCAGGACAATTATCAAATGGCGTAATTTCTTTACTATTTCCCATATTTTTTGTCTCCATATTTATACATCTTTCGTCATCTTTTAAAATTTTTCTTTTTTAGCGGGGTTCGGAATTTTATATAACGTTCCGCGGCTATCTGAAGTTCCCCGAAGGGGAATTTGGGTGGAGCGTAGCGAAGCCAGATACACGCCTGTTGTCCGAGTGCGATAGCACCGAAGCGAGCGTCAGCGAGCGGAGAGTTGTGAGCCCACCAGTTTTACTTTTGAAAATTGTTTCCGAAGTGCTTTACTCATCCACATGTTAATCTTTTACTGATGAAAGCTATACCAGTGCCTAAAAATCCAAATATGACACCCAATCCTAATATCGGGATAAGAGCAGTCATTGGTGGTAATTCCATGTAGAACAGCATAGGACCCATGAACATAGCCATCAATGACCAAAAGCCGAAAAGAAAGCTAAGATTACCCTCTTTGGACCATAGAGCGTAGAAGAAAGTAACAATAGCAGGAATATAAATGGGTGCTAATCCATCTCCCCAATGCGAAATAAATCGAAAAAATAATATCTGAAGAAAGATTACCAAAATACCAACTGTGATTAAGATTTTTTTATTCATCATATTTTGAAATCCTCGTTTCCTTTAACAAGCTTTTCTTGGATGGGCTCGCAATTTCGGACAACTTCAGTGTATCCGACATCAGTGTCGTATATCCTTCCATTTTGGAGTTATATCCGAAACTTACTTCGTATATACCACCCTATGGCAGACTGCTAGCCTTCATCCCCTTCCACCTTCTTCATCATATCTGATTTCTTCATTATTAAATCTAACTGGCTTTTTATCTTACGCAAAACCCTAGCACTTACATGTGTGTACATCTCGCAGTTTTACTGCTCTTATGCCCCCAAAGCTCTTGAATGTATCTTAAATCTATCCCGCTTTCTAAAAGAAAGATGAGTGGCGAAGCTGAGCGATATGAACGAGTCGTAAAGAACGCTCTTGATTCGTATTGAACAAGTACCAAGCACAACAAAACTCATAATCGCGATTCCGTCCGATTATTCCTTTTAAAATGTGATTTTTGATAACATCGCGGCTATCTGAAGTTCTCGTTAGAAAATTTGGGGATTTCTCGCAGGGAAATTCCAGATAATCGCTGTTAAGCGTCTCGAGGCGAAGCAGAGAGCCTGCAAGGCGTGGTCGGAGTAAAATCTTTGATTTTACGGAGAAGTTTATTTTTTGCCATGACCTAAATTAAGAATTTCTTTTCTTACCTCTTTACTCACCACTATTACAAATAACCCTGCAATCCCAAGGATATAATAAGTATATTTTGCAATTGTTGGATCTTCTATTAAAAGAGGTAATAAAGCTTTAGCCACTAAAACAACAATGACAATTAAGAACATTGATTTAATAACTAGTGTCATGACAATTTAATTAGGGCACATAATACTTAGATAGTTTCATGTCAGCCTTATCCCTCGTAAACTTCCAGTTGATCCTCTTTTTCTGTTCATTCCTTCTCTTTGTCCATGCAGCTACCTCCCTGGCCAGTGC
>DATKWH010000034.1:0-24168 GCA_035529655.1 Bathyarchaeia archaeon
ATTTTAATAGAAAGATTGAGTGCCGGGCGTGGATTACAGAAAGAACATTTATGTATAAAAAAATGCAGGATAAGATAGAGCATGTGGGGGCACTCATACAAGTGAGCTGAAGTGAGGAAAAGAAGGACCATTGCGGAGATAACGGAAAGAGTAGAAAGTGGTGAGGCAGTGGTAATGACGGCTGAGGAGCTTTGTAATAGCGTGCGGAGTGGCGAGGATGTAGGATTTGAGGATGTGGATGTCGTTACTTCTGCTACCTGCGGCGTGATGAGCGGAACATTTGCAGTTTTTTCGTTTCAAGTCGCCGAGCGAGACGAGTTTGAGCGTGCGTCAAAGGTTTCACTGAACGGTGTGCCGGCATTCGTAGGTCCTTGCCCTAACGAACGGCTTGGTATCGTTGATGTGATTGTGTATGGCCCTTCACACAGGGATAACCACTACGGAGGCGGGCATCTTTTCAGAGCGCTGGTGGCACATGACGAGATAGAGGTCGCAGTCGAAACCGTTGATGGTCGAGAGATAGAGACTACAACGACCCTCGATAAGATCCCACTTGCGCGACTTTGTAGCACGAGAAACGCATTTAAGAACTACTATGCATTCGTAAATGCACATGAGAACGAAGTAACTTCGATATTTTCGGTAAGCAAATTTAAAGGGCCATTCAAGGAACTGACCTTCTCTGGCTGTGGCGAGTTGAACCCGCTGGAGAAGGATCCGTTTATGGATACGATCGGTGTAGGCACGAAAATCTTGATGAATGGCGCTGAGGGTTTTGTTATCGGGGAGGGAACAAGGAGTTCTGCGGAAAAGCCGAATCTGATGGGTATTGCTGATATGCACGGGATGTTGCCCGAGTATTTAGGTGGATTTCAGACTTCTGCAGGCCCGGAGATATGGACTTCTTGGGCGGTGCCTATTCCTATATTGAACGAGCACGTGTTGGAAAACGCCAAAAAGCTTGATGAAGAGATAAAGCTGGGGGTGCTGGATGTTCATAACCGACTACCGGTAGGTGAAATAACCTATGCGGATGTCTGGCGTGACTTTTCCGTGCGGTTCGATCGATCGAGCTGTATCGAATGCGAGGAGTGCCAGGTTGCGAGCTTGTGCCCTACAGATGCATTCGATGCTCAGACTAAGGAAATAGACGAAGAGTTATGCTACAACTGCGGTGCATGTGTGCATTTATGCGAAGGGGTAGCTTTTAGCAGTAATCTTGGTGTTGTTACTCTTGCGGGAAGAGAAATTCCCGTGACTTTGCGGCAGTCCGACAGAAAAAGGGCATCACAATTAGCGGCAATGTTGAAACGAAAGATTTTGGATGGTGATTTTACTATTTCTGAACCGGTAGCACGGTTTAACGTTTAGCAACAAGCGAGGTGTGATGAAGAATGGGAACTGAAAAGTATCACTTGAAATGTGTGGAAGGAGGAGAAGTAGTTACCGACAGCTATACGAATACGTGCCCTGAAGGTCACGATTCGTTGTTAAGAACGGTGTACAGCATGAAGCAGATACGGAAACTTTCAGGACAGGGGATGTTCAACTATATCGACTGGCTACCGGTAGAAGCGGCGTTACCTACACGCGCAGGCCCGATTACGTACAAAAGAGAGGGTTTTGGAAAAGAACTTGGACTGAAAAATTTGTATATCGGTTTTAGCGGGTACTGGCCGGAGCAAGGTGCGTTCGTGAAGACATGCACGTTCAAGGAGCTGGAAGCACTGCCGACGTTACAACGAGCAAAAGAGAAATCGGATGGGAAGATTTTGGCCGTGGCGTCTGCCGGGAATACGTCAAGAGCGTTCGCGGAGGTCTCTTCCGCGACTGGAATGCCAGTAGTAGCAATCGTGCCGAAAAGTTCCCTCCACCGGATGTGGACTACCACGGAAAATCACGATAGTATCTTCTTGATTGCCGTGGACGGCGATTATTCAGATGCCATTGCCGTCGGTAAGCAGATACCGAAGATAGAGGGGCTAATAGAAGAAGGCGGCGTGAAAAATGTAGCAAGACGGGACGGCATGGGCGTGGTTGAACTTGAAGCCGCATTCTCTATGAACGTTCTGCCAGATTATTATTTCCAAGCAGTGGGCAGTGGCACGGGCGCTATTGCCGCGTGGGAAACGTTTGGCAGGCTCATTGAAGACGGTAGATTCGGCGATACGATGCCGAAGATTGTTATCGCTCAGAATCTACCTTTTACTCCAATGGTCAGCGCGTGGCAGGCTGGTAGGACAGAGATAATCGCAGATAAAGACATGAGAGATGCGGATGATGCGATAAAGAAGCTTTACGCAGACGTGCTCTCCAATCGAAATCCGCCGTATTCCATCAAAGGCGGTGTCTATGACATGCTGATGAGCACACAGGGAAAGATGTACGGAATAACCAACGAAGAGTGCGAGGAGGCGGAAAAGTTATTTGTGGGTGAAGAGGGGATAGATTTAGACCCTGCGGCATCAGTGGCGATAGCGTCTTTAATAAAAGCCGTTGATGATGGTTTAGTTAAAAAAGAGAATAATATTTTGTTGAATATCACCGGCGGCGGCTATAAGAGGTTGAAGGAGGATTGTAAGCTGTACGAGATAGAGGCGCGGATGGAGATAAAATCCTCTGGGCACGTGACTTTAGATGACGTTGAGAAAGAGCTGAGGGAGTTTGTTAGAGCATCGTTAGGATAAAAGTTCGGAGACGTAATAAATATATACTTATGTGAGTAACAAGGATACAGATACGATAAAACTCCGCTGGATAACTTAGTGATGAAAAAGGGGGAAGATGATCGAGAATGGAGGAGTTCGATCAGAGGGATGTATACGCGAACCGAGTTCGGATAGACCGAAGTTATACGGCATGTTGGATAAATATTAATAGAAAAGTGGTGTCATAAATATGTATGACTATTCCAGACACTATGTACAATCTTCATTAGAAAAAGCATTATTCATTTTATATGATAGAGATCGTGAACTATTTGTTATTGATATCAATGAAAGAACATTATCCCATAGATTGGCATTATACCTTGAAAATCTATTTCCTGGCTATAACGTTGATTGTGAATATAATAGATTAGATAACCGTGTAAAGCGAACAAATTGGTGGTGTCCTAAATTTCGTGACACACCTTAAACATCAACAATTCCTTCCACGTCCATGGATCTTCGGTAATTCCTTCAGCCATGCACGGAGTTCTTTCTATGTTCTTCTCACCCTTCTCTGTTTTTATCGTCAACGCAGAATTAACCCTGATCAGGTTGTTGTAGCACTGATACACGTCTAAATGGTTGTCCAACATCTCTTTGCACTTGGAAAAGCACAAACTTTCCCTGACCAGCCTCGAAATCCCATGTCTCAATGTTAGATTATATATCTCCACATAGACGGTGTCTATGCCTGCATCATCTACGTCACCAAATATGACCATTCTGGTCTTACCGACTACCCTGCCCTTTTCCCGTTCCTTGATTAGCTGTCCGTAGTTGATCGTCTCTGCCTCGAAATTAGCCAGTATAGCATTGATATACTGATCGTTGCCGTCACTGATGAATGTGGCCTTTCCATCCTCTGTTGGCTTCTTGCCCCGTTTTCTTACCGTTTCCATCAACGTATCTGCGGTGGCTTGTACTCTCTTACCGGTACTATGTGCCAGATGAAGCTTTGTATCAGCCTTCTTCGCTAGGTATATCCAGCAATCGCCATGTCTATCTGCGTCACCATCTCCCCCGTCAACGTTCTTTTGTTTTTTTTTACGAACGACCACATCTCATCCACCTGGACTTCAGTAAGCCCAACATCCTTTATCAAAAAGTCCGTCACTTCCCTTGCGTGTCTTGCTAAGTCTTCTACGATGTCTGATACCGTGTCGCGATGGATCTCCATTATGCGTTCAATAGCTCTTATTCCGTTTTTCTCTACCAGCAATTTGCAGATCATGATTATCTGCTCTTCTTTGAGGTGTCTGTTGTAGAATACCGTGCCTTTGGTCTCAGGGAATCTCACACCGCAGGTTTTGCATTTGAACATCTGGTTGCCCTTAGCATTAAAGCCTTTCTTGATGATGTTGCCAGTGTTTCCCTTTCGGTAGTCCGGACAATCCGGATTCAAACATATCTGGTCTTTTGAATTTGCTCCTGTCATAAAGTAAGTTATCAGATTGGGCGTTTATAAAGGTCATGTTTTGTGGGACAAAACCAACAAATTACGAAAGATGTGAATATTTAAGAAGTAATTCATCAAGTGCTAATGATACTAAAGGTAGAAGTGTTTATCCAGATATAATTGTTCATCGTCGTAGAACAGCCGATAATTTAATGGTTATAGAAATTAAAAAAAGTTCTAGTGATATTCTTGATGATTGTGATAGATTAAAATTGGGATCCTATAAAAGTGATTTAGGGTATAAATATGCAGCTTTTATAAAGTTAAAAACTGATGATTCCATAGAGGAACCATATAGAATATCTTGGGAATAATGTCCAGCGCGTCGTATAACATGGGCTATACAGCCTTCGGGGTTTCGCACCTCCAGCCAAATTTGCCACCTACGGTTACAAACTTCCCATAGCCTGGGAACGTTATCTCCAATCGAATTCCGGATGCTTTAGTAAGTTTCAATAAAAATGCAAGCCATACTTATTTATCTCCTCCGTGAATGAGGTAACCATCACCAATGTACGAACCCGAACGCGAAGTACTGGAAATTTTGAAGCGGAACAACATAGACGTTGTCACGACGCTGCCCTGTGAGAAGATCTGTTTATTATTGCAGCTTGCTGCGCACGATCAAGCACTTTGTCATGTAGGCTTGAACCGTGAAGAAAACGGCGTTGGGCTCTCCGCAGGCGCTTTTCTCGCAGGTGGAAAACCTCTGATGCTTATTCAGAGCACCGGTTTAGGTAATTTGATAAATGCCATTATGTCGCTTACGGTCACTTATGGATTGCCGTTACCGATAATAGCGAGCTGGCGTGGTGTTCACGAGGAGAATATAGAAGCACAGGTCCCGTTTGGGAGGGCGCTGCCTAAACTTTTAGATGCTTTGGAACTGAAATACACGATAATAGAGTCCTCGTCACAGATAGGATTAGTAGAAGAAGCTATTCAAGACGCCTTCAGCAATGAACGACCGCATATTGCTCTTATTTCCCCCAGAGCATGGTTTGGCGATATTACAATCGAAGAAGATACGACTGTTCCACATCAAAAAAAGCCTCGTAAATTTGTGTACGAACGTGAGTTTAAGGCGCCAGAAATGAGCAGATACGATGCAATAAGGATAATATCAGAATATCTAACCGAAGAAGCCGTAATCGCAAACATAGGCGTGCCGAGCAAGGAGCTGTATGCCGCTAAAGACCGTGATTTGAATTTTTACATGCTCGGCAGCCTGGGTCAAGCGTCACCTATAGGATTTGGCGTCTCTTTGAAGACACAAAGAGAGACGATGGTGCTCGATGGCGATGGTAGTCTGCTGATGAGCAACTTTTTGCCGATAGTAGCAGAGAAGCAGCCTGAAACTCTCTCTATTGTTTGCCTGGATAACGGCACCTGGGGGAGCACCGGTGACCAGCCCGCGCCCTACATGGATATGGAATTGATGGCACTAAGTGCCGGCATAGAGAACACGATGAAGGTTAATACAGAAGCTGAGCTGCGGTCAACCTTAGAGCACCTCTATGAGAAAACAGGTCCGAGATTCCTACACGTCGTCGTCAAACCAGGTAACGCCACCGTGGAGAACATACCACTAAGAGCATCGCAGATAAAGCGACGATTTATAGCAGCTATGCGTCATGCCTTATAGTATAAAAAACCCCTGTAATTCATAATCCGTCTCGCCGTTTATTATACAAATAGGCAATTTAATGCACAAAATAGTAATGATTTAAATAGTGAATAACAGATAACATATCGAGGATAAAAGATGGGGGATAGTATAAATAAAAGATTAGGAGGTGAATATTATGGAAAAAAGAACCATGGTAAGTTTAATAGTTATAGGAGTAATTGCAGTGACTGTGATGATTGTAGGCTGCATAGAGGATGAAACCACTGAGATGACCACGATCAACATCGGTTACCAACCAAGCACACATCAAATCGCAGCGATGTTAGCATCCGAAAAGGGATGGTGGGAAGAGGACCTTGCGAAATTTGGTATAGAAAAGGTTGTAATGAAGGAATTCCCTTCCGGACCTCCGGAGATGCATGCAATGCTTGCCGGAGATCTTGACGTTGCTTACGTAGGGACTGCACCACCTATCGCGGCGATGTATGAAGGCTTGGATGCAAAGATAGTTGCAGGCGCCCAGACACAGGGATCTGCATTAGTTATCAGCCCGGAACTCGCTGATGAATACGAAAGCGTGGGGGTGCAGTCTTTAAAAGGCAAGAAAATAGCGACCTTTCCGCCTGGCTCGATTCAGCATACAGTCCTTTCAAAATGGCTTTTAGATAATGGTATAGACCCGGAAACTGACGTGGATATAAAAGCTATGGGCCCGAGCGATGCTGCTACCGCTATCGGCGCTAAAACCGTAGATGCCGTCTTCCTCCCCAGTCCAACACCCACGATAATCGAGGAGGAAGGCAATGGAGTCATTGTTGCGTGGTCGGGTTCGATATCGCCAAACCATGCATGCTGCTGCGTGGTTGCCAGTGGAACAATGATGCAAGAGCATCCAGATATAGTCAAGCAGATAATAAAAACGCATATACGTGCCACGGAATACGAAATCGCGCATCCTGAAGAAGCAGCGGAGATTTATGCTAAGTGGCTGGACGCAGATGTATCAACAATAAAGCAATCTATCAATGTAACAGATATGCACTGGATCCACGACCCCAGTATAGAAGTGGAGTCGGGTCTCGAATACGCAAAAGTAATCTACGAACTAAACAGGGAAAGGTATGAAGAGAAGGGGATTGAAGTGCTTGAAGAAGAAGATATCTTTGATACCAGCTTTTATGACGAGGTAATGGAAGAGAGATGAGGCGACCGACAAAAGAAGAAGGGCTATGGTTAGTTCCTCTAATCATAGTTATTCTATTATGGGAGATTATAGCGGGGTACGTGATAAAAGACGCTTTGATCTTACCCCGCTTTTCTGCCGTTATTTTTTCCATTTATATGCTCAGGGAACTTTTAATTTTAGATATTCTGGTCAGCATCCTTCACTTTGGTATCGGGATGACTTTGGCATTCTCCGTAGCACTTCCTCTGGCAATTGCTATGGGATGGTTCAGGAATGTATTTAGAGCGGTGGATCCCATTATTGAAATCGTAAGGCCTATACCTCCTCTTGCCTGGATCCCTCTTGCAATTGTATGGATAGGTCTTAATCACTACGCAGCAGGATTCATCATATTCATAGGCGCATTTTTCCCCATCTTAATTAACAGCTATACCGGATTCAGAGATGTGCCAAGGGTATTGGTGGAGACGGGAAATGTGTTAGGATGCATTGGGAATATAAAGCTGATAAGATACGTTGCTTTGCCTTATGCACTTCCCTCGATTGCTACTGGCACTCGTGTTGGGATGGGCGTTGGCTGGATGTGCGTTGTAGCGGCTGAGATGTTCGGAGTGGGAAATAGTGGGCTTGGTTACCGGCTATTCCAGAAATTTTACTTTTTGCACCAGATGGACTATGTGGTAGCGTACATGCTCATTTTAGGAGTGTTAGCGCTATGCTTAGACCGCTTGTTCAGGCATTTAGTGGAGGATAAACTATTTAGATGGAAGAAGGGCATAGTGAAATAACATGAATCACAAACTAAAGCTTCACAGCGTAACGAAAGCATTTCAATCGGAAGAAGGGGGGATAAAGGCATTAGAAGACATTAATTTAGAAGTCAAACCGAACGAATTTTTGTGTATTATAGGTCCCTCGGGATGCGGTAAGACCACATTGCTGAGAATGATCGCGGGCTTAGACTATCCAAGCAGTGGCGAGATCATCTTAGATGGAGATAGAGTTAGCGGCCCTTCCCCGGATAGAGGAATGGTATTCCAGGAATTTTCGCTATTCCCGTGGAGAACGGTGTTGAAGAATATAGAATTTGGACTGCAAATTCGGGGAATGGAGGATAAAGAGAGGCGGGAAATTGCAAAAAGATACTTAGAGTTTGTGGGTCTACAGGATTTTGGAAATAGTTACCCCTATGAGCTTTCCGGAGGCATGAAGCAAAGAGTAGCGATTGCAAGGGCTCTTGCGACGGAACCTTCCGTTTTATTAATGGATGAGCCGTTTGGCTCGGTGGATGCGCAGACGCGGAATGTGCTTCAGGAAGAGCTGCTGGAGATTTGGAAAAGAACAAAGAAAACTATTTTGTTCGTGACCCATAGCGTTGACGAAGCAGTATATCTTGCAGATAGGGTCGTCGTGATGTCCGCAAGACCGGGGCGCATTATTGCGTGCATGGATATTGGTATACCGAGACCACGAAAGCGAACGAGCGTGGAGGCAAATGCGATTAGAGAACAGCTTCTTATGCTGCTTGGCTCAAAACGCCAGGAATAAATAAAGCCAGATCTGTTCGTGCTGATAGAAGCAAATCCAAGATGAAATATCCGCTTGTCTTATCAATGCAGCAGTGAAGATAATAAATAATGAATCACGATGGTGAAGTGAAGAAAGCAGCGAAGGAGTTTTTTGAGTTGATAAAGAGTTAAAGGTGCTACATTCTCTCATTCCAACGGTATAGCTGTTCTCTTCTTCTCGTTTTCTTTCTTTTTTAGCCGCACGCTGAGTACACCGTTTTTATACGTTGCCTTTGCCGTTTCGGGCTTTATTAGCGTCTCAAATAGTACTTCCTTAAAGAACCTTCTCCCGTTTTCGGTCTTTATTTCCAGTGAGTCTTCAGTAGTATGCAACCTCAAATCCTCCTTCTCGACACCGGGCAATTCCGCTACGACTTCGTAAGCATCATTCTGGTCAATCACATCTATCAACGGTTCGCGCTCACCCCCCGGGGAAGGCTCTAATCTCATGTGTGAATGTTTTATATTCCCAAATTCCTTTAACTCCGGATCCTTCCCCGGCTCCTTTGTGTAGGAGAAACCGTAGATGAACGGACCGTATCTCTTAGCATCCTCAGGCATTTCCTCTTCTAACTTCCTCCGCATCTCTTCAAAGGGGTCATGTAGCCACTCGTCGAAGTCCTGGGGCCCCCTTCTCAGCATTCTTGAAAGTTCCTCCTCGGTTGGCGCTGGCAGTTTCCCCATCTCATCTAAAGCCCGCTCCATGTACCACTCGACTAAATCAAAGATAGAAGGGCGCTTTCTTTTCTCCATAATTTATCGTTTAAAGATTTGATATTAAAAAGTTTCTTGCGTTAAGTCTTACAGTCCTCGCTCACCACCTTTACCGGTGGTTCCCCTTTTATTTGTGTTATGTGTGTCATCAATCCGTCCAGCTTCTCAACGCTTCCTTCAACGCAGATAATGACCGAGCCCTCTCCTCCGGCTATGCCCCCTGCTCCTATTGGGAATGCATCCTCCGCGCCCAATATCCTTAACGCCTCAATCTCAGTGATTACCTTGCCGTGCACGGGCATCAGTCCCACTGGCCAACCGACAGCTTTATAGCATTTTTCAATTCCCACTCGCTTTGCAGCGTCTACAATGGAATAGGGTATGGTTTTCTCAATGCCTACCGGAACTATAAAATGCACGCCCCGTGCCATAACGGTACCGAGTGCAGAACCGATCGTGCCACCTGCGCGATTTGCCATGAGTATGCCTGCGGTTCCGGTTGCATCCAACGCATTTGCACCCTTTATGAACACATCTCCCGCTGACAAATTCTCTATTACTTTTTCTGTGTTCTCTGTGCTAATCTTACCGTTCTTCAGTACCACCTCTTTCACTCTTTCTTCTTTTGGGACAATGCATGTTCCTCGGTCAGTTATAATACCCGCGGCGTATCGCTGCTTATCTATTTTGTATCCAGACCCAGGCACATCCTTCAAAATCTCTTCGACTACGTAAGCGTTTGTAGTCCCCAGTGTTATTATAACGGTCCCCTGCTTCAAAGCACGCTGCACTTCTTCCAAATTCTTTACGCCCTTCGCAATGAGCCGTTTTGATTCCGAGGGCGTAAGTGCTATCACAATTTTCCCTTTATCTTTTGCCATCGCTCTACTGCACCTATTACCTGTAAGTTAATGGGTATTAATTTTATGTTTTTCATCCACTGCTGATGGTAGAACTCCTTTTATGAATGAATATTCTCCCACTTTCACTCGAAAAAACGATGATGCTGAATGGTGAAACTGATATCATCGAAACTTAGCCGTACTATCAACTTCGTCTTCAACAATCACTGTGCATAACGGGAAACTATATATCTCCCAAGGTGTGATGGTAATATAGAAATATATCCGTTTAGGAGACCGATAAAAATGCCGACATGTAAAGACTGCAAATTTTATACACCAGCAGATGAGAAAACGGGAAATTGCTCCAATCTTGGGATTGAAGTTTTAGCCGATAGAGATGCCGGGATGTGTCCCATGAGGACATTTCAGCCTAAAGACTGATCATATTTTTAGCCCGAAAAAACGCTGAAGCCAAAAGAAAGCCGAAGCTGATATTTTCCCACACACTCCAGTTATAAAGCCTCTCCAGAAGAGATATTATAAATACTTATTATATCAGAGAGGATAGCACTTGCTGCTTCTACGGGCCCTGCACCTTTTCCAATTACCGTGATGTCGCCAGCCAGATCTGTTTTTATCGTTGCAACATTCAAAGTGCTACTGACATTAAGCGGGTCGTCTTTCGGCACCAACCGGGGCCTTACTTTCAAACCGCCCTCCTTGTCTACCTCTCCTATCAATTTTATCACGTAGCCTGCATCAGCAGCCAACTTCAATGCATCGGGTGTTATCTCAGCGATGCCCGCCACCTCTACGTCCTTATACGTTGCATTCATATCAAAAACGGAATTTGCTAAGATCACGAGTTTCACTGCTGTATCTATACCATCAACGTCTTTGGAAGGTTCCGCCTCTGCGAGTCCGAGCTCCTGCGCCTCTTTCAGCACATGCTCGTATGGCAGCCCTTCTTCTGCCATTCTCGTAAGGATATAATTGCATGTGCCATTCAAAATGCCCTGTATCGATAGAATCCCATTGCCTGCGAGATTCTCCCGCACCAGGGATATTATCGGCATAGCGCCGCCGACCGTCGCTTCAAATTTCAGTTCCTTCCCCCGCTCCGCCGCAAGTTCCATCAATCGTGAATACTCTAACGCGAGAGGCCCTTTATTCGACGTGACCACGTGCCTGCCTGACTCCAATGCCGTGATTATATGCGTTAATCCCGGTTCTCCGGTGTCGACGTTCGTTGGCGTTGTCTCCACCATAACCTCGTGCTCTACATCTTTTATTACATCCAAAGTCGTCATATCTTCCGGCTTTTCCCAGTTCTTATCCCCGGTCTTGAGCTTCAGCATCTCCGCTTCATTCAGTCCATCCTCATCTATAAAAATACCATTTAAGTCTGCTATACCGACGATTTTTATATTCAAGCCGTATTTTCGTGTTATCGCCTCTCGTTTCCGCCTTATCACTTCTGCTACGCCAGCCCCCACGTATCCAAACCCGATTATCGAAATTCTTACCGTTTTTGTGTTCGTCTTCATTCTCATATCACCTCTCGCATTCCTACCTACGACATTAAATAGGCGAGATAACCAGAATGCCCTTCTTCTTACCCGTCCGCTCTAAGATATTCAACGCTTCATTCAGCTCTTTTTTACCTACTGCACTGAGCGTGACCGAAGCAGAGGATTCCTCATCTACGCCGGGCATGGAAAGAGAAAGCTCCACCACTTCCGCAAAGCCCGTACTGTCTATACTATCTATCGTTTCCCTTATATCAGAATGCACAATATGCCCTATGAGCAAAACAACCATGGACTCCTTCAGACGCTCCTTCCCTATTCTTACCACGCCCACTCCTCGCTCCTTTAACTGTTCTATTAATCTATCCAATCTCCTTTCCGCTATATCAACTACCAGTTGAACTGGTATTCGCCCCGCAGGCGTCTTTTTATCCCTCTGATGCAAAACGCTGAGAATATTCCCTCCATAATCTGATACCGGCTTCAATGCGAGCACTAACTGGCCAGGAATGTCTTGTAGTTCGATATCCATGGATATTTTCATGACGATGCCACCTCTGTCTATGGTAATGTAATGATAATAAAAGGAGAATATAAAATAAGGCTCTATCTATAAATCTATTGCCGAGCGTGATTTTGATAAGTGCTACAATCAGCGTGTCTTCAACATTACGCGTATCTCTTTTTGGAAGCCCTTAGCCTTACTCTATCACAATTCCACCTTCTCGAACAATCTACTCGGCTCTTTTAACGCTATTCCACTCTCTATTGGCACCAGTAACTCATCAAGCTTCACAGTATGTATATTATTTTCCATGCCAAGCTGCTGCCACGCCTCTTCCATCTTAGCCGGCATCACTGCCTCCAGTAAGATACAAATCGCTTTTATCAGTTGGAGCACGTTCTTTACTATCGCCCCACACCGTTCTTTACCTTGATCGCCCTGTTTTATCAAGTGCCACGGCTCTTCTCGTTGAAAAAAGCTGTTCCCAAAGTCCGCAAGCTTCATCACCGCATCAACGAACTTCTTGAATTCATAATCTTCCACCGCGCTTATCACTTCCTCCTTCGTCTTCTTTATCGCTTCAAATACCTCTTCTTCTATATCGCCGTCGGGAACTACGCCGAAATTTTTAGATGCAAATGATAGAACACGGTAGACGAGGTTACCAAAAATCGCCACCAACTCTTTGTTCACACGCATGGCGAAGGATTCCCAGGAGAAATCCAACTCCTTCGTGTGGCTTGATTGTGTCACTAAATAATACCGTAGCGTATCAGGATGGAATCGTTCTAAAAACTCGGCTACCCATACCACGTCCCCCCGGCTCTTTGAGAACGTCTTTCCATCTATTTTCACCATGCCGGATGCAACAACAGCAGCAGGCAGCGAATAACCCGCGCCCTTAAGCATTGCAGGCCAAAATATGCAGTGATGATAGATAATGTCCGTGCCGATGAAATGCACAACGGTGGCTTTATCATCTTTCCAAAACCTTCTCCACGCATTATCATCTCCGCTCCTTGCTGCGAGTAACTCTTCTGTGAATGCTATGTAGCCTATAGGGGCGTCAACCCAGACGTAAACAACCAGATCCTCTCTTCCCGGAAATTTCACACCCCATTCTAGATTCCTCGTTATACACCAATCCAGGAGTTCCTTTTTCACCCATTCCTTCGCATAGTTCCGGGCATTCAGCGTGCCGCCCAGTGTATCTAAATAGGAAAGGAGAAAATCGGTAAAGGACGACAGTTTTAAGAAGAAATGCTCCTGATCCTTAAAATCCGCTTCATTTCCACATATCTTGCATCTCGGTTCCATTATCTCCCCTGGCTCAAGATGCTTACCACAGCCCTGGTCACATTCATCGCCTCGTGCACTTTCACCGCAGTACGGGCATGTGCCCTCCACATAGCGATCAGGTAAAAATCGCCCGCAGGTCGTGCAAAACGCCTGTTTTATCTCCCCCTTATAAACATACCCATTTTCTATCAACTTCGTTACTATGTCTTCTGTCCTTCTATGATTGGTTTCGGAATCTGTCTGCCCGTAATAGTCAAAATCCACATGGATCTCTTTGAAAACCTGCTTGAAATGCGCATGATACTTCGCAATGACCTCTTCAGGCGTGATGCCTTGCGCTTCTGCACTCAGCACAATCGGCGTTCCATGAGTATCAGAACCGCTTACAAATGTGACCTCGTAGCCCATCTTTCGGAACATTCGCACGTATATATCAGCGGGGACGTACGTCCTGAGGTGCCCTATATGGCACTCGCCGTTGACATAAGGCAATGCAGAAGTTACCAAGACAGGCTTCTCAATAGGGATCTTCATTTTTCGTTACGGTTGCCAGCAATAGCTGCAATACCAATATAGGGGATTGGAATTATAATACTTTATTGATAAACTCCAAACTTTCTATTCCGCCATCCAATGAATACAGTTCCAGCACTATGATTCCCTCATAGCCGTTATTATTGATTCCATTTAATACTTTCTTCCAATCCAGGTTACCTTCGCCCAGTGGCAAATGAAGGTCATCCGCTCCAAAGTTATCGCTCGCATGCATGTGTATTATCTCCACATCCTCAGCCTTCGCCGTGATGCCTAAGAACTCGTCCAATTTTTTAGTTGTATTCGCATGCGCTACATCAATGCACACCCCAAGATTATCCATGTTCACACCGCGCACGAGTTGAATAAGTTCATCAGGATACCTTCCCATTAACATATTCGCAGACGTCAAATTCTCCACCGCTATTCGCAATCCGCGGTCAGCAGCAAATTCACAGAGCGTAGTTAGACCAGAGATTGCCTTCTGAACAGCCGTATCTGGCATCTGCACGGACAAAGGCGAGAAAAAGCCTGGATGCACAACGCATATATCATCAATGAATTCGTAGGTGTTCTCTATACTCTCTTTTATCTGCCGTATACTCTCCTCCCACATCCGCTCGTTTACACTCGCTATATTAATATCAGAGAGGGGTGCGTGCAATGAATGGACAAGATTCGTTGTCTCGTGTACCTCCCTCACCCTCTTTTTAAATTCACCTTCCACTTTTTGCAGTCCTTCGTCTACTATCTCCCACCCTTGAAAACCTGCGTCTTCTAATCTATACATCCACTCCGGGGGATCGCTGCGTGCATCTATCGAGGAAAAGCTTATCTTCGCGTTCATATCCACACCTTCTCTTTAAATGAGCCCCTACGCTAAGAAAAAATAAATGTTTCTTTGGTAAAGCTTTCTTTTTTAAAGAAAGATTTAGTAATCGTCTAAAGAAAGAATGAGTTGAACTAACTCTTTTATCATCTCCTCGGGTATTTTAAAATTGTCCCCAAAATCTATGCGCTTTAGTATGTTACTGACTTCTTGATGTGAAAAGTCGTTCAGGGTTATCTTAGGTAAGTCGCTGCTCTTAAAGCCCTCAACAAGCACGAAATCAACGCCTGAAGTCGCCATTTCCGCTATCAAGTCCTCCAAACTTTTATGCCCGCAAATTTTTATCGTCTTTTCCGCCGAAACCCCCACAACAATTTCAGCCCCGGCAGTAAAGAAACGGTCGGTATCCCTCGCGATGGGTACATCCAAATCCAACTCATGTGCGTGTTTTATGCATCCAACGTTACCGTATTCCTTCAGATACGCAGTCAAATGCTCGATAAGAGCTGTTTTCCCCGAGTTCTTCTTCCCCACTACGGCTACCACTTTCATCCGGTATTCTTCCTTCTCTCTTAATAGTTATAAAGTGCAAAGTTATGGCCGTAAATTTTTCATGCCATCTTGACATTAACGATGAAAGATTTTAAAAACCTATCTATAATAAAGATAACCGATTATAGAAGTAACACAATGGCAGTAGAAGCACTTAAGATTATAAGAGAGGGGGAAGAGGACGGCCGAAAACTACTCGAAGAGGCGAAAGCAAGCGTTGCGAACATCCTGAACGAGGCAGAGCAAGAAGTAAAGAGGCTAAAAGAGAAGGCACGTGAAGATGAAAAGAGCATTGCTTCTGAAATTTCGGCTAAGTATGTGCAGGAAGGCAAGAATGAAGCTGCAGCGATAATGAAAACTGCGGATACTGAAGTGGAGAAGCTGAAAGCAGCCGCGGAATCGAATCTTGAGGGTGCTGTGAACGTCGCGTTAGAGAGAATTTTAGGCGTGAGGTGAGAGTGCATGGGCGCGAAAGAGATAGTGGAGAAGATAAAGAGTGAAGCAAACGAAGAAAAAGAGAAAGTAATCCGCGAAGCAAAGGAGAGTGCAAAGAAGGAACTAGAGGGCGCGATAAAAGAGATAGAAGTACAAAAGAGGCGGTTTGTTGAGGCTGAGGAAAGAAAATGTAGTGAGGAGAAGAAACGAATTGTGAGAGCAGCACGGCAAAAAGCGAGAAAGCTCAGGTGGATGGCCGAAGAGGAGATGATAGAAAAGACGTTAGATGCAACACTGAAGCGAATAAAGAGCGTTAAAAGCGAAGGATTCAAAGGCAACTCATATCCGAACATCTTGGGTGGTTTGATAAAGGATAGTACAATTAGTATAGCTGCTGGGAGTAGCGCAGGTGTGGATGTGGAAGTAATACTCAGCGAGGAAGATGCGTCTGCATCCTACATAGACAAAGCAATGCTAAAAAACTTAACCGATGAAATAAGCAACGATAGCGGTGTAAATGTACGGTTATCACTATCTGATGAACGGATGAAGTCAGCAGGAGGAGTCATTGTAAGGCGAAAAGATGGTGAAATAGAGGTGAATAATACGGTTGAGCAGCGAATGGCACGATTATCTACCAGTTTACGAGAAGAGATAATGAAAACACTATTCACGGGAACATGATCGCAGTTGCGGTAATTGGAGACCCGGACACTGCTGCAGGTTTCAGGCTTGCAGGTATAAAGGACGCGTATGAATACGGCTCAGGGGAAGAAGAGGATATTGCCCGTGTGTTAGATAAGGTGGCAAAAGAGGATGTTGCTATCATCATCATAAACGAAAGATTTGCAGCCGAGACACGGACAAGAGAGAAGATACAGGAGATAAACGCGAAGAAAAAGGGCGTAGTGCCTATTATCCTTGAAATACCGGGCAAGAAAGGCCCGATGGAAAAGGAGATTGACGAGATAGGACGGTTAATCCGGCGTGCAGTGGGAGTTGCGGTTAAGTGAACTCATCCAAGTTCATCGTTCTATAACCCGCTATTCTTTTCTTTTGCCTACCATAGTAACACTATGCCTTCTCAAGATTGAGAATTCTCGCTCTCTTGGCAATTATGCACGCAGGGTTAGAGGTAAGTAAAAGGTATTCAAGATAAAGAAAGAAAAAGTGTTACCCGTACATGTATTGTGATGGTTCAGCTCCTACACCCTCACCTTTATAAGCCGCTTTCTCTATCTGTTCTTGTATTCTCTCTTCAACGGCTTCTGCACTCTTCTCAAACATCTTCTCTATCTCTGCGGTTTCTTCCATCTTTAACCCGGATAATTTCTTGAATGCTCTAAGCGCTCGTGCACAAGCTCTCAGGTCTTCAGGATAGTTGCCGACGCCAAGAATCGAATAACTTTCAATGCCGATTTGCGAAGCAAACCCTGGGAGAAGCCCCGTTTTTCTAATAATGGTATATCTACCAATATTTCTTCTGGTCATCTTCTTCATGCCCTCCGGGATCTCCTTCTTCGAGCCTTCAAAACAGCCAATATACGCTTCTACTTCATCTCTCTGTTCTTTAAAAGGTTCTTGTGCGGGCATGATCACACCGACGGTATATAACTCCTTAACACAAAGCGCTCGTGCGAGGTGCGCCACATCCTCCGCCTGTTTATACGCAGATTTAGGGATGTATTCGGTCTCTGGATATTTGCCAATATAACAAAACAGTCTCTTCTCCTCACTGTACCAGAGCTCGTCATGAGGGATTTCGAATTCGTCCTCACGTGCTTCTACCATAGGGGGGAAGTTATACGAATACAAACTCACTACCTCCTCAGAATCCTTTAAATGCTCCTTGAGGCGATAGGGTATGACATTCCCCATGGGTGGAAATCCAGCAATTAAGATATTCGCGTAATCCGCAATCTTGTCTTTAAACTTCTCCGGATCTACGTTCCAGTAAGAAGTGAACTCTTCGATTTCAAAACGTTCTGGTTTTAAACCGCTCATTACATATCTATAACTCCACGAAGCTATTTATATCATTTGCAAATTATAAATTGTCTCAGCTTCAAAGTAGGTATCAACAGATGAAAGAGGAGAGATATGACGTTGTCGTAGTGGGTGCAGGACCTGCGGGCAGTATAACGGCGAAAAAAGCCGCCGAACATGGCTTAGATGTGCTTTTAATAGAACGGAATCAGGAGATAGGCGTGCCCGTGAAATGTGCAGAGGGCGTGAGTAAAGAGATAAAGAAGTTCGTTACGCCGGATAAGAGATGGATCTGCGCAGAGGCGAAAGGTGCAAATATATACAGTCCTGATGGCACGAAGGTGGTGATGGGCGGTGAAAGTATGGAGGAAGTGGGTTATGTGCTCGAACGACGACTGTTTGACAAGTTTCTTGCAAGCGAAGCTGCACGTGCAGGTGCTGAGGTTCGAGTTAAAACCGGGGCTTATGGACTCATTAAAGAAAATGGGTATGCCAAAGGCGTTTATGTTCGCGGTATGGACGAGAATAAACGCATTTCTGCGCGGGTCGTGGTTGGTGCTGACGGTGTGGAATCGCGGGTAGGCAGATGGGCGGGAATCAACACGAGACTGCCACCACATAATATTTGTGTGGGTGCTGAGTACCTGATGTGCAATATAGAACCGAACAAGGATTATTCGGAATTTTTCGTAGGCAGTGAAATCGCACCAAAAGGCTATGCCTGGGTATTTCCAAAAGGAGGCGACTGCGCAAATGTGGGTGTTGGGATAGGTGGTGATACCTCTGGCGAGAAGCACCGTGCAATTGATTATCTAAAGGCATTCGCGCGCGATAAGTTTCCCGATGGCAGGGTAGTTGCGGAGATCTACGGCGCTGTGCCGCTGAGTGGCCCACTAAACGAAACCGTAGTGGATGGGCTTATTTTAGTTGGCGACGCTGCGAGACAAGTCAATCCGATAACCGGAGGCGGTATTACCTATGCAATGCACGCAGGCGAAATAGCAGGCGATGTAATCGCGGAGGCAGTCCAGGAGAACGATGTTTCAAAGAAGAACTTGATGGAATACGATAGAAGGTGGCGAAAAGAGTTTGGAAAACGGTTGGATACTGGTTTAAAAGGGAAGGAGTTCTGCTTCAAACTATCTGACAAAGATCTCAACACGCTTGCTCATTCTATAGTAGATGAAAAAATAACGGAGCTTACTCCACGGGCACTGTTGATGGCATTAATAAAGCGGAATCCAAGGATGCTGATGGGATTAGCAAAGATGCTGCTCTAAAACTTTTCTTTTCAAAAAGAAAAGTTTATTAAAGAAAACCTTGATTCTTTGGTAAAGCTTTCTTTTTAAAGAAAGGTTTGTGCTAAAAGAAAAAATATGCGCTTTTTGGCAACGCTTATTTTACAAAAATAAAAGTTGTGCGTCCAACTTTTGACTTCACCTTTTCAATCGGTGTTTTCTTCTGCGTATCAGCAAGAAGAGCGCGAGTATGGCTGGCAATCGGGCATATTCAGAGAGTTTAATTTAGATTTAGAGTAGCAACCCGGTCGTATGTTCTGCATTACCTACTGATTTGCCGAGATCTTCTGAGCTAATCTTTTCCCCTGTTTTCTTGTTTGCAAGTTTTAGGTCAGAGATAATTGCTGGATATTCATTGTAGGTTAGTTTATTTGGAATGATGCCGAGGACTCTTCTCCTGAACGCCCATGAAGAATGGGAATAAGAATTTACAATGAAGTTTATTTTTTCATGCTCGTTCTCGCCGGATACGGTAAAAGTGGGTATATTTTCTCCTGATACTTTTAATTTTATGTCAATGTCAGTGAACTCATGCGTTTTGTTGCCGTCAAAAAACGTTATTTCTTTCTTAATCGATTTTCCAAGAAAATGCGGCTTGAAGTAAGTCAGAACACCGCCATTCTCGAAATGGAATATCCCCCAGTACCAGGGTATTGCAGGTGCATTCACAAAAACACGCTGGAAATAAGCACTCCCCTGAATTGGTTTATTCTTGAGTCTCCCGCTTAAATCCAGATGATTTAATCTTATCATCGAATATCCCATATTACCGAGGTACGTGTGTGAATGATAGCTGGGCATTGTAAAATCGTGGTTATTCCCTGCTTTTGCAATAAATTCAAAATTATCTCCAATTTTTACTGTGTTCTTAGTTTCGTTTATAGAGAAACAAGTGGGCGTACTGGAATCTGAGGAGAGTCCTTTATCAGACACTTTAATACTGCACTGCTCAAGAAGGAAGTTGTGGTGCATCTTTTCACCATCGAAATACCAGGCAGCGACAGCACCATCAAGATTGCTCCTGTCCATCATAGGATGGTGGGTCAATCTAATTTTCAGGTTGTTGCACTCGATCTCGCGCACGTTTTTCGTGGACCAGAGTATCATTAATTGCTGCGGGGTTGCAGGATTTTTTGGATTGTTGAAGAAGAACAACCAAAACCACCACCACCACGCTCCGCGAGGCATGGGCTCGTTTCCCATGTCAAAAACTTTCTGTTCTAAGTCAATTACGTTAGCGCCACTTTCAGGTTTCATTTTTCGTCTCGTCAATTGCTTGCTTTTAAGATTAAGATATGGCATTTGTACTCCTCTATACTATAGTCAATAGCACGGTATTATTTATGTTGATATTACTTTTCAAGCCACTATTTTTCTTCGATATTTTCACAAAACCTCCTCGACCCTGCTTCAATCTCTTTCCAAACATCCCCCTTTTATCCGACCTTTTTACCTTAAATAAACCTCGAAGTAAACACACCACTTTTTGAAAGTGGTGGATTCGGTGAAATGAGAATACCAAGGGTCAAAAACTTTCTTTGGATTTTAGATAAACGTAAGTTCTTCTATAGTAGTGTGAATAGATGCCTGCGATGGACGAGAGAACAGGATATGGACAGGGATACAGATACGTTCCTTTTATTACGCTGTCAGAGCTGAAGCCACGAGTTTGGATTACGCTATCGGGCTGCAACTTCAGATGTAAAGGCTGTTTTAGCATTGCTCGCGACCCTGTAGGTGAGCGGATGACGGTTGCGCAGTTAATAAACCTGGTGCGGAACTCAGCAAGAGAATATTATGGAGATACGCCGCTGGAGGAGGTGGTAATAACGGGTGGCGAACCCACTCTGGACAGGCAGTACCTCGTAGATCTAATATCACAGCTTAAAGAATTTGTTGGCGGGATAGTACTGGACACGAACGGTTATCTTTTAGACGATGCTTACCTGGTAGAACTCATAGAAGCGGGTTTGACTGAAGTCATGTTTGACTTGAAGGCGTGGGATGAAAAACTGCATGAATGGTACACCGGGCACTCGAATAAAAGAACATTAGAGAACATACAAAATGCGTATGGCAAGGTGAAAATTGTGGTGAACACGGTTTTTATACCGGGAATTGTGGATGAAACAGAAATAGAGAATATAGCACGGTTTTTAGCTGAAATAGACACAAATAGCGAGATAGATTATCGAATAAATAGATTCCGAGCGGAGTTGAGCTACGAGAAGATAGCACGGAATCCATCTCCAGAGGAGATCGAGCGTGCTTACTCGATTGTTGCTCACTATCTAAAAAACTCGGTGATAGGCAAGAGCTGCGTGCGAGAACGGAAAGTCGGAGTGAAAAGGGGCTGGGTAACCGTGTTTCCAGATGGAACCGTGAAGCGGCGGACGTTAGATGATTATAGGGAAGAGAATAAAATGCTGAATAAGAGGAGAGTTACTGTCGTTTAATTTAATAATAAATACTGGGTCATCTGTGAGAATAAACTTTCCAAACCATCGGGTTGGGATACGGCAAACAAATGATACGAAAATTTACCAATTCGGACTTGGATGCGATTTTACGAATAGAGGAGGATGCATTCCCAAAATCGGCTTACAACGGGTTTATCTTCTTGTATTATGCAGAGGCATACCCCGATAATTTCCTGGTATACATATGTGACGATACGGGAAAGGGCTTGAGCGAAATCGCTGGCTATATCATCTTTTATCCCCAAGGGCATATTGTGTCCATCGCAGTGCATTCCGCTTATAGACGAAGAGGAATAGGAACCGAGCTTGTGGAGGCGGTATTAAAAAGAACGGAAGGTATAGCGAGTGTTGAAGTGCGTGCGAGCAACGAAGTGGCAAAGACGTTTTATAAGCACTCAGGCTTCTCACTGCGAACGATAATACCACGGTATTACGGTAATGAAGATGCGCTTGTGATGGTACGAACAGGTATGATATAGGCACCAAGCGTTTTTGGTGAAACTTTTCTTATAGGATTGTTGACTGGTCATTAATTTGTTCGATTTTTATAGATCACTACGATTTTACTCCTAAACAAGTACATACGTACCACCCTCTTTTATAATGGCTCCTACGTTTTCCAGCCATAGAAGGCGCATCTTGGTTTGGTAGTTTGTCTCCCAATCTACCGACAATTCTTTTTTGAAAAACTCATGCGATTCTTCTAGCGTCATAGCTCTTTCTTTTAGCGCGTCTAGATATTGATCAACGCCGGCAACACAGGCACGGAGTTGATTTAAAATGATTTCTTTAGGATCTTTTGTGAGGGCCTTCGAACCATCCTCAGTAATTTTAATTTCCTCTCCATCAAAAATAATCAGGTTCAAAGTTTTCAAAACGCGAATATACCCCTTTATTGTCTTTTCGCTCTTTGCTTTGGGAAAGGTAGCACGCATCCAATCAATCATTTGGTTATTTGTCGGTTCAGTCTGAGCTATATCTCTCAGCATCTTTAGAGTTGACTCAACCAGTTTTTCCCTACCACCCGGTAGAGGCCACAAGCCCAATGATTGACCTGAGGAGGAAATATCGCTTCCCGCTTCGAAATCTTCCAATTGCTCTAAATCGAGTTCTAAGTAGGATATAGGTTTTTTGGAGATCCCAATTTCATACTGAATCAAAAGATTCAGGAGCTGTTCACCGTTAATCAAAGAGATTGGTGTCTTACTTTCTGCCTCAGCCTCCTTCTTGGAGTCTCTAGTAAATGAGGACGTTGTTATTATCAAGCCTCTTTGGTCAGTTTTTAGACCTCCACGAAGTTCTCTTACTATTTTACCAGAAACATTGTTTTTCCAACGCTTTACTTGGACGGCCGTTTTTACATTTGTAACGCCACCTACGGTAAGTTCAGCTTCAATGTCGAGACCTCCATCTCCAGAATATTTCGTGACAACAACATTTTCAAAACCTATACTTGACAGTAGGGCGCCGACTAGATTCTCAAATGTACGCGGATGGAGTTCGCGAATCCTGTCAAACAACTCCGAACGAACTTTGGCATTTGATTCCTTAATAAGCTTCAATGCCCCAATCTCAGTCTTCTTTGAAAGAGCAAACTGACCGCTTCCTATTTGACGAATCGTAGGTTCTTGGCCAGAAGCCTTTGCCCGTTTTATGTGTGCATATAGTGCTGCGCCAAACGAGGCATCAGGTGTTTGTCCAGAAAGCTTTGTGTAGCCCGAATCAATAGCACGTTTCGTAATTTCTCTAAAATGAAGAGGCCCGCCATCTGATTCTCGAAGTACTTGCAAAGCAGCTTCAAATATAGTCATTTTGGCCATTTTTGTCTGCCTCTCACCTAATATATCATTAGGCTATGTTAATAGATCGTTTCCAGATATATAAACTTCCTCCATAGACTTGTTAACTTTTCTTAAAAGTTTTGCAAAGGCTTTTGTTTGCAAAAGGTTTTTTGTAGAAACAAACGTTGACTAAAAAGTAAGTACCATGATCTCGATAGAAGAAGCGCGTGACTTGATGGAAAGAGAGATAGAAACCGATGCTTTAAGGATGCACATGCTCGCCGTTTCCGTGATAATTGGCGCACTCGCAGCTAACCTGGAAATCGAGAGGGAAGATAAAGAGAAGTGGGCTCTGGTCGGCTTATTACACGATTTGGAGTATTTCAAGCTAAAGCTCCTTCAATCATGTGGGAGACAATCCTAAAATGGGCGAAGTGCCATATTTTAGAGCTTATGACCTGTAAATCGTCTCGCAAATACCTTTACAACTTTTCGCCAATAACCGTCCGCTACTCGGTAAGTTTTTCAAAAAAACGTTCAATAAATGAAATAAGCCTGCGATAGAAAGCTTCACCATTAAATCGTCCACATCTGTTCTATCTTCCAAATTGTTTGCCATTTTTATGAGCGTATTCAAGTCTTTGTTATCTAGGGACTCGAATATGCGGCTGAAGGCGTAACTCGTTCTTCGGTTAAACCTTTTTCTTACCTCTCGCTCATATTTTTTTAGCGCCCCATAATCACCGCTTTTAATTACCTCAGCACTGTACTTTCCCGCATAATAGCCACTTACAATCGCGGGCATCATCCCATACCCCATCAGTGGATCG
>DATKWH010000035.1:0-13135 GCA_035529655.1 Bathyarchaeia archaeon
AAATGGGGTCGGTGCGATTCGAACGCACGATCGGCGAGTCTGGAGCCCGCTGCCCTTCCGGACTAGGCCACGACCCCTCGGCATCCGATATTATTTTAGGCACAGTACTTTATTAAGTTGTAACACCCCCGCAAATCTCTCTCATCTTCGCCTCGCCCTCTCGTGGGCCACGCATAATGAGCAAATCACCATTCCTTATCACTGCATCGCCCGCCGGATTATAAACCCATCTGCCGTCTCTTCTGCGAATCGCCAGTATAAACATTCCGGTTCGAGTTTCTATTCTCAACTCCTTGAGCGTCCTGTCAAATATATCCTCGTTCTTTACTTCCATCTTCAAGATTATCTCATCGGATTCTTCGATCGAAGCTAAAAAGACCGGGTGCAAGGGAAGATCACGAAGCACCACATCGGCAATCTCATACGCCGCATCTGACAATATTTCTGAAGACCATGCGATGTGCAGTAAGCCCCTGAACTCATCAAAATTACTCCGTTTCGTTATCCCTCTTGCCGCATCTATCACTAAGATCTCCAGCTCTTCCTTCATCCGATCCATTGACTCTTCCAAATCCTTCACTTCCTTCGCTATCTCTTTGCTATAAAACGTAACTGCAGAATACGAGAGCCCAACCATCAGTTCTGAGATATTTTTCATATCGGTGATGAGGTCCGCGATCTCCTCTGTTAGCCTCTTCCTCTTTATCCCCTCTTCGCTCTCCTTCTCCAGCCCCTTATATTTCTTACCCGTTGCCAGTTTACAAAACGCGGGTATCCCCTCTGTTGGACCGGAAGCAAAAATCAGATCGTCTTCCTGCAATCGCTCATTTTTATCCAGTGCGTGGATCCACTGAGAGCCCCTTTTCAGCGCTAATACGTGCATTCCTGTTTCCGTCTCGAGCTTTAAGTCCTCTAACGACTTGTCTTTTAAAACCGATGAGGGCGTTATCTTTACATTTAGTATCGCTTCTTCAAAATCCTCGCGGTCAAGATAACTGGTGATATCAACCGAAGTTGCTATTTTTGCGATATCCCCCGCAGCATTAGATATCTTCTCAGCCGCAGAGGCGATCTGTAATATCCCTGCGAATTCAAGTGCATCATCTAAGTTCCGTACCCCTAACATGATCGCTATTCTCAGTTTATACAGAAGGGAATGCATCGTTTGCTCTAATCTAAACACCTCGTTCGCTATCTCCGGGTTGCTATACAGAACTGCTGAATACGCAAGGTCCAACATCGAACTTGATAGGTCCTTCATCTCCACAAGCACATCTTTTGCATTAAAAGTCCTTATCTCATCCTTCAGCTCTTCTTTCATCTTCAGTTTTCTCTTTCTCTTCCACATACCACCTCTAAGAGATGGTTATATCAGCACCTAAATTGAGCATATCCTCAAAGAAAGAAGGATAAGAGATATTAGCACATCCCGCTTCCTCTACGACTGTTTCGCCTCTGGCTGACAGAGCAGCAATACACAGAGCCATTGTCAATCTATGGTCCTCGTGAGAATATACCTTTGCAGCTTTTAACCCATTCTTTTTCTCCCCTTCTATCAACAACCCGTCTTCCTTCTCCTCTATTCTCACACCCATCTTCGTCAACTCTTCTGTCAGAAACCGTAACCTATCCGTCTCTTTATATCTGAGATGTGCTACACCTGTTATTTCGGTGCTACCTTCGGCAACCGCTGCTAACACCGCGATTGTAGGCACTAAGTCTGGATTCTCACGCATATCTACCGTTATCCCTTTTAGACCTGTAGATTGGGCCCCTTTTACTTCTACAACGCCTTTTTCTTTGTCCCAGCTTATAGATGCACCCATCTCCCTCAGTAGTTCCACAATCCTGGAATCACCCTGCGCCGAAGGGAACAAGTTCTTTACTTTTAACTCGGAATCCGTGATTGCTGCCGCGGCTAAGAGATAGGAAGAGGAGGAAAAATCGCCGGGAACCGTAAACCTTCGTAAATCATAACTTCTCCCGCCTTCTAAGTGAATAGAATAATCATTAGAACTACTCAGACGAGAAAAAGAGACCTCAACACCTGCTTGCTCTAAGACCTCGGTTGTCATTCTCATATAAGGTACTGAACTAAGATTGTTCGCCAGAATATAAGAATCTTTCGCTGCGAGCGGGCATGCGATGAGTAATGCGGAGATGAACTGGGAACTGATAGATGCATCTATCGTTGTCTCTCCTCCTGTTAGTCTGCCCTTCACCACTATTGGTGCTGTCCCATCTCCTCTTGTAGAGAACGCTTCTGAACCAAGCTCGTTTAAAGCTTTCAACAGCGGCAAATTCGGACGCTTTCTCAACGAAGCATCCCCGGTGATAACCGCAGCGCCTTCGCATAACGCAGACACCGCGGTGAAGAATCGTAAGGTAGTGCCAGAGTTCTCTGCATTTATCACATCCTCAGGTGTATCAGGGCTTCCTTCAGTGCCTTCTATCACTATTTTCGTTGCTTGCCCCTCCCGCTCTACCGCTACCTCGACTGTTGCCCCTAAGCATTTCGCAGCGTTAATTGTCGCTTCTGTATCTCCTGATAGCAGGGGATAGAAAATCTCGCTTTCCTTCGCCAGCGAGGCTATGGTAATGGCTCGATGCGTATAGCTTTTAGAGGGTGGCGCAATTATCTCGCCTTCTATCCTTGACCTTTGCACTGCTGCGTTCATAGCACAAAAAAGATAACGATTAGATTTTTGGTTACATTCATTCTAAAGATTTCCTGTACATCCTCGATTGAAAACCGTGATACACAGAAAACCCTTCTACAATCCGTGTCTCTTGCTTTGCATCAAATGATACATCAGTCGAATATAATGCGTTTGGGGATTCTCGTCCCACTACACGTGCAACACCCTTTTTCAGTTTCATAAAGACCGTGCCGTTCACCCGTTCCTGCGTCTTTTCCACAAAGGCGTTAAGATCGTCATAAAGTGGATCCATAACCAAACCCTGGTATACCAGCTCACTCCAGGTCTGATCAACAACTTCTTTGAACCGCAACTCGTTTCGCGTTAGAACCAGTCGTTCAAGATCAAGATGCGCTTTTAATAGGATAGTAGCTGCTGGATGCTCGTAATTCTCCCGAGCCTTGAAGCCAAGAACCCGATCTTCGATTAGATCAGTTCTGCCAACGCCGTGCTTGCCGCCCACCTCGTTCAATCTCTTGATGAGCGAAACGCCGTCCACTCTCACATCGTCCACCGAAACAGGAATGCCACGCTCAAACTCTATTTTTACTATATCCGCATTTTCAGGCGCGTTATCCTGAGAAACAGTCCATTGGAATATCTCTTCAGGCGGAAAGAATGCAGGATCTTCTAACTCACTACCTTCTATGCTCCTGCTCCAGATATTTTCATCTATGCTCCATCGCTTCTCTGATTCAAAAGAGATGCCGTGCTCCAATGCATATTTATTCTCCTCTTCTCGCGTCAAACTCATTTCTCGTACCGGTGCGACGACGTCTAAATTAGTAGCCCTGAAGACAGCATCAAATCTGAGCTGGTCGTTACCCTTACCGGTACAGCCATGTGCTACTGCCTCTGCGTTTTCTTCCTTCGCAACTTCTACCACTTTCTTTGCTATCAGCGGTCTCGCGATCGCGGTCCCAAGCACATATCCCTCGTAGCTGCCATTCGCCTTTATCAGTGGAAAGATGTAATCTCGCACGAACTCGTCCTGAGCTTTAATGAGCTTAAATAAATCACTGAACTTCTCACCCCGTTTCACAGCCTCGTTTATATCAGCCTCCGGCTGGCCTACGTCCACCATTACGGCGATCACTTCGTCATAGCCATAATGCTCTCTCAGCAAAGGAATGCAAACCGAAGTGTCCAATCCCCCAGAATAAGCAAGCACTACTTTTTTCATTTAGCTCTCTTGTATTTCGCTTCTTTCATATCCACTGCAAAGAATTCCCCTGCTATATGACACAAAGGTTTCGCTTTTTCCACATCGAGCACTCCTGCTTCCTTCCAGAACTCGTCCTTCACTTCCGCTTTCACTACTCTTCCCGTTATCCAAATATGATCCCCCAATTCAACAGATTTTTCGAGTTTGCACTCTATCCATGCTAACGCCTCTTTTATCCTCGGGGGCTTTACTTCCTTTGATTCTTCTTCCGTTAACCCGGCATGCGCTATCTCGCTATCTTCATATGGATAATCCGTTTCAAGAACATGCATGAGTTCTGCAAGGTCTTTTCCAACTATGTTCACCACGAACTCGCCATTCGCCTGGATGTTCCGCCATGTGTCGTGCGCAGGATTGCACGAGAACCCGTATAAAGGTGGCTCGAAGCTTATCGGAGAATTGAAACTGAACGGCGCTGCATTCGATATTCCCCTTTCCGATATTGTTGTAACTACCACTGCTGTCCGAACAAGAAATTTTGGGAATGCTTTTGTTTCAAGTTCCATCTTTAACCCCTTTCCGTTATTTAAACCTTAAATTTTCGCGAGATATTATAAATTTTCCGTTATCTCGCTTCCAAGTATAGCATATCTAATTAATAACTATCCACAAATTACGCAGTCACTAACTCCTCGCCCTTGTCTATAACAATCTTGCACGGTGTAGGCAGTTTATAACTTGCCCTCTTCAACGCTTCCTTTGCGTATTCGACATTATCCTCCTCTACCGTGACGGTGAGCATCTTCTGCCCTCTCTTCACCCTCGCTGCCGTTCCGATCGCTCGCCCAAACGCATGTCTCATGCCGCTCGATACACGGTCTGCTCCTGCTCCGGTCGCTAATTTGTTCTCCCGCAGCACGTGGTGCGGATACAGCCGAATCTTCAAGTGAAAATTATTTCGCCCCACACCATTCACCAGATACCTATTCGCGAATATCCGTGCGGCTTCCAGCGCATTGTGCCGTACCTGACACGCCTCCTTTGCAACTAAGGATAAAGAGACCGGAAACTCCGCGCTGAGATTACCCATATCGAAGATCGTTATTTTGCTTCCCGGGACTCCCCCCATGTATTTCTTGCGCACATACGCATGTCCTGATACCCTCGTGTACATACGAGCTGGCTTTCTACCCATAGTTTCTTATTATTCGATCTCCCTGTTTAAAAACCTTTCTTCAAGATTAGAGAGGGATACCCTAAGTATGGAACTCGTGCTTTCGCCACTGCTACCACCCATTCTGGCTTCACCGGCTCAACGCCAAGCATTGGCTGGTCATAACCCGAATTATTATCTCCCTTGGTTATGTATCCTGCATGTGGAGCAGGCTTCCCATCAGGCATCTCCTCTCCCGCCTCCACCCAATACCTTGCCCTGTGTATTATTGGCGTTGCAGAAGAATACCCATTCGGGCGGTAGATAATTACATCACCATAATCCTCGAATGTGGTATAATTAAGTATTTTGCCTTCTTCGTATGGTGTGATGTTTGTGCGGTGCGGTGCTTGTACGAAGATCAAATCACCCACCTGCATATTTGGTTCCATGCTCCCGGACTCAACAGCAAATCCAATATGCCACGACCCCGTGGCTGCGTATGCTACTGAAACTATGAGAACAACAATTACTAACGCCTCTGCCAGACTTTTACCCAGTTCTATCAATGCTTTTTTCATCCCTGCGCTTGCCTCCTGTCCTACCGACAATTAAAGTTATATCTCCAAAGCTCCCTATCTTTTTTAAAAAGAAGACCTTTTTCTTTGGTAAAGCTTTCTTTTCACAAAAGAAAGGGTTGTTAACATTTCAATTCAATTTAAATTAAGAAAGATGAACACTGCTACCGGATTTGTATATCACGAGGATTACTTGAGACACAACACAGGGTATCACCCAGAAAGTGCAGACCGGTTGATAAGCATAATAGGGAAGTTGGAAGAGAGAGGTCTTACGAAGAAGATGGAACGGGTTCTTCCGGTGAGAGCATCACAAGCACAAATAGAATACGTGCATACGGACGCCTATGTGAAGAAAGTTGACGCAATATGTGATAGAGGTGGTGGCATGCTCGACTCCGATACGCCGTTATGCAGTGATACGTGCGATATCGCATTACTCGCAGCAGGCGGAGTAATAAAGGCGGTTGATGAAGTAATGGATGAATCGAATGCCCTGAAGCACATTTTTGCGTTGGTAAGACCGCCCGGGCATCACGCTACTCCGAATAGAGGTATGGGCTTCTGCATATTTAACAATGTAGCGATTGCCGCTGAACAATTAAAGAGAAACTATGGTGCTAAACGCATTTTGATCGCTGACTGGGATGTACATCATGGCAATGGTACGCAGGATGCTTTCTTCGAGGACCCGTCCGTTTTGTATTTCTCCACGCATCAATATCCCCACTATCCCGGCACAGGCTGGATAAATGAAGTAGGTAACGGAGAAGGGAGGGGGTTCACCGTTAACGTCCCACTTCCAATTGGTACTGATGACTCTGGCTATTTATATGCGCTCAACAATATTTTGGTGCCGATAGCAACGGAGTTCCGGCCAGAATTTGTGCTCGTATCCGCTGGATTTGATGCACATACCGCTGACCCTTTAGCGTCAATGCACGTAACATCTTTGGGGTTTGGATTATTCACAGACGTGATAATGACTATAGCAAAGAAGAGTTGCGGAGGACGAGTTGTACTGACTTTAGAAGGGGGATATAACCTGGACGCTATCGCTGAATCCACTCTATCTGTTTTCAATTCACTTTTAGCTAACACGGTAGAGCTACCGGAAGGTGCCGTGGGTACGAGTGGGCCGGTGACGAAAAGAATAGAAGAGATAAAGGAAGTGCAAAGAGAATATTGGAATATATGAACATGCTCAATAGATTGTGGATTTTATACCACAAGATATTGAGCAAATACGTTCACATAAATAATCTGTTGAGTCTACGAAAGTTTTATATTGCATGAGGAAATAAAGATAGTAGAGGAACGAAAGGGTGGGGCCTAAAACTAAGACGCTTGTTATTTGCGTAGATCGCGATAATGACGTAGGTGAGAAAGCAGGCTTGGAGACACCTATTATTGGTAAAGAGGCGCTTTTATCCGCGGCAACAAAGTTGGCTCTCGCTGATCCAGAGGAATCTGATATAAATGCGATTTTTGAAGCAATCAGGATATATGATCTGTTGAGTTCGAGTGAAGAAGACGCTGAGGCGGAAGTCGTTTTGATCACAGGCGATATGAATGTCGGTGTGGAATCGGATAGAAAAATAGGGCACGAACTTGATGTTGTTCTGTCTAAATCCAGAGCGGAATCCGCAATTCTCGTGAGTGATGGTGCAGAGGACGAATGGATTATCCCGCTTATCCAGTCACGGGTGAAGATAGATTCCGTCCGGAGAGTGGTAGTAAAGCAGAGTGAGCCTTTAGAAAGCACTTTTTATGTAATAAAGAGATTGTTAGAGGACCCCAAGTTTTCTCGCACGTTCTTGCCACCCATAGGCATTATTTTGTTCCTGTTAGCCGTTTCTTTACTGCTTGGGCTCTCAAGTAAAGCGATGGGACTGATCTTGGGAGTTATAGGAATTTACACACTGCTAAAGGGATTGGGACGTGAGAATCTTGTTATAGAATTCGCTGAGAGCGTGAAGCAGTCATTGTACGGCGGTAAGATATCGTTTGTCACTTATATCGTTGCAATTGTGCTACTCTTAGCAGGTACTTCTCAAGGTATCATGGGCTATACCCAGGTGGAACCAGAAATAAGTGGGAATATATTATTTGGTTTGGTGTACTACATCAAGTTCAGCATATGGTGGTACATCGGGGCAGTACTCGCGCCACTCATTGGAAAGATGATGAATATGCTCATAGAAAGGGAAAAGATAGTGAAGCATTGGGCAATATTATTCTCTATAATTGCCTCAGGGCTGATTCTGTGGGGGGGGAGCGAATGTATAATCTGGTTAAGCAACGGTAATTATCCCATGGGGTATCTAACCCTTTTCTTATCCATTCTCGGTGCAGTTATTCTATCAGTTATAGGTGTGAAGATCTCGTGGTATATGCGAAGTACTCTAATAAAAGAGAAAAAAGAGGGGGATTCCAGGATAGAAACAGAGGAAAGCAGGGTAAGAGATTGAGGATTTTATATATGGTATGAAATTTCCGGTAATGGATGCGGGAGCGCTGGGTAGCGCATTTGGCGGTGAGCTTTTAGATGTTACAAAATGCAATATATTTATGTATTATTAAAATTAGAAAGTTATATATATTACGTTAAGCATTATTTATTACAGAATGTTAGAATGAATGAGGGGATGCGAGATGGATGCATATTTAGAAGCAAGGTCTTATGAACGTGAGGCGAGAGAGGAAGAGAAGGAGGGAAGCTACGAGGCGGCAATTTCCATTTGGAGACGATATGCAGAGTTAAAGGAGCGTAAAGGTAGCTACTTCTTGTGTATGTATGGCTATTTCAATGCTGCACGGATTTGCGATACGGTTCACCGATGGAAGGAGGCGGCAGAGCTTTTTGAAGCGGCGTCAACGTTTGCAGAGCGAATCGGAGAGCGATCGCTATGGGCGTTTTTTATGAATCTGACATGCCAGATGCATGAGAAAGCGGGAGACTATGACGCATGCAAGGACCGTTATGAGGCCATTGGCAACTTCTTTTATTCAATGGAGAACTTCTTTGGTGCTGCAGATGCATACGAACACGCTGCGGAAATTATGTCACTCGCAGGTAAGGATATCTCGGACTATGAAGTGCCGGTAGACGCATGGAGGAAGAACTACGAATATTGGAAAGAGCAGGGTGAGATGGATGACGCAGAGTGGAGTTTAAAGAGAATAACATCCTATCGAATGATTCAAAGCAAGGTTTAAAATTGGAACATCTATCTCAAGTAGGTCAAAATCAGGTGTAAAATCTATTTGACAACGCTACCATCTATCATCGTATCGAAATTCAGCTTCTTATCCCAACCCGCGCGCTCAAAGAGGTTCATGAAACAAACGCCGATGATCTTCGGTTTCTTCACTCCAGATAGCACCTCAATCATCTGAATAACCTCCTCAGGTTCACATCCAAACTTTGGCATCGCTAATCCACCAAGCACTACCACCGCATCAGGGTACTTGGGGTCGCCCATTTCATCTACAACGCTATAGCCTATATTCTTTATCCCCTTTATCTTCCTTGCCTCTTCCGCATTTGCGCTCGGTATATATAACATCTCAAAATTTCTGTCTCTCACCGCATAAGCGAGTAACTCGGCAAACGGCGTGCATACTTCTGCTGAACCCGTAAAGACCATCTTAGACCCTTCTTTTATGTCTAATATGCTGTTCCTAAATGTTCCCGTGAAGTCTACTATCTCATTTCTCTCTCTCATTTCCTCCCCGGCTATCGCACTTGTGTTCATATCCTCGATTATCTTGAAGAGGGCAAGAACAACAGGGGTTAATTTCCCACATTCGTTTATGAGCTCGCAGAAAGTGTTTTTCACTTTTGCATCCTCTATTTTATCCAAGTTCTCGGACAGCAGTGCAATCACGGGTTTTATGTTATCCACGAAAAAACGCTTCGAGAACTTACCAAAAGCATCAGTTAAAGATGTATTAACAGAATAACGGATGTCCCCACCCATGTTGATTTCATTAATCATATTCGCCATCTTCAATTTTTTCACGGTTATGGAGACCAATCCGCTGCTGTATCCCGTGCTTTCTTCTATCTCCTTCTGCGAGACGGGACAGGAATGGAGCAGTATGCAGCCCCAAATACGCCACACCGATTTTCCTAATTCCCATTGCCCCCCCATTTTCGATAACGAGTCCAACACCTCCTGCATTGCAGCTTCGCTCATTTTTTCACCCTTTCATAGTTATTCCTATATTTAATTTGAATACAGTGTTTAAATTTTATTTACACCCGCGTTTGGAATACAATTCACTTATCTCTTCGAGAAACCCAATCATGGAGGTTTTTTTGGTTGTTCAGATTCTCTTTACAATAAGGACAGAACTTCCAAGACGAGGAAGCCGAGGAATTACATTTCGGGCATTTTGTTACCCCTGTATCTGAGCCACAGTGAGGGCAGACATTCCAGTTTTGATCAATATCCCTACTACAGGAAGGGCATTTATAAACGCTGCCCTTATGATTCGTTATGCCTGCTCTTGCTAAATACTCTTTGATTCGTTCATCTATCTCCTCTTCCTGTGGTGGCTTCACGAGTACCGGTTTAATACTCAATGCAGGATATGCCTTCATATACGCCTCTTTTAGCCGGTTTGCCGTTGCTCTCATGTAAGCGCCATCATAAGGAAGCCTATGTCCAAGCATCTCTTCTACATAGTCTGAAGGCACACCTTGATCTCTAAGGATAGTGGAGAAAGAGGCACGTAAGGCATGTATTCCCGCAGTGTTTATTGTTCTCCCTTTTTCTTCTTCATTTATCAGCCCTGCCTTTAGTGCTACCGCCTGCATAGCCCTATTTATGCCACTTTCATAAGCTCGTACACGCTCCTTCCTACGACGGTTAGATTCTGATATGAAGAGAGGAGAATCGTTTTTTATGTCCTCTGGAGACAGATATCTTGAGCCCTTCCTTCTAAGCTTGATATAACAGTTTAATGTATCAATTGCGTCTTCTCCCAAGAAGGTATAGTATTCTACCCCCTCCTTTTCTCTTATGAGATGCAAGGTAAGTGGAACCTCACCTTTCTCTAAACCCTCAGCAACATCTCCATAGTTCAGCGTGATAAGTTCTTTCATCCCCAGCCCAGCCTGGAATGCGCACAGGATGACCGCTTTGTCACGTAATCGCTCACAAACATCTAACATCCGCTTTACATCTTGTGCCGATAGGAACTTTCTGAAGTTCTCTTTCAGTTTCCTTGGTGTTGGTAAGCGTAAATTACCTACGGGAATCTCATTCTCCTTATAGAACACCCTTACGTCATCAATGACCAGCCCCGCGGATCGTGGTGCCAGTCCTCTTTCTCCTTTTCTCTTCCCTCCTTTTTCGGGTATTACATAGTCGGTCCTGAGCCAGTCATAAAACGCTTTTAACTTCAGTTCTGTTTTCTTCACGCCTACCCTTTTCGCTTCTTCTATCAGTTCGCTGGGATTTAGCTCTCTCCAGTTGCAGTATAGCTTTATAAGCCGTGCGCGGTTTTCCCTGATTTTTTCGCCTCGCCCTATGAGAGTTACCTTTACCTCTTTGATCTCGCTAAAGGCTTTAGCGTCTCTCCAGAGCTCTGCTTTCGCTTCTACCCCTTCCGTTTCAATCGCTTTCGCATTCACTTTTCTTCATCACCCATATAATGACATGCCTGTATAAAAAGGATTGGGTGAACAATGCCGCGATGCAGCAGTGCCATGATGACATGAGGAGAACCATCATCCTCGGTATGGATGACGCACACGCGATTCTGGAGACGAGATTGGGCAAGGAAGTTACACCGGATACCATAAACAATTACATGGAAGTGATAAACCACGCCTTACCTGGTGCGGCAACCATCCAGGAGCACATGGTGGAGACCAAGCCAGCATTAGTCGCGGATTCGTACTCAAAGATATTTACCGGAGATGACGACCTTGCGGATGCAATTGACAGAAGGTTCCTGTTAGACATCAACAAGGAGTTCCCAGCAGGCTGGGAGAAGCCGGGCGAGCAGGCAGAGCAGTTGAAAGGAGCGATCGGCAAGAAGTTGTGGAGCATCATGAGAATGCCCACGGTAGTCGGCAGGCAGACAGATGGTGGAACGATGTACAGATGGGTCGGCATGCAGGTCGGGATGTCCTTCATCAATGCATACAAGATGTGTGCAGGTGAATCGGCAACCGGTGAGTTCGCATTCATGGCGAAGCATGCGTCCGTCGTGCTGATGGCGAACTACATGCCTGTAAGGAGAGCGAGAGCGCACAACGAGCCAGGCGGAATGCCACTGGGTGTCTGCGACGACATGACGAGGTCTCCCGCACTGTTCCCGAATGACCCGATAAGGGCGGAGTTAGAAGCTATTGCAGCCGCCGCTCTGATTTACGACCAGTTGTGGTTCGGAACGTACATGTCGGGTGGTGTAGGATTCACGCAATATGCGTCGGCTACCTACACGGACAACATCCTGGAGGACTTCTGCTACAAAGCGGATGAGATCGCCATAGACACGTTCGGTGAGAGATGTTCGGCAGAGCCAACCATGGATAACATAGAGAAGCTGGTACGAGCCGAGTCGGATTACTGCCTAACGCAGTACGATGCGTACCCAACGACCGCGGAGTCTCACTTCGGCGGGTCCGTTAGGGCTGCCTGTACCTCTGCAGGTAGTGCAACTGCGGTCGTGAGTGCGACCGGATGCGCGCAGTGTGGTCTGAACGCTTGGGGACTTGCTCAGTTGCTGCACTACGGCACCATAGGCAGGTTGGGGTTCTACGGATACGACCTGCAGGACCAGTGTACCTCCTCGACTTCGTTCGCATACCGAAGCGACGAGGGGCTGCCGTTCGAGATGCGAGGCGTGAACTATCCGAACTTTGCCATGAACGTCGGGCACCAGAGCGCGTACGCGGGAATAAACGCGGGTGCGCATGCGGCCAGCAAGGATGCCTGGGTGCTGTCGCCGTTGGTCAAGGTGGCGATCGCGGACAGAGACCTGCCGTTCGACTGGGGCTACATAACCCGGGAGTTCGGAAGAGGTGCGCTGCGTGAGTTCAAGCCGGCAGGTGAGAGAGATCTCATCATACCGTAAGCAAGCACAAAGAACAAAACAAAATAAACAAAACAAAACGGTAAAAAGGTAGATGGGGGCTTTTCCCCCCTCCCTTATTTTTTCGAAGCGGGTTACTATTTTTGATTACTTTATTCAATGCTTTTTGCGTCAAGACTACCTGTAAGATCGTATTGAATAGCAAAAGACAGTGAGAGCGACATCTCTCAGCCAGAACTAAAAAACTGAATTAGCTTGACTTTGTCACATTTCAAATTTACCGCGGAGAACGCTGAGTCCACAGATAAAATTCGCGTTCTGATTGTTACCTTGAAAAAAGGAGACTAAACCACTCTCAAATCCTCTACTTTCGTTACCTTGCCATCCTGCATGTGCGCTATCCGGTCGCAGACGTCATAAGCGAAATCAAGGTCGTGAGAGACAATCAAGAAGGTCATGCCTAAATTCTCACGCACAGCCCTTATTG
>DATKWH010000036.1:0-4392 GCA_035529655.1 Bathyarchaeia archaeon
AAATCGGTATTTCTCTTGATTGTAGTAATCGTATAGCTCCTTGAAGATTTCTTTGTCGTCAAAGAAGTGTTTGAAGCACCATACTTTCCTTATTTTGAATAGGTTAATCTTCTCCCGTTTTGGTGGGTCTACATCGAAGGTCTGCACGCTCATGTTATTCTGTTCCGCCGCGATCCTTAAAGACTTTCATACAGTCGATGGGCGTAATATAGCGGTGCAATGTCTTGGTTAGGCAATTTTGAAGTACCCATTTCCTTCTTCACGGTGGGGCTTGCAGTTCTTATGGCACCTGGTCTGTATCACTTAGTGCCGGAGTGTGCCTTGAGCTTCTCAAGTTTTTTACGGTTTTGCGCAACTCGTTCCTCGAAACTCTCTAGCGGGGTCACATTCACATTCTCCACGCCCCAAAGAGGAAGGCTCTGCAATAACCAGCTTAACTCCTCATTGGATGCCACCTCCACGATAAACGCAGCGCCCCTCCTTCCAACCATAATTCCTCCAGCCAGGATTTTATTCTCCCCCACGAGCTTTATAAGAGCTTCGTCATGGGGAATGACCCGCTGTTCAAGATGTTGAGCAGCCTGCTGAGAAGAAGCTGTGGTAGCGGCTTCAATTTGTTCCATAGTTACAAGATATCTCATTTTGATCACCTCCTAAAACTTTTGTTTATAGTTGCATTAGATAGATAAGGTTAATAAAGTCAAGAATTTTCTCACCGCTTCTTTCACATCCGCTTCGCTTTGCATCTTCATCGCTTTTTAGCTCCCTCAGTATCACGGATGACCGTGTTTAACTTTTCATTTATCGTTGACTGTTCAAGATTCCCTCGGAATTTGAGTAGATACAAAAATTCAGTGCAGATATGTTTATGATACAGTCTTTTAGAGATTATATGAAGACATGGCCATGGGAAAGGTGTATTTCGTAGAGTCGGAGAAGGGAATACCGATAGCGGAGAAGCTTGTAGTACTGCTGGAAAAGGCTGGAGATGGGCTTGAGAACAAGTTTAAGGGAAATGTCGCTCTGAAGATGCACATGGGCGAGCGAAACAATGAGACTTTCATAAAGCCTTTTTACGTAAGGCAAATAGCAGAGATAGTGAAGAAACAGGGAGGAAATCCTTTCGTCACTGATACGACTACTATATACAAGTTGGGAAGGTACACTGCAATGGATTATTACAAAACAGCCTTCGAGCATGGCGTTCTCCCATCTTATCTTGGATGCCCGGTGATTATTGCAGACGGTCTGAAGGATGATGGTGTAGAGGTAAGTGAAAACGTGGAAATAGCCAGAGCAATATATGAAAGCGATGCAATGCTCGTTATTTCACATGCCACTGGGCACGGTACTGCCTCGTTTGGAGGCGCGATAAAAAACGTAGCAATGGGCTGTGTGACGAAAAAAAGCAAGCAGTACCAGCATTCCGTGACAAAGCCCATATACGATAGGGAGCTGTGCAATTGCTGTGATGCCTGTAGAGAGGAATGCAAATTCGATGCGATAGAAGTAAAAGAAAATGGAGACCGAGAACTGCTGAAAGAGAAATGTGTGGGCTGTGGCTATTGTATCGCAGCATGTGAAGCAGGCGTATTGCATTTGGAAGAGGGTGCGAAAGAGCAGTTGCAGCTCCGAATTGCAGAAGTTGCAAATGCCGTCCTGAAAAACCTACCTTACTCCGATTTCATCTTTGTCAATTTCCTCATTGATATCACTCCTTTTTGTGATTGTGAAGACCGATCACCAGAGTATATGTGCCCAGATATAGGCATTTTAGCCTCTCAAGACATCGTTGCAATTGACCAGGCTACCATTGATCTGATCGGTAAGCAGTCGTTTGAAGGAGACCCTACCATTCAAGTTAGAGAAGCACATAGATGGGGATTGGGCGAGTTGCAATATGAGCTTTGCCGGATTTAGATTTTTAAAACACCTGGACACAGACAGCCCGGGAAGTCAATCGGTGCTCATCACTACAGCGCGAGGGAACGAGGTAATCGAAGGGTTATGCGGTATCAAAGAGAACTTTGAACCCCGAATTATCCCGCCGGCATATCATACCGATCTGCTCGAGGTATATGATAGCTTAACACGGTTAAGAGGTATTGCCGACCACATCACATTATCTCCGGTCACGAAACGCTGTGATTCAAAGTGCTCACGTGACCTCTCCCGCCCTCAAGCCTTAACCTGAGCAGAAGTAAAGAAAACTAAATTATTTAAGCACCAATTTTCTTTCCGACGAAATAATGGAGTATACCACCTTTTTAAGGGATAAACTCTATCCTTCCCTTTAAAATTTAGACGCTCACTACTTTAAAGCTGCTCATGTATATCCGCTTCGATTTTCTTGCTCAACGATTTTTAGGTGATAGAGGCCTGCGCTTTCCAAGTTGGGGAAAAGTTGAAGTACGAAACACCCCACACATCTGTGGTTCACCTCATTTTTGTAGCGAATTACTTCCCTTTTCGGTGTAATCTAAGTAAATTCAGATAATATCCCTTAGACCCGGGTCTTCTATGTGGGAATATTTTTTCGCTTACAAATCTGACATCTTCAACTGAGTAAAATGCATGTGGATTGTATCGTTTGATTATACCAATAATATTGGGAAGATCATGACGATCTATAATAACATAAATGATCTTTACTCGCCCCTCAATGCCTTCTGCATCAGTACTCGTAACTCCATAGCCTTCAGATTTAAGAACCTCTACCAATTTAGATGCACCCTTTCTGGTAATAATTCGAATAATTTCGATCCCTATTAACAATTTACCATCTATGTAGATGCCAACAAAAGTCCCAATAGCAAAACCACCAGCATAGGCAATATAATAAATAATATTTGCTAAATGTTGAAAAATTTGCCCGATTGCAAGAAGCCAAATTATTACTTCAAAAAAACCAACTAGTGGAGCAAGATATTTAAAGCCTTTAGAAATAAAGATAACACGAATTGTGCCAAAACTAACATCTAAAACCCGCGCAATAAATATAAACAGTGGCAGAAGAACCAATGCATATATTTCCGAACCGAAAAATGATAGATAGACCATATTATCGTCGTCTTACCCCTTTTGTTGCATGATAACATATTTATTTTTCACGTCATCTCAATATATCTCTTCAGCATCTTATCTACCGTTTCACGATTCAAGAACCCATTCATACTCTCAGTCTCAAACAACCTTTCTGGAAACTCTAAATTCTCGTATTCAAACCCACAAGCACACTTTATCTCCTGCCCTATATCGAATATCTCGCCCCCTATTTCAAAAAGCTCTTCCTCACTCTTATCTATCCCGATTGCGCGCAGCCCTTCTGAAATGAGCTTGAGGTCATAAACACTTATCGTGAATAAACACAGCCCCAGAGAATTCATCAAGCATCGCTTTTTCTCGTCTGAAATGAGTTCGTCAACAGCAGCCTCCGGTGAGTAGTTCTTAAAGTCCAGAAACCAGGCATTATTATCCATGTGTGAATGCCGCTGTCCCACTGCCTGACCCACCAGTAGTGCATATCCTGTATGATAGCCTGCAATTGCGTTTTTACCAAGAGTAAGAGCGAAATCTTTTCCACCGTAGATCGAAGCAGCCTCCTCTGTCCCTTTCCTCAAATCATTATAAATCCCCTCTCCCTCCACAAGTTTATCTATCGTCTTTAGATAGTTTTCCGTCACTCCGAACTGTAAAGGGACTGGAAGCTCTATCAACCCCTTCTCATAAGCTTCCGTTGCCCATGCTAATAAGTTCCCGGTGGCTATGGCATCCAGGCCGTATTCCTCAACTCGTTCTAATAGCTTTAGAACCTCCTCCGCCTCTCCAATTCCCAATAAAGGTCCAAAAGAGTATATGAGCTCATAATCGTACGCTATCTTTGGCGAATTGGATTTCCGTTTTGCTACATTGATACACCGTATCGGACATCCTGTGCATGTCTCTTGCTTTACCAAAAGAGTTGCAAAAGCATCTTCTGTTATGCCTTTGACATCAAACCTGTTGGCTTGGAGGTTTTTCGTAGGTAAACCACCGACTTCATTCATTATAGAGGTATTTTCTGAAGTGCCATATCCCTGACTGTATTTTTTAAGGTCGTTATCCTCTCTTATCCTCTTGAGTATCTCCGGATAATAGCTACTTTTTACTCGAGCTCGCTTTTTTCCTGAAATTGTTAGTGCTTTTAATCTTTTTGAGCCGAATAACGCTCCCAAGCCCAATCTCCCAAAGTGTCTATACGCGTCCACAACCACACAGGCGAAGGGAATCCGCTGCTCTCCAGCCTCGCCAATATACAATTTACTTTTACCACTCAATCGTTCGTTAACTTCATAGCATGAAAGCCCCCAAAGCTCCTCTGCTTCTTTTATCGCTATGTCTGAGTCGTCTATT
>DATKWH010000037.1:0-7502 GCA_035529655.1 Bathyarchaeia archaeon
ACTAGTGTCTCAACAACTTGATTTTTAGACAATATTATAAACATGTGAACCCAACTGTGTTTTATGGGGAGAATAAAACTTACAGAGAAAGAGGTAGAATACCTCAGCGATTTTGTGAAAAAGGGACGGAAAAGCGCGAGGGAATTGACCCGGGCACATGTGTTGCTTTTGGTCAATGATGGAAAAACAGAAATGGCGATAAAAGACATGCTGCGAATCAGCAGGGCAACCGTCTCCAACATCAAGAAAAGATACTGTGAGGAAGGTCTTCAAAGCGCTTTGACAGAAAAGCCAAGGCCTGGTCAACCCAAAAAATACACGGAAAGGCACGAAGCAGAAATCATAGCGCAGGCCTGCACTAAATCGCCCGATGGAAGTAAAAGATGGTCGCTCACATTGCTTACTGAAGAGCTGAGGAATAAGGAAGGGTTTGAAACAATAAATCGTGAGAGTATCCGGCTTATTTTAAAAAAAGCCAAACAAAACCGTGGCTGAAAAAGATGTGGTGCATCCAGAGGATTGATGCCATATTCAGAGCATGCATGTACGATGTCCTTGACCTGTATGAAGAACCTTACGACCATAAAAAGCCTCTCGTCTGTCTTGACGAGAAACCGAAGCAGCTTCCCGGGGAGAAGAGAATGTCAATCCCCATGACGCCGGGAAGCCCTGAAAAATACGATTATGAATACGTTAGGAACGGTACAGCAAACATATTCATGGCCGTCGAATTCAAGAAGGCAGGAAAACGGGTGACGCAAGTCACTGAAAGAAGAACCATGAATGATTTTGCATTGTTCGTGAAGATGCTCGTTGACGAAGAATACCCTGATGATGTCGAAGTCGTCCGACTGGTCACCGATAACCTCAACACTCACAAGGAAAAGGCATTCCACGAGACGTTCAGCAAAGATGATGCAGAAAGAATCCTGAGCAAGATTGAATTCCACTACACACCAAAGCATGCAAGTTGGCTCAATGCCGCGGAAATCGAGATCAATGTGATGGATATCGAATGCGCTGGCAGACGAATCGGTGGTAAGGAGATACTGGCCCGAGAGGTAGCTGCATGGACTAATAGAAGGAATAACCAGAAAAAGAAGATCAACTGGAAGTTTACGAGGGAGAGGGCTGATAAGAAGCTGTCTAAGTATTATGCCTAAGATTTAAATTGTGGCGACAGTAGACCCAAAACAAACACGCGAGAATGGCGATTTTTAGAATACGTAAAGTTAAGTGCGACATCTAAAATAGAAACTGAGCAAAAAGTTGGTGATAAAAAAGTTTTTATACTCTAAAGATTAACAAAAGAGGGTATGGTAGAAGACCTTGGCAGTATAATAGAAAAAGGGTTCGAAACGTGGAAGAATAATTTGATTATTTGTCTTCCTTTTGTGTTTACTTCAATACTAACAGCCATCGTAGCAGGCATAATCATATTCACAACCATTATAGCAACAATGCCTTCGCTAATTCCTTCGCTCGAAAATTTAGCGGCACCACCGCAAGATCTTATTCCACAGCTTCCACCTCAGCTCCTTCAAAGCATCGGCATAATCATAGTTGCCGTAATCGTCGCTGTACTTATAGCCATGTTAATCAATGCATTTTTCTGGGCTGGAGCAATTGGTATGGCTAAAGAGGCAACAGAAACTGGACATACCGACTTATCTCACATGCTCGAATACGGAAAAAGGAAGTTTGTGAGTCTGTTCTTCACCGACATTATCGTCGGCTTAATCTCTTTCGCGGGTATTGTTTTCCTGATCCCGGGCATTTTATACCTTCTTCCAAAGGTAAGGACATTTTCAGAGCTTCCAGAAGGGGAAATAATCGCGGCATTTGTACTATTTGGACTGGGACTTTTGGTAATGATAGTCTACATCGTTATCATCAGTATACTACTTGCACTTCCAAGATATGCCGTGGTTATCGGCGATATGGGTGCAATAGAGGGTATTAAAACGGGATTTAGATGTTTTATGAGTAATAAACTTGCGGTCTTCTTGCTCTGGCTTATTGTTCTTGTAGTAAGTATAATAGCGGGATCTTTCGGAGTTATACCATATATCGGAGGGCTAATAAGTGCGCTACTCTCTGTTATTGTCATCGAACCTTTAACTGTTATCTGGTGGAGTAGATTGTATTTGAGTATGGAAGAATCCCCTGAAGAAACTACAGAATTATAAAGTTGAGAGAGATGAAAGTGAACACCTTACGAAAGAAGGTGAAACCCGAAGCGGATGTGGAAGAAGCGGTGAAGAAGGCGTATTTTCATACTTTTTACCAGTAAATTCGCGCCAGAAACCCTCTGCATACTTCTGCTCGTTGACTTCAACCGAGCGTATAATTCTTGAATCATCATACAAAAATTAAATACAAAAGGATACAAACTCACGTGAATACCAAGCCATCCGAGAAGGGCATTTCTGCAGTGTCATCGCAGAAGGGGGAAACGAAGGGCGTTAAGACATTACTTGGTGATCCTAAAAAGGCCATTATCAAACTCGCATTACCAATGATAGCGGCGATGTCGGTGCAAACAATCTACAATCTTGTTGATGCAATTTGGGTTTCAGGTCTTGGTGCTGACGCACTCGCTGGAATAGGTTTTGTCTTCCCCTTTTTCTTTATGGCTATGGCACTGTCTAATGGCCTAGGTGTAGGAACTGGCTCTGCCATATCTCGCAGGATTGGCGCTCGAGATAAGAAGGGCGCGGACAACGTAGCGGTTCATACAATCATTATCATGGTGTTACTTGCGATTGTCTTCACGATACCACTTCTTGTTTTTGTTGAAGAGATATTCGCACTAATTGGTGCGGGTAAGACCTTAGGCATGGCTGTCGCGTATGGTCGAGTTATCTTTGCCGGCAGTATTTTTCTATTTTTCACTAACATCGCGAATGCGATACTGCGGGGTGAGGGAGATGCCAGGCGAGCCATGTATGCCATGGCACTGGGTGCTGGTTTGAACATCATATTGGACCCTATTTTTATTTACACGCTCGGTATGGGTATTGCTGGTGCTGCGTGGGCTACCCTACTCTCGCTGGGCATTACCTCCATTATCATGCTCAATTGGCTGCTTATCAAAAAGGACACCTACGTATCATTCACATTCCAGAATTTCAAATGCGATAAGAGTATTGTCAAGGATATTTTCGCTGTCGGGCTGCCTGCATCGGCGATGCAGCTCTCTATGTCGCTCACAATGTTGATCCTGAACGTCATGATCGTTATGGTAGGTAGCACGGACGGTGTGGCAGTCTATTCTACCGGATGGCGGGTGGCAAGTATAGCGGTCCTGCCGACGATGGGTATTGCTACTGCCGTTGTCCCGGTAAGTGGAGCTGCGTTTGGTGCACGCACTTTTGAAAATGTCAGTATCGCGCATCTCTATGCCATTAAGATTGGTATTATATTAGAGACTGCGATAGCTGCAACAACCTTCATGCTCGCTCCTCAAATAGCTGCGGTTTTTACGCAAGCCGAAACGGCGGCACACATCGCGCCCGACCTAACAATTTTTCTCAGGATAATCTGCCTCTTCTATCCAGCAATCCCGTTTGGTATGCTCTCCTCGTCGGTTTTTCAAGGCACGGGTAAAGGGCTGAATGCACTGCTTGTCACGATTTTACGGACGATTATTCTCACGTCGCTGCTTGCAGCCACATTCGCATTCTACCTTGGCTGGGGACTCGTGGGTGTCTGGTGGGGTTTGGTTGCCGCAAACACCATTGGTGCAGCAGTAGCATTTTCATGGGTTCGGGTGTATATGCGGGGGTTGATGAAAACAACGTAACCACTCAATATTCGGTGGACTCATAAATTCCAATTTTATTCCCACTATTTATTGAGCAGATACATAGATAGCCGTGTTACTGATCCGAGTAACAACTTTACTTCTTCATCTTACGTTATGTTATCGGCGGCTGCGTAACTCCACCTAAAGCCTCTTGCAACTGTTGCTGTAACTGCTGATATCGCTTCTGGCCTCTCTCTTCCTGTCGTTCCAAAGTCTTCTGCCTCAAGCCGTAGGTCTCTTTCTTCTCTGCCAGATCTTCCGTTACCTCATCCTTACTTGCCTTTATCATCAACTCGCCAATGTTTTTGTAGATCAACGCATTTTCCTCAACTTTTTCCAATTCCTCTAATGCATTCTCAGCATCCCGTAACAGAGCCTCTACTTGCATCTTTTGCCTTCCCAACGCTTCCATTTGAGCTTTAAGCTGCTGGAGCTGCGCAAATAGATTTTGCACCTGAGGCGGTATTTCCGCACTTCCACTCATTTTGTCATCCTCTTTCTTTATTTTGCTATCTTATTTCGTATTTCAGCAAGTATTCTTTTGACTCTTGCTACATATAAATAGATAAACCATGAGTGGAGAAGGCGAGAAGGTAGGGATAGTGGTTATTTCTTACGGGTCAAGAGCGGCTGCGATGATCGATGCACTGTGCCGAAGCGAAGATTACAACGTGCAGTTATTTGTTGCGGACAAGCAGCGGAACCCGTTTAACGTGGAACATGCGAGGAAGCACGTGGGCATTCCTGATTTGGATGTAGAAAAAATCTGCGAGTTCGTTGAAGCGAACAAGAATGCGATAGATTTTGGTATCTGCGGTCCGGAGAAGCCGATAATCGCGGGTGTGAGAGACCTTATTGAGCGTAAAACGGGAGTGCCAATGATATGCCCTACGAAGCAATATGCGATCGAAGAGAGCAAAGTTGCGCAGCGGTATCTGATTGAGAAATGCTGTCCCGAGGCAAATCCAAGATTTAAAGTGTTTCATTGCACTGACTATAAAACAGTAACAGACGTTAAAAACGCTGTTTGGAGCTTTTTAGATGAGATAGGGGACGAAGTTGCGGTCAAGCCGGATAAGCCGACAGCAGGCAAGGGCGTCGGTGTCTGGGGCGATCACTTCACCAGCAGAGAGCAGCTCTTTGAGCATTTCCGGTCGATCTTTGAGAGTGGCAGTGACGTACTCGTTGAGGAGAAAGTAGAGGGCGAAGAGTCGAGTTTCCAGGCGTTCTGTGACGGTAAACGAATCTCCGCTCTTCCTGACACGCGGGATTACAAACGAGCTTTCGATAATGATATGGGCCCTAACACAGGAGGAATGGGCTCTTACAAGGATAAGGAAGATTGGCTGCCGTTTGTTACCAAACGAGATAGAGAAGAGGAGGAGAAGCTGGTTCAGAGGATATTTAACGAACTGAAGGGTAATGGAGAGAATGAAGGGCTGCGAGGTATCCCGTTCTACGTTGCCTTTATGCACACGCGTGTGGGCGCAAAGATACTGGAGATCAATAGCCGGCCAGGCGACCCGGAGATAATGAACATCATGCCCGTGCTGAAGGACGATTTTGTGGACGTCTGCTTCCGCATGATCGAAGGTACGCTTTCGACTGTAGAATGCGTGAATAAAGCGACGGTGGTGACGTACGCCGTGCCGATGGACTACGGGGATTACCGGAGAACATATAGCGGATCCAAGAAGGTAGATTTGGCTGGTGTGTATGCTTTGAAGGAGACATACGGCGATAATTTGAGGGTCTATCCGGGCTCTATGGAGTTACGAGAAGATGGAAGCACGTATGCGCTAGGGTCACGAACGGTTTGCACTGTGGGCATCGGTGAGACCATAGAAGAAGCGCGGGGAATATCGCTTGAGGGTATCAGAAGTATAGACGGTGCGTTGTGGAACCGCTGGGATATAGCCGCGCCACATTACATAGAGCGGAGCATACAGAAGATGAACGAATTGCGAGGATGAATAGCAGAATCACTATTGTCGGATTGCATGCGCATTTTCTGAAATAAGATACTAAAGAATACTGATAGATATAACCGAAATGTGGGACTTTTACTTTTACCTCTTGATAGGTTTACTTGTCTTTTTTGGATTTACCGTGCGGGTTATTGCCGGCTTCGGTTCTACGATGCTTATTGCACCCATCCTTGCGCTCTTTTTGGAACCGAAACATACGGTTGTTTTTGTTATACTCCTGGAGAGTGCTATGGGTATAGTATTTATCGTTAAAGAGAAACTCAATTTTGAGATTAAGCCCATTTTTGTCGGTGGTTTCTCAGGCATAATCGCAGGCATATTTTTGTTCGGGTTGTTATCGCAACGACTGGTGGGACTTATTATAGGAGCAAGTGTTTTGACGTTTTCCCTCCTCTTTCTCCTGAATATAACTTTCAGAACAGAAAAGGAAAAATCACTTTTTACGACGCTTGGGTTTTTAAGCGGTTCTATGGGCGTCTTAACAGGAATAAATGGGCCTCAAATTGTTCTGGGATTAGTGAATCAGGGTTATGATGCCACATTTATACGAAGGACTATGATTACCTACTTGATAGTGATAGATTTTGTTACTTTAGCTTCATTTTCGATTTCAGGTTATTTAACTGCGAATTTATTAAAACTGCTCATTTATTCCGTTCCATTCCTCATTTTCTCTTATGTTGCTGGGACGTATGTTTTGAAATTCGTAGATCCTGAGAAGTTGAAACGCATCATGCTCATTATAACTCTTTTCGCAGGGATTCTTGCGATTTGGAAGTTCTTGCCGGTGGGATAAGAGTGAAGATTGTTGAGGTGTTGCATGATCAAGGAGATTTAGAAATTTTTTTCTCTCTCAAATAAGATCCTTTATTTGGTTCTTCAAGGAGGGAATATCTTTTTCTATGGTGTCCCAGACTGCATCTATATCCACACCAAAGTAATCATGTATCAACTTATCTCTCATCCATGCCATCTTTCTCAGGGTATGTCAGGATATTTTTCCCTGAATTCTTGGGATAGCCGCTTCGTAGCTTCTCCTATTATCTCAATCTCTCTCATTACACCCGCTTGAACAAGATTATCATCCATAAAATCCTCGTCGTCTACGCCTTCAGTATATTCTTCGATTCGAGATATAGCATCCAGAATATGGCGTAAGTAAACCGTATCCCCTTTCATCATTCATAGATCACCTTCATCTCGCTTTTAATTCTGTCAATCAGATAGGGGCTAATAGATTTCTCTGTGAGCAGATCCACCTTCACACCCAACGCATCGGAGAGTTCTTGTTCGATCCCCACAAGGTCAAGCAAACTTTTTCGTTCTGAAAATTCGACCAGAATGTCAATGTCACTCTTGGGCTTCGCTTCATCGCGTGCGTAAGAGCCAAAAACCGCTATCTTCTTTGTCCCGTACCTGAGAAGGATCAAAATTACCTTGTTAAAGAGCTTTTGGTTTTCCATCGTTACAGCTACTTTATAATCTTTTATCTTTAGAACTACTTTTACCTTTCTCTTATTTATTCCGTTCCGTTTCTCATTTTCTCTTATGTTGTTGGCATCTATATTAGACTTGTTGCGAAATAATAAGGAACGAACGAATTACCGCCTCAATCCAACTGCGGATTCAACAACACTTCAAGTGATAATTCCATAATCCACAGGAGATCGCCATAACTTGGTCATTAAACTTATCGTCTTTGTTAC
>DATKWH010000038.1:0-13678 GCA_035529655.1 Bathyarchaeia archaeon
AGGATAGTCACGAGAAATAATAAGTGAACACTACTTACATAAACTGCACCCTTTTCGGCACCTCTACGCTATTCCCATCGACTACTTGATGAGCACTTCCATGATTGCTCATTATTTAATCTCTTCCAGCACTTCCTTCGCACGATCAATTCTCACTTTTTTTTCCTTCACCAGTATTTCCGCAACCTTGTCTATCAATTCTCCCTGCGCACCCGCTGCGATTGCAACATTCCGTGCATGTAACGACATGTGCCCTCGCTGAATACCTTCGGTTGCCAATGCGCGCAGTGCAGCGAAATTCTGTGCAAGACCGACCGCAGCAATGATTTCTGCAAGCTCATTTGCCGTTTTCACGCCGAGTATCTTGACGTTTACCTTTGCTGTAGGATGCGTCGTTGTCGCACCACCAACGAGACCGACTGCAAGCGGCAGCTCGATCGTCCCCACCAGATCGTAGTCTTTGTTCTTTTCCCAGTGTGTCAAGGGAAGATACTGCCCGGTAATGCTTGTATACGCATGTGCACCTGCTTCAACCGCTCTGAAATCGTTGCCCGTAGCGATTACAACCGGGTCTATCCCGTTCATTATACCCTTGTTATGCGTTGCGCACCTGTATGGATCGGACTTCGCAAACGAGTATGCTTTAATGACTCCATCAACAACTTCCTCGCCACCTATTGCATCCTTTGCAAAAACCGCTCGCGCAAATACTAACCGATGCGTTGCAAGGTTAGAGATGATTCGGAGATATACTTTTCCACCAGTGATCTGCTCGATGAAAGGTGCTACCGCTTCAGCCATTGTATTTACCGCGTTTGCACCCATCGCATCCTTGACGTTAACCAGGAGATGGACAATCACCTGCGGACCTGTGATCGTATCAATTACCCTAACCTCGACGTCTTTCGCACCACCACCAAGATTCACAAGCACTGGGTCTTTTTCATTTGCAATCTCCAAAATTCTCTGTTTATGTGCGAGAATGGTGAATTTCGCAGATGACGGATCGGGAACATCTGTTACCTGGATTTGCCCGATCATTATGGGCTCTGTAGAACTCGTTTGGAACCCGCCTTTCTCCCCGGCTATCTTTGCTGCATTGCTCGCTGCTGCGACTACAGACGGCTCCTCGATCGCCATTGGTATCAGGTAATCTTTACCATTAATCACGAAATTAACGGCAATGCCTAACGGCAGTGGCATGGTGCCAACAACGTTCTCTATCATTCTGTCTGCCAGTTCTCCCAAAGAACCAGTATTACCAAGATCGGTTATCTCTTCGTCATTTAACCCTGCAAAGTCCCTTACAAGCTCCAATCTTTGCTTCGAATTCAGCTTATAAAATCCTGATATTCTCGACGTTCTCATGCTACAATTCCCAATTTTAATTTAATAGTCCTTATTGTTATAAAAATACACTTAACTCAAGCTTCAACAAGGTACGAAGTAGTTGCAAAAAATCAGAGCAACCGCCGCTGCCTCGGGTCGGTCAACGAAATCACTGACGTTATGTACCATTCAACGTGTTTCTTTTCCCATATAAACTCGCCCTGGGCTCTCTCTGTCACTTCTAAAACGAAATAAACCTTGTCCCCTTTTATTTCTATGCTCTCGCCTTTTTCCTCCACGTCCATATCGTGACCCACGCAAACGCTCTGATCACAAAAGAATTGGCATTTGCTGTCGTAGAAGTGGAAAACGTGACCAACGAATTACATTTTTATAGCCGGACTAAAAAGTGGAAAGTGTTGAAACAGTTACACCGCTATACAAGGCGTTCAGTCCATAAAATCGTCTGTTTTGATGTATTTTTAATAAGCGCGTTGGTATCGCTCGGTATTACTTCAAAGGACGATTTACAGAGGCTTGCTGAGTGGTAGGCCGCAGAGGGGGTTAAAAAGTTATTTTTAATTGTAGAATAAAAAATTATTAAACAAAAAATGCAATCAAATCTACCTTTAACTCACCCCATCGTTTATACTGTTGGACACAGTACTCTTGAATACGAAAAGTTTTTGCGCTTATTAGACTGTATGGAGGTTTTGGTTGACGTGAGGAGTATTCCTTTTAGTAAATATGCTCCTCAGTTTAACACGACAAAACTTAAGGAAGAACTTGAAAACGTTGGAATCAAATATGTGTTTATGGGAAATGTTCTTGGAGGTAGACCAAAGGACGAGAGCTGTTATAAAAAAGGAAAGATTATATATGAAGAAGTTATGAAAAAAGACTGGTATAAAGAAGGATTATCGTCATTAATTGAACTCACAAAAAAGAAGAAGGTGGCAATAATGTGTACCGAAAAAGACCCGTATAAGTGCCATCGTCATAATTTAATTGCACAAAGCTTACTTAGAGAAGGTGTAAACGTATTCCATATTTTTGAAAACGGGAGAAAGAGTATGGTTGAAAAATTAGAAAATAAAAATGTCCAATCTGACTCTACTATTAAACTATATACAATTGGCTTTACTAAAAAGAGCGCAAAAAAATTCTTTGAAATATTAAAAAAAAATAATGTGGAAAAGATAATCGATATAAGGCTTAATAATACGTCCCAACTCGCAGGCTTTACCAAAATGGAAGATTTTAAATATTTCCTAAATGAGATAGGCGATATAAAATATATTCATATGCTCGATTGCGCGCCAACAGAAGATTTATTAAAAAATTATAAGAAGAGAAATATCACTTGGAATGAATATGAGAAAAGATATTTTGATATTTTAGAAAAGAGAAATATTTTAAAAGATATTGATTATTCCATCTTTAATAATGCCTGCCTATTATGTAGTGAATCGAGTCCAAAATTTTGTCATAGACGATTACTTGCCGAATATTTAGCTGAGCACAAAACGGAAATAAGCATTATTCATTTGTAAAACCTAACATGTTTTATAAAGAAATCATCTGCTTAGCAAATTCAAGAAAATGGGGGGGCAGATGTGTTGCAGGAAAGGAGGATAGCACTGGTGAATGGATTAGGCCAATTAGCAATAGAGTGACAGGGGAACTTAGAGTAAGCGACATTCGTTATGAAAATAGAGAATCTGTTGAGTTATTAGATATTGTAGAAATACCTTTTGAACAAGTGCAACCGGAAACTTACCAACCAGAAAATATTCTCATTTCCAATCAACATTGGTGGAAAAGAGGAGAATATTCAAAGGATGAATTAGATGCTTTATGTGATAATCCCTCGACTATTTGGACAAATAAACATCCTTCCTCGGATCGAATAGATGCGAATTATTTAGAACAAAATCCACAAGAATCTTCTTTGCTTTTCATCAAGGTAGATCAAGTAAAAATTAGGCTCTTACTCACTGATTATGGTCAGGGAATAAAAAAACAAGTGAGAGCATTATTTTCATACAATGGGCAACATTATAATCTTGTAGTAACAGATCCAGAAATTGAAGAGAAATATCTTAGACATGACGAAGGAGACTATCCATTAGAAGGTGAGAATATATACATGTGCATAAGTTTGGGTGGACCATACAGGGGTGATTGCTATAAATTGGTGGCCTCAATAATCCGTTAGGTTAATCAGCTATCCACGGCAGGTTAGAACGAACAGACTGCATGTAAATTACGCACTAATATTATGGCGCGTATTCTATTTGCGGATATTATATTCACTCTGTTCTTGGCAGCCTCAAGACCATACAACTCTAATTCCTTTTCTTTTTTCTTTTTCTCCCGTCCTAAGAAAAAGTTTTGCGATTTAAGTTTTATGAGCGGAACTGAGCACGGATCTGGCTTCTTTGGCGGTGTGCCTGCGCACCGTTTACAACGCCTTAACTACAACCAAGTAAAAAGGAATTATCATAGAAGTAAAAACATCTGAACCTCGGCTTGGTCAAACCCAGCGTCTTCCCTTTCCAGGCATCGGTGTGCAGGAATTCCCCACTCTCCACTATTTTTTCCGCGATTCTTATTCGCTCTTCATCAGACTCTATACTCCGTACGTACTCCATCCCGTCTCCTTTTAGCCTTATACTCTCCGGTCTTTTGTCCTCTTCAGAGAAGAACTCCGCTACGTCTGCTCTTATCACGTCCCATCTATGTAACCCGGCCTCTAACGGATAAATCCGTTTCAGTTCCCAGTATTCATTTGCGGCAATTGCATACGTGCTCTTAACACTTAAAATCGTTAACCGTACCTTATTAGGTAAGAGTTCCCTGAACTTACCGTCCTCAAACCATCTTCGTAATGCCCACACCGTTCTCTGTCCATGCTTGAACCGCACCAAGCCGATGTCGCCCTGCAGCTTCTGCACATACACGTGATACGGCGCTTTCTGTTTCAGTTTCGTTGAACTCTCTTTTATCTCATTCCATGTAACCGGCTTCGATTTCTCTTCCAGTATCCTTTCTACCTCTTTCCTAAATTTCTCGTAAACCATACGCTGTTCTTACTGTTTTTTTAAATCAGATTTAAAGCTTTCCTTTTTTACAGTATCTCCGAATATAAAACTAGGGTAAGAAAGCCCAAGCTAACCTCAGCCTTCTTGAGAAGATAGGCGTTGAGGTGGATATACTGCCACTGAACCCCGGAGGTTTCACTGGCCTATCACCGCATAGCCCTCTGGTATCTATGCAGTGGCCCTCGCGGCTCTCCTCTCTGCTCGTGCAACTCTATCGTTGCTCATCTCATACATCGCTATGACAAATGCTTTGAAGCTCATTTCCTCCTTATATCCTGAATTTGACAGTTAATTCAATTTGCGCTCTCAGATTGAATTAACTGTCAAATTCAGTTTTCACGATTGACACTTCAAGTTAATTACCGGGCGGAAACCTAAAAAGTTCTTGCCCTTCACTGCCAAATTGGTAACCAATCTCAAAATCTTACCGATAACTGCCGCATCTCTACTCAATTTACCCCATATTATCTTCAGATTATGGGCTGAGCATACCAGATTATACTCAGTCCTCACGCTCTCGAGCCCCCGCGTCAGAAATTCACGAAACTTCATGTTCTGCTTTATGTTACCAAATATCCATTCAACAGTCTCAGTCCTCTTTTTATATTCCGCTTTTCCCGTGTCCAATCGCATTTTCGCAGCCATTCTACGGCGTTCACCCTCGTAGCCGTCACTGGTAATTGTCCGCTTTTTGCCCTTTCCCGTGCACTCCGATCTGAACGGGCATTCACCACAGTTCGCACCGTAATAGGCGTACAGAGGCTTACCATTATACTCATACTCACCCTTTCTGCTGAGTATCTCCCCATTAGGGCATATAAACAGGTCTTTTTCTTCGTCATACTCAAACTTATCCTTCGAGTACGGGCCGTCCTTCGGCTTATTTCCCTTCATCTCCCCCGCCTGCTTGCTGTCTGGAATATAGCCATCCAAGCCCTTCTCCTCCAAATATCGCAGGTTCGCACCGCTGAAATAGCCGTTATCAAAGCCCAGTTTCGTATCCTCTGGCAATTCTCCCACGCTCTCCTCCGTCTTCTCAACTTGGGGTTGCAACTGATGGATGGTGATCGGTGCAGTCCTGTGTAACATCATTGGCGACTATTATTCCCGAATCGTGATCCACGGTGTTCTGCGGGTTATATGGCAACTCAATTCTCTCCTTCTTGTTCTTCATAAACCGCGCTTCCGGGTAGCTTAAGCTAACGGTATCCTGCCTGCCTTCTTTCAGCTCATACTCCGCTCTCTCGCGCTTATCCTCGATTCGCTCTCTTTTATGCTCATCACCGAGTGCGTGCTGCTCGATAATTCTCTTCGCTGCACACTTCAATTTACCACCGTGGGATTCTTCGAGCTCTTTTATCTTCTTTCGGAGCTTCTCCTGCGTATTGAGTTCCGGCGGTAGCTCATCGATCCTCTTATCCCCGTAGAGCGTATCCTCCTCCTCGTTTATCTCGATTCCACGCTCTACGATATGCCGAATCTCCTTCAGCTCGTCATCGCTCAGCGTGTAGTCATTTGACGCGTTGGCTTTTATCTTCGTTCCATCCGCTGCGAGATACCCCCATTTTAGTATCCGCAAGTCACGGGCGACGGTGACGGTCTCCTTGAAGAAAGCTTCAATCAGCTCTTTGTTATCCCGCCTGAAGTTGCAGATCGTTCTGAAGTCAGGCTTCTCGTTACCCGCCAAATACATATAGACCACGTTCTCGTGCGCACGCTTGTCAATCTTCCGAGACGACCATACGCCATCAATAGCCGCCTGTACCAGCAGTCGAAGCAGCATCCTCCGTGGATACGCCGGATTACCCGGTTGATCCCGGTACTTCAACATCTATGCAACTCATTACAGCCACGACCAGGTTGCAGATGTGGTCTTCTGGTATGAAATCACTAATACACGGGGGAAAGAGCCATGATTGCCCCAACTTATCTTCTCGAACCGCCATATTATCATCTCACCTTTTAGCTTCCACTATGGATGTAGTTACAGCATTAGAGTTACTAATATAAAAATCAACCTGTTTTAAACCGTTTAATGCCGAATAGACATGCCGGCAGAAGCTAGAATGAAAATAATCTATTTATGGCTGAGGTGTATTCTATTGATTGCGGGTAATTGTTGGACGGCCTCTACTTCTAAAACCCCCCCTTTCTTTTCGAAAAAGAAAACCTGTGCTAAGAATAAATATGAGGATAATTTTCAGTCGAGGTTTTTATCGAAGATAAAAAAGTTGTTGGTAACGCTTTCTTTTTAAAAGAAAAGTTTGCAAGCATCCAGAAGAAAAACCCGCAGGCGACGTTAAAGACGCTGCTTAAGACTAAGAAGAACAAGTTTTTATAGTATGGGTCGTTCACGTGCTGATTCAATTCCTTTCTGCCCGTTAGTATTGCGAGATTCATTCAACATTCACCCACAAATGAAGTGAACGATATACCTCTTCCTTATCTTCTTTTCCGTAAATGCTTTTTCTAAAAGGGGTTTTAAACAATAAGATTTCTAATTTATGGTCATCGCCTGCCTTCGTCGCCCTAAAGGTAAACGGATACTCCCACGTCTCATTATGCTCGAGTGCAATGTACTCTTCACCAATAACCGCTCCATCCCGCTGCACCCCTAACTGATAGGTGACCTGAGCATATTCGTGATTCACCACGCCGGTGATTACCTCCCCCTCTTCTCCTACGCCCAAATTCGTTGGATAATTTTCCGCGTTCCCCTCTGGACCGAGGATGTAAAATTCCGTGAACTTTTCGCCTTCTTTTGGCGTTACGATTACATAAACGACCATGGAGATTGAAAGCACGATGGCTATAACGAGTATAACGGATAAAATCCTATCAATCTTTGTATCCTTTGCTTTGAAATGATTCCTTGACCGCCGTGAAGGCACTCCCAAAATCAACCATAAACCGCTCCTCTTCGAGAATCCTGCTCCTCCTTACATACGCCACGACGGCAAGTACAATCGTAAATACTGACAGAACAATAAGAACAGGCGATAATCGAATCCCAAACGGTGTGTAGTTCAATGTCAGGCCGAGCAGTGGCACAACTGCAATGCTCAACCCAAAACTCAAAGCGATCCGCTCAATCCCATCCAAATCATCTTTTCTCGGGAATAATGCGGCAATCAACGAATATCCCGGTAGGAAGAGCACTAAGGGCAGTCCAAGGATTAATTCGCACAGGTGTCTCATTTAACGGTTGAATGAGGACAAAGGGTATGCATATAAATGTAAGGAGGACCACCAGTCCGAGGTCTTTTGGGAAGCGTTTTAGCACCAGCAATCTTATCCTCTCCATTCCTAAAAATACCGGATCATTTCTTTTAAACCTTTTTCTAAATTATACATTCTTACTTCATTCAGACAGGTAATTCAACTCCATCGAGTCCACTGATAGATCATAGGGATAATGAATGACTTCTGCATTCCTATTTGCCCACCCGTCCGATAAATTCGAGCCAATGAATCCCGCTCCACCGGTAACAACTGCTTTCATTCTATTCCCCCTAAACGCTTGTGAAAGATATTTATGATTTCCGGACTTATCCAGAATCCCTTTTCTACTAGTTCCTCAAATGTTCTTGCACACACAGCCCTATAAATAATCTTATCCTTTTGTACGCCTTCAGTAATCCATGATGCGTTTTTCCGCTTTTTAGGAGATAGTTTTACCCGCTCATCAGGATCATATCCTGTATGTTTACAGAACTGGTAAAGTATTCTCAGGTAAACGCTCCTTGTGCGTGCTTGTGCTCTGCGTAAATCTTCTGAGATGGCGCAGTAGATTCCGGTATCGAGTGGTACTTTGCTTTCCAAGCACCCGAACCAACCCTATCCCCTAATCCCAAAGTAGGTTTCCCAAGCCCGTAGCCTGTGTGGCTCATGCAGGTCAAACGTGCCAAATATCTTAGGCGTGTCTGCAGCCATTTTTATTCATGAAACTAAATGGTACAAGCCAAAATAAAACCCCTATTTTTGATGGTTCCATCCGCTGTAGGGAATGGGCCCGATGCGATTCGAACGCATGACCTCCGCCATGTCAAGGCGACGTCATTCCAACTAGACCACGGGCCCCTGAGTTTGTGAGCATACCGCTTTTATATCATATACACGTGCTTATAAAATTAATTGTATCATACATACGTATCAGAGTATTCGAGCTTATGAACAGAGAAAAAGATTACGATTTAATTGTTGTTGGAGCGGGTCCTGCAGGGATGACCGCGGGAATATTTGGTGCGAGAAGCGGATTGAAAACGCTGGTGCTTGATAAGGGAATATGCGGCGGGTTATCAAATGAGGCAACAGATATAGACAACTATCCTGGCTTCATAAGGATAGGTGGCATGGAACTGGCAGAAAAGATGAAAGCGCAAACGACAGAATATGCGGAGATTAAAGAGCTGGAAGGCGTTAACAAGATAGAACTAATGGAAAAAGAGCGTGAAATGCTTATTTTTACGGAGAAAGACCAGTATCGCTCAAATGCGGTGGTTCTGTGCACAGGAACTAAAAAACGGAAACTGGGCGTTAAAGGAGAAGATGAGTTTCTTGGACGGGGTGTATCGTATTGTGCTACATGTGATGGATTCTTCTTCAAAGATAAGTCGGTAATAGTGGTAGGCGGCGGGAACTCAGCAGTTAGAGAAGCGTTGTATCTAAAAAACGTCGGCTGCGCGGTAACGTTAATCCATAGAAGAGATGAACTCAGGGCGGAGCAGTATTTACAGAAAAAACTGGAAAAGGCCGGTGTGCATATCTTGTGGAATTCCGTGGTGAAGGAGATAAAAGGGGATAAAGCAGTGGGAAGTGTAGTTAGATACGATAAAGAGAGAGGGCTTGAGGATGAACTCTCGATAGATGGCGTGTTTGTATATGTCGGCGAGGAACCGGTAAATGCATTAGCAACGCAAATGGATGTGAAGCTTGACAAAGCTGGATACATATTCACGGATAAAAGCCAGCGGACGAACCAAGAGCGAGTATACGCCGCGGGAGACATAACCGGGGGCGTGAGACAAGTTGTTGTGGCGTGCGCAGAAGGTGCTATTGCTGCTACTTCTGCATATGAAGATTTAACAAGCTAAGGTGCAAAACCAAGAAGAGACCATAGATATTGATTGAATTGAAAGCCCGAAGGAAGAAAGAAAGATGAGGGAGATAGGAATTGACGAAGCGGGTAAAGGTCCCGTGATAGGCGCAATGTTTGTTGCAGGGGTCTTGAATTTTGAGGGATTGGAAGAGCTGGGTGTGAAAGATTCGAAACGATTGAGCCCTGCAAAGCGGGAATATCTGGCGGAACGCATAGAAGAAACGACTGAGGTTTATTTGGTGGAGATGACCGCGAGCGAGATAGACGAAGGTAGAAAAATGCGTACGATGAATGAAATCATGGTTGAACGGTTTTCAGATGTGCTTAAGTATTTTCAGCCTGATAGAGCGATTGTAGATGCGGCAGATGTAAAACCAGAGCGGTTCGCTGCCAATCTTAGAGCGAACTACCAGAAGGAAGTAGATGCGGAGATTGAAATAATTTCTGAATTCAAAGCAGATGACCGTTACGCTTTGGTCAGCGCAGCATCAATCGTTGCGAAGGTGCACCGAGATAGATCCATACGGGCGCTTGAGGTGGAGGTAGGAGCAGAGATTGGAAGTGGCTATCCTGCGGACCAGAAAACCATCAAATTCCTGAAAGAGCTGCTCAAAGAAAAGTATTTGGAGGATATTCCGTTCTACGTGCGGAAATCTTGGAAGACAGTTGATTTATATATAACTAAGGGATACAAATGAATGAAAAATGGTGACCCCTAAGAAGGATACGGAAGAGGGGAAGCATAAAGACGGTAAGGGAGATAAAGGCGGCGCTGATTATGGTGAGACGGTAAAGGAATGTCCTGAATGTGGGTCTAAGGGCCTGATACGAGATTATGGAAGAGCAGAGCTTTTTTGTGCGGAATGCGGATTGGTAGTGGCAGAGAACATTGTGGATCTTGGACCAGAGTGGCGTGCCTTTGATTTCGAACAGGTGTCGAAAAGGGCGAGAGTTGGAGCACCGATGACATATCGGATACACGATAAAGGTCTGAGCACACTGGTAACGTGGTCTCCAACGGGTCAAGGGCAATATAAGTTAAAGAAATGGCAACAGCGAACACACATTGCGAACACAACCGAAAGGAGCTTTATTTTCGCCCTTTCTGAGATTGATCGGATGGCGTGTGCGCTTAAACTACCGATGAATATCAGGGAGGCGTCTTCTATGTTGTACCGAAAAGCAATGAAGCAACGTTTGATTCGCGGCCGGAGCATAGAAGGTATAGCCACTGCGATCTTATATATTACGTGTAGACAGTACGGGGTGCCGAGAACGCTGGAAGAGGTAAGGGATATCTCAAGGGTTGGGCAGAAGGAAATAAGCCGGGCATATCGCTTTCTTTTACGGGAGCTCGAATTGAAAGTCACTCCTGCGTCTCCTGTTGATTTCGTGCCTCGTTTCTGCTCCTTGCTCGATTTGAGCGGCGATATACGGTCAAAGGCAATAGAGATAATAAAGCGCGCATCGGAGAAGGAGCTGACCAACGGGCGAGGCCCAATAGGAATAGCAGCCGCTGCTATTTACATCGCAGCAATTTTAGGCGGTGAGCATCGTACACAGAAGGAAGTATCTGATGTTACCGGTGTGACTGAAGTTACGATACGGAACCGGTATAAAGAATTATCAGAGCAGTTAGATATAGACGTGCTTTTATAGCGGGATAGCAGGATAGCGGTTTAGCGGGTTAGAATTTATTTTGGAGTAGAAGGAGGAGGGCATTTTTGAAAGTTCTTCTATCTTTGGAGACCGGTTATTGAAGTTGTCTTCTTGAATAAAATCCAACTTATGTGCGATAATTATTTGTGTCTCTAACTCTGCACAAGAACCACGTGCAATGGCTAGAAATTGCTTAATTTTTTTTGATGTTTTTCGCAAATGCCCTTCAGCAATATTCGATGGAATAGAAACCACAGCCCTTCTCATCTGTGCACTCAAACCATATTTCTCTTCTCCAGGAACTGAGGCAGTAATCTCGTAGACCATTGCTACAAGTTCAATCCCTTTTTGCCACACTTTTAATTCCTAAAAGCTCTTCATCGTTACTCCTTCTTTATCAGTAGGTTACCTATAAACTTGTCTTTTTAGCGGCTTAGTCTTTTGGTCATCTAATCTGCTAACCCCGCTAAATCTCTGAACCTCTAAACCTCTAAACAACTTCTTAGTAGTGCTCTCGCTACTATCTTCGCAACCCTCAATGGTTCGGGCACTTTCCCCTGAGTGGTGAATTTTTTTAATACAGTACTCGCGTCAGCTTTTTCTATACCTAAAAACCGTATCAAATCCTCAAACTGACCGTGTAAATTCACCGGAACACGGTCTCCAAGCCGATTATAAGCTTCTATTCGCAAATCCCGATCGGTTGCTTCAAAATGCTTGGCTATATGTTCTTCCAAACCTTCGGATTCTTCGTATGTCACACAGATGAGCGGAATCCGCAGCCGTCTGTAAACTTCCATTATGTCTATTATGTTGAACCAACTGATGACGCAGCCATTTAACATCATCACGTTTATATCATCGCGCTGCAGCGATTCGACGAGGCGAAATATCCCTTCAGTCGCATCCATTCCTCCTACGGTTATTTGCGTGAGACCAACACCATCAATAATAAAATCGGAACGCATAACGATGCCCGCAAGCACTGACTTTTCATAGTCTCTCCTGAAGCTCTCTGCAATACCCAGTACGCGTATCCCCTTTTTATTTACATGCAGCACCATTACAAATAAGGGATTCTATCCCGCTCTTTTTGTTCTTTATATCTCCTTCTGAACACCGAGTCACTGCTCATTCGCTCTATCTCTCTATCCAATTTCTCGTCCAGCTTTGCCTGCTCTCCTGAGATATATTCCTTGCACAACGTATGAGTGGAATCAGAAGAGTATTGCTGAATACCAGCCATTATAATAGCTAAATCGGCTTTTTGTGGAGAGATCAATCCAAAAGGGACTGGCGCGCCCACCCCCATAATCTTTTTTATCTCAGCGTCTATTTTCCCTACGTCCAAACCAAATCCTATTGCTTCATTACCTCCGGTCTGCTCAAATTTGAGCTGCCACATACTCTCCGGGCTGGAGATGAACATGTCGTACCGTCCTTTGTGATTCCGTCCAGTTAGCACTCGCCAATCTGCCTTATCCTTGCTTTTATCCCACTTCTCCTTTAATGCCCGTGTTATATCCGCTGAAGACCGTATCCCCATCTCAGTTTTTATACAGTATTACAAGGCTATAAATTTTTCTGTAATTGCGGTCACAATGAAGATGCATTCAACACATTTTTCTTTTCCGAAAACGCTTTTCTTTTTAATAAAAAGAAAAGGGTTTAATGATAGCAATAATCCTCGCAGGCGGGAAAAGCAGCAGGCTGAACAGAGGAACCTACACGGAGAACGAGAAGGCACTCATAACGATAGGTAAACGCGGCAACCAGAAACGACTCTTAGATTTGGTTGTAGAACCCGTGCGCGAATCAAACGTAGAAGATTTTTTCGTGGCGATCACGAAGAACACGCCAAAGACAGAGGAATATTGCAAACTCGCCAATTATAAAACCGTAGAGACACCGGGCGGAGGTTACCACGAAGATTTATGGTATCTGCTCCCTCGGTACCCTGAGTTTGTATCCGTTGCCTGCGACATCCCTTTTTTACGAAGCAAGCACATTAACGCGATAATTGACGCTTATCGCTTGCGTCGTATCAGCGTCACTGGCGCTATTCCTCTGGATATGTTACCAGAAAGCATAACGCCAAGTTACACGTTTGAGCACAAAGGTAAAGAACTCGTTTCTTGCGGTATCAATGTGGTCACGAATTCGAAGGATTCGATACCGTTCATATTCGATGACCCGCTGCTTGCTATAAATGTTAATACCGATGCTGATTTGAGCGTGGCAAGAAGCATGTTAGAATGAAGCTCTTATCCCCCTTTAAAATCACAGTTTTTTGCGGGATTACTTATTCCCTTCTCTTCACCATCACACAAACATCGTGCACTACCTTGATGTTGTTTTGCCTGCAGTACGCAATCGCCTGCTCGGATTCCGATCCGGGCTGCATCCACACCTTATCGATTCCTAACACCTTGCATTCCTCAACGATCCTTTCCGTTACTTCAGGCGGAACGACGGTATCAACAATGTC
>DATKWH010000039.1:0-17487 GCA_035529655.1 Bathyarchaeia archaeon
GGAACGGACGAAGTGCAGTAAGTAGATAGAAATTGGACGGAAGAAATTATTCCCACTTTTTTCTTATTTTATTGTGTATAAAGTATAACTCCTCTCATTTTTTCCTTCCCTCTGGACATTATGGGAGAAGTGGTAGCCTCACCAGTTATGCTCTTTCCCTTTCTCCTCTTCTGTCTCTCAGCTATTCAAGAATCAGTACTATCACCTCCCGAAAAAATTGGCTGTTTCCATCGATCGGAATTCTCAGTAAAGGACATCTTTATTTACCGACAACCGCAATTTGGGATCGCTATTCTATTATTACTTCCACAGGCGGGAGGTACGGCCGGTAGAGCGAGAAGAAGTGGAGAAGATGATGAGCTGCAAAGGTCTGGATAGAGGGTGTTACGTTTATCAATGTCCAAAATGCGGGACAGAAATGGAATTCGTCTGCGAAGCGTTTCGATCAAACTTTTTAAAAGTTTAATTCTTCAAGAAAGATCCGCCTCCACCCACTATCTGAAAAATGGGAATTTGGTACTAAATTGGACGATTGGAACTACCTGTGTGCTAGCTAGCTAAAGCGCTCTAAATTTCCCCGAAGGGGTTTTGTTCACGAAATAATTTTGGGACTCGACATGATTTGTTACGTACGTAAAGTCTAAAAGCTTTGTTACATACATACACATTGCGGCATTCTTTTTTTCATATCGTGTCACAATAAACGGGATTAACATGGATGAGAGGCAGAGATCAAAATCTTACTTCAGATATCTCATTTTACGGAAGAGGATTGATTGGCCGATCGGCCGGCCGGTTACGTTACAACAGAAATGGTTGCCAAAGAGAGAGAGGTAGGTAGTATGGTATGGCATGGCCGGGAATACCGCTCAAATAAATCTATCGGAGTAAGTTAGTAAAGTAAGTCAAGGAAGGGTTCGCGAAAAGGAAAAAGGTGGGTATACAGACAGAAAGAACCAATGGATGATCACTCACTCACGGACGGGGGTAAAAAATTTGCTAACCTCCCAGTGAGATGAGAAGAAAAACTGCTTTCTTTAGAAAGAAGAAATAGCATGGACATCTTTTTCATATTTTTCCAAAACGTGATGTGTCTGCCGATAGTATATATGTAAATTGAGTATGAGAGATCCTAACCTGATTTTTAGGTGCATCAGAAGGTAGGTAAGTTAGGTTAGATTAGATTAGAACAAGGGTACATATAGGGCAAACAAGGGTATTATTAGTGGGGTATGGGGTACTGAACGGTAGGGTAGATAAGGTAGTGGAATAGCCCCTTTTTTGCGTAAAATAAGCTATAGATTACAGGCTCATGACCTATAGAATACGGACTCATTACGAACTTTATATTGTGGACTACCTACCCTATTGATTACTATCTATGACACAAAATCATATTTTATCCGAGCCAGGAGAAATACGACGGGAAAAATCCTGTGGTGAGTTTCAGATTAAAGGAGGAAGATAAGAAGAAGCTGGAAGAGATGGCAAGTAGAGAAGATATGACGGCAGGTCAATAAATAAGTACGAAACTATCTAAACTTTCAGGAATCGTAGAGGAGCGAGAAACGGAGGCTAAAATTTATAAAAAGGTCGTAAAGACGGATTCGATGATGGTCGGAAAGAGGGTTTAAAGGAAGGCTACAAGGAAGGAATGACTGGGCAATTTGGTTCGAATGTCGCAAATGTGGCAAGCCGTGTTATATTGAACCTGAAGATGAGGCGGCACGTAAAGAGATTTCAACAACGTTTATTGGATGGGGTCATAGTCCTGTACTGAGAACAAAAGAATAAATGATCTTCTCATTCCAGAGGGGTTCTCTGAACTTTTATTGGCGGCCGAGCGGACAACCAGTTCGAAATCGGACGAAAAGAATGAATAAGATGGTGATAAGATAAATCCTGCGTTTGCTTTGCTTCCTGAACAACGGCGTTCCATCCATGGTTTATGCGGTCTGTGCTGTGCAGTCTGTGCTGTGAGAAGCGGTTTTGAGATAACACTTGTTGCCAATATGTTCTGTTTTTATTCTATTGGTGGCCATTCCAACTTAATCGTCGTTGATCATTAGAATTGGCGCGATCGGGCACACCTCTCTTAACCATAACTTGGTGCGGTGCTGGTGCGCGTAAGCCCTTCTATTTTTAATATCCCATACCATATAATATACCAGCATAGCATGAATGGTACAACCATGAACCTGTTGGAAGTGGATGATAGCAGCTGGGAGCAAGACGTAGAGCTTTCGGAGCTACCCGTGCTCGTGATGTTCTTCAGCCCTGCCTGCGTCCACTGCAAGGAGATGGAGCCGTATTTCATCCAATACGCGCAGGAGTACGAAGGGAAGGTCAAATTCGCGAAGCTCAACATCGTCGAGAACATGTTCACCGCCGAACGCTACGGGGTGATGGCTACCCCGACCTTCACGTTCTTCTGCCAGGGCAAACCCGTTCAGAACCTTGCGGGCGCCGCCTACCCCACGCTCATCAAGAAAATGATTGATGAGTCGCTCCAGTACGGAGAGCAATGCCTGGAGAAATCAACACCTGTACGATTCGACCCGGCGTATGCGTGAGGGGAAAAGAAGGAATAAAAGTTAGCGATTGAAATCTAATAAAAGGAGAAAAAATTACTTTTCAGCCTTTTCCCATAAGAATACCGACCTTAGGTTCTTACTCCAAGGCCTTAACACTATTTATTCTGGCTTTTCATTGATTACGGCATAGGATGACCTATTTTCGGAGGTCCGTGGATACGTAAGAGATCCCGATAAAAAACGCGTTAGCACTAAACAAAAATTTTGGAGGGAAAAAAAGAAAGGGATGAAAAGGGAGGTGATGAGATAAGGTATGACTTTAAGAGGAGGTAAAAGAGGAAAGAAATTCCCAGCGGTATTGACACTTTTAGTTATCGTCAGTATTAGTCTTGCGGTGCTTTTGCCTGCTGTTTCCGCGGATACCGATGGAATAGTGACTACCAACGCTTCGGTAAATCCGGGAGAGATACGTATTGGAGATACGACGAGAGTAACATTGACGATAAATAGTGTTAATGTGACAGAAAAGGTACCGGTGGATGTGATGCATGTGATAGATAGGTCTGGAAGTATGGGCTGGTATGGTGACGTGATACATAACAATTCAGGCTTATTAACCTTTGAGTGGACAGAAATCGACAATTTCATTATAAATTCATCAATCACTACATTCGATGTTCTTTTGGAGACCAATTCTGACGATACAAAACAATATTTGCAGATAAAGAGTCCTTCTGGCGTGTGGTATGGCTATAACTGTTATAATCCTGATGGCATTTCTTATCGTCATTATGCTGGTAGAGATCATATCTGCTTGTATAGTGGTAGAGTGGAGAGTGGCACATGGGAAGTATACGCAAGAGGAGACGTTGTTGGTAGGCCCTATGTCTTGGCAGTTCAAGTTCCGCCTATTAGGCTTGATGCAGCTAAGGATGCGGCAAAGACTTTCGTGGGGTTGACGAGCGATCAGGACCAAATGGGCGTTGTTTCTTTCAGTACGTATGCCACACTCAACAAGCAATTAACTCTGCTTGACATACAAGAAAACAGAACTTCTGTTAATTCAACCATAGATGATTTGAGTGTGTCTTCTTCTACCGGAGTAGGTGAGGGTATTAATAAGGCAAAAGCGGAGCTTACAAGCACAAGAAGCAGAGACGATGCATTAAAAGTAATGGTTCTTTTATCAGATGGCGTTTCCAACAGTGGAAGCGACCCAAGAACAAGGGCACAAGAAGCCGCAGATGAAAATATAAAGATTTTCACGGTTGGATTTGGAGAAGCTGACCATGAATTGCTAAATGATATTGCGGATATAACAGGAGGGAACTATTACTATGCACCAAGCGGGAGTGATTTGCAGGAAGTTTATAAGACCATTTCGGAAGATATAGCTGCAATGGCCAGTCGCACTCATGCATATTACGTGCTTCCCGATGATGTTGAATACATGGGAAATGCAACGAGGGAACCAAGCAAAATCATAGGGAATACTTTGAGATGGGATATAGGGGATTTAGCGCCCGGGACACCGTGGGATGTTTCATTTGATGTGCGTCCGACAACAATGGGAACAGATATTCCAGTAATTATGGCGCCATATTCGAGAGTGACTTACGAAACAACAGAAGGAGAAGAGGGTCATGTGACAACAGGAGGTAATATCTACTCTTATGAAGATCTGACTTTCGGGTTTGTGGTGCATGAGGGGGCAAACCCCGGTGACAATTTTGAATTCCATGACCACGCAATTGGGATGAATGTCCACAGCAACAGTACATCCATTCACACAGTCACAGTATCAGGAAGCACTGCTACTTTCTCAGGTAACGCTACGGTCAATGGCGTAAGTGGATACGAATTCATCGTGCATGTTGAAGACAACGCAGAGTCAGGAGATATATTTATGATAACAATCACAGGCCCCGACGGATTTAAATACACCGCAGGTGGCGTGCTTGATGGAGGTAGTATCCAGACTCATAAGGGCTCGTCAGAATCCGTGCCATTCCCGGCGGCATTGTCTGTGGATGTGAACGGCTGTAGATCGGAAGGTTTAGATGTTTTTGTCCCACCAGAATGGAAAGTAATAGGAGAGACAGTAGGTATTACCGGTTATGCAGTAGTTGACAATCCCGGAAGCAAAGCAGCAAACGTTAGTGTAAAATTATGCGTTGATTACCCCGCCATGGGCTACACCATGGGCCCGGCCATAGACGAAGCTCCCACCATAGGGCACACCATGCACAAGAGCATAAGCACAGTAAATGCGGGTGAAACAAAGAATATCACAGTTTCCACTACGTGGATACCGATGTCCAGCGGAAAGCATTCCATCTCAATATATGTGTATGAGCACAGGGATGATGGAACAGAGCTTTGGACGGAATCACAAGGACCAAACAGCAAAACAGTGAATAAAACGATATACATAAGAAGGGTAAGCTAAATATTTTTTTATTTTCTTTTTTATTTTTTATGTAAATCAAAAGATTGAAATGCAAAATCCGAAAAATCTCCTAACCCAAAACCCTTAGCGGCCATGGAAGAAGCGGTAAGAAGGGAGTGAACACACCGAGTATTTCTGAAACTTAAGCGTACCACGGAGAAGAGAAAATATGATTCTCAGATCACTACAGATCACCACAGCTCATTACAGTTAACCATAGATAACATTTTTTGTAAAAAGCTAAAAAGTAATAGTAAAGTATGGGGATGGTGAAAATTGAGGTTTTTAAGTTCTTTTTGATGTGCCCGGAATATACCCTGATTCTAAGAAACATCATATGCAATATCAACCAGTCTATCACGCCCTTAAGCGATCAGTATGCACAGCCAAAATGTAGATGCCAGTTCAAGAAGACTTGCGAGAATTCTCAATCCAGAGTAACCGCTTAAGCAAGCAAGAAGGAATATAATGCAAGCATACAGCACAAACGTATCAGTTGGAGACCTTGCCCTCTTCTTGATGAACTCAAGATCATTCTTTATATTACCCCACTTTTTAGCTTGCTCGATAGTCCGTATAAACCAAGGATGTGTATATTTAAATGGCGATGCAAGATGTACTCGAACAGCAAAGACGAGCGATGAAACATATACCAAGTAATATCTATGTATTATAACGATAGAAATTATCGCAACTACGGAAATTGCAACCAAAAAATAACCAATAAAGGTCTCTATTACTTCTTTTTCAACACCCAAGTTCTCTGAGAAAGTTAAAATAGCAAACAGAGCAGTTAGTAAAGAAAACATGATTGTGATGACATATCTTACATGAGAGTGAAAGAGTTCTAGTGTTTTGTACACTTCTTTTCTCGAAGGGGTAAGGATCTTTTCTATGTCCACTCTCTGAGGTACCCCCTCGCACAACCAAGCAGGGATCTCAATTTCCTCCCTTTGTCGCCTCTCTTTAAAATAGCCTATTAATTGATTTAATCCAAGCGCAAAAACAGCACCTACCAGTACACCTATTAAGAAGGCAGCCAAAATTTCTGATTAAACCATATTGTTCAAGAGTTGATGTTTAGCTTATTTATATCTTCCTATGTCAAGTATAATTTCTTTGGAATTAAAAGCTATTTATTCATCTCCCTTACCCTCTTGGGAGGTTCGTGAATCCGCACATCATTCCAGTACCTATCGTATATCCCTTTGAGGTCATCGAAAGCTAAGGCTGAGTAGTGTATGAGGTCAATATCACCGTTTATAGAGTGCCCCATCAGCCTCTTCTTCACTCCTGTTGGCATCCCAAGCGTGCAGGCGATATCTTTATCTTTGGATACACCTAATGTTAACATCATGAAAACGACAGAATATACCCACATCAGAGTTTCTAAGGAACTACATGCTATATTGAAAAGCGAAGCGGAAGCGAGAGGGATAAGTATAGCTAACTACATAGATGAACTTCAATCTAGTATTAAATCAATTAAAGCCCTTGTTTCAAGTGATAGTGATGTTAACATTGATAATATAGCCCAATCTACCAAAAACCCCTCAAAAACGTTAAACCTCAAAAATCTTGATAGTCCCGAGAGGATTCGAACCTCTGTCACGGGCTCCAAAGGCCAGTATGCTTGACCGCTACACCACGGGACTTCTTTTCTTTTACGTTATCCAATTATCTCTTTCAGCATTAAAAACTTTTTTTCTTGCTCTGAAATGCATGCATCCACAAATCTACGGCATCTTTTGCCTGACTCGATCGAAGTGATCTATTCCCTATTCCTTTGTTACTCCTCGCTCTCGCTTTCCCAGGCCTGCATATACCGCAACCCTAACTCCTTCAGCCGTTTTTTATCAACATTAGCGCCGACCGAGTACTTCTCCATGAAGTGCTCGTACTCCGTATGTAACGAACGAGACATGGGACGTTCAGTAGAAAGTAACTCGTTATCCCGCTTGAACTCGTATTTTATCTCAAAATGAACTGCAGACCGTGTCAATCGCTTCAGCTCGTCAAAATCAAGTGAATGATAGACCTGCATGGGTATGTCCAGCACCTTTAACCGCACTACTTTATCTCCGGGGTCGCATTCCTGGATGCGATCCGTTATAGCGCGTTTTATCTCCTGCGCATCGAGCGTGCTACAAACAATGGGCTCCAAATCCTCCATCTCCCGCGTTCTCAATTCGTGAAATATAATCTCTTTTTCATCATCTTCGCTCAAACTGACTTCCAAGAAGCCTTTAGCCTCGTTCACCTCGTTAAAGCTGAATCGTTCGGTTGAACCCGCGTAATATGCGTTGTCTCGTACTCTTATGTATTTGTGATAGTGCCCCAGTGCGAGGTAATCGAAGTTGGTCAAGTCGTGAATAGTAATCAGTTGCTCGTTGAATTCGTCCATTAAAAACATCTGCTTTCCCGCGCCGTAAACGCCTGCATGGAGCAGTGCGATATTAAAACCCGTGTTGTCGCGGTTCAACCGCATTTTCTGCTTCTCACTCTCTATATCCTCGCAATGAGGAATCGCATGAACCTTTAGATCACCAATTTCAACGAGTTCGTATTTATTTCCATAAACTACGTGAACACCGGGAATATGCTCAAACAGGCTGAATACACTGCCCGTCTCTTTCAAACGGGGCGTTTCGTGATTGCCTGAGATCACCACAAAAGGGATGCCAGCTTCGCTTAACCGTATTAATTGCCCGAGCACGAACGAAATAGCACGATTCGTTGGTCGCACGGAGTCGAACAGGTCACCCGCGTGTACTATCACCTCGGGCTTTTCAGCAACTGCATAGTCCACAAATTGCTTGAATGCCGCGTAGGTGTCCACTTCACGTTGGTTCAGCCCGGTCGCTTCGTCCATCCTCCGGTATGCCGAATAGCCTATATGCGTGTCTGCAATGTGGAATATTCTCTTCATCGCACTTTCTTTTTTTAAAAGAACCTGCACTAAGAAAAACGTTATTCATCATAAAAGTATTACGGAAACATTTTTGTTGCATACTGCATTTGGCCCGACCACGTTTCTGGAGTCTGTTTTTTTAACTCACTTCAACATCTTCCGCAGCACATCCACATCCGCTTCTACCTCTATTGGCGGTTCGCATATCTCTATTACGCGCTCAGGGTCTTTCAAGAGATGTCCCGTGGTAATGCAGACAATTCGCTCATCTCGTTCTACTACTCCCATCTCAACTAATTTCTTCAACCCGGCAATTGACGCTGCACTTGCAGGCTCCACTCCGATGCCTTCCAACCGTGCCAGCTCGAGCTGTGCCTCTGTTATCTCATCGTCAGTCACTGATTCCGCAACGCCTCCGGATTCCCTTATAGCGACTAAAGCCTTTGCAGCATTCACCGGATTTCCGATTCGTATCGCAGATGCAATGGTTTCTGGTTTAGCTTCTGGCGTTATCTCAGCTTTTCCTTCTTTTAAAGCCCTTACTATAGGTTTCGCACCCTCTGCTTGAATGCCCGTCATCTTTGGTATAGCGTCGGTGATGCATAATGTCTTCAACTCAGAGAAGCCTTTAAAAATCGCACTTATGTTCCCCGCATTCCCGACTGGCAGAATAAGCCTATCCGGCACTTCCCAGCCACGTTTCTCGGCAACCTCAAACGCTATAGTCTTCTGTCCTTCCAATCGGTACGGATTCACGGAATTCAATAAGTATAGGCTTTCTTTTTCGCAGAGCACACGAACAACCCTTAAAGCATCATCAAAATTGCCCTTTAGCGAGAATACCTGCGCACCATGCATCATCGCCTGCGCTACTTTCCCTAACGCTACCTTGCCCTTGGGAAGAAGGACATAGCACGGAAAACCAGCCTTTGCCGCGAAGATCGCGAGTGACGCAGACGTGTTACCCGTAGATGCACATGCGACACCTTTCACACCCAATTCCACTGCTTTCGTTACACCAACGGTCATTCCACGATCTTTAAACGAACCTGACGGGTTCAGTCCTTCGTGTTTCACCCACAAATCCGAGATGCCCATGGCTTTTGCCAGTCGATCACACCGGTACAGCGGCGTATTTCCCTCGTTTATCGTTATCGGCTTGGTTTCGTCATCGAACGGTAATAACTCACGATATTTCCACACGCCCTCTCCCCTCGCGTTTACGATTCTCTTTACATCTACTTTAGAATAATCGTACTTTATGTCCAGCAGCCCGCCACACTTACTGCACGTATAGATTACATCTTCCTTCGAGTAGCGTGCGCCGCATCGTATACATTCTACTTCGTATTCTTTCATGGCTAAACCTTCACGTCAATGGTATGTATTGATAGAGATAATAAGAATATAAAGGAGGCGTGCGTTTTAATTTTTCGTTCAATAAAGTTGCAATCTTTGGTAAATAAGGTTGATAAGTTATACACAATTGCAAATCGAGCCACGAGCTAACTAACAATCAGGATCATCGAGAAGCTCACTTAAATCGCTTATAACAAATTCATCCTCTTTTCTTACCTCATCCTTTACGTTCCTTTTTCGCGCTCTATCCAGATAATAAGCAGTTATGCCGATTTTGCGTGGATTGAGAAAATCAAACACCCAATGGTCACCGGTATGAACAACCGCCTGCGGCTTCACAGCCAGAATCTCACACACACGTGCGAAGAACCCGTTGGTCTTCTTTACCTCGCCGAAATCAGACGTTGCTGAGAACACATGCGAAAAGAATCTTTTGATAGGTTCAATCTGGAATTCAATGAATTCAGTTGCCGCGTTTGAGCTTAATATCAGGTCGTAGCCTTCTTCCTCCAGCACGGTCAGAACACCTTCTACTTCCTCGTATATCATTATCTCGTCTTCGTATTTCTTGAAGAGCGTCTCGTACGGGATGTCCAAACCGAACTTCCGCAGCCAGTAATCTATGTTATACCACTCTATCCGGTGCTCCCCGATATTATCATACTCGCTCTTTACATATTCAAACGCATGCTCAAAGCTCAAACCTTCCGTCTCCGCATAAGCCTTCGGAATTCCTTGTAGCCAAACGCAATCTACAAATCCCGGGCTCACTAAAGTGCCGTCAACGTCAAAAGAGACCACTTTTATGTCTTCCCGTGCTTGTCCTGCTCGTAACATCTTCTCACTCCCCCTTCAGGTGGAATACATATGCAAAATCCCTCTTCTCCACCGGTATAATCTCGTCCAGAATTCGCTCAACTTCTGCTCGCGTGCACCCACCTGCAACTACCTCGCCCTCGAGTATCGCAAACCAGGCATTCCTCAGCCCTATCTTTGATAAGCATCTACCATACGTCCGTGCATGAACTTTGCCCATCTCCTGATGATAAACCGTTAAAAGGCTTGGATCCTTCTTAATCAGCCTGTCTATCTTACCCCCATATTTCAGTCGCATCGCCTCACTGCTCAAATATGATTTTAAGCGCTCTTCGTCGCTATCTTCTATCTCCACCCACGGAAGAGAGGTTATAATGCCAAATCGCGCTTTTGCTTCTTGATATCTCTCTTTCAAATCCTGCCGAATACCCGGACCGAAACTGACGGGGGAGGGAATCAAGAGACCATCGTAGATAATTTGACCTTTAAAGGGTAGAAGAACCGCTTTGAGGTAAACCGGAAGTTCTTGGCTAACTATATCCTGGAAATCACTCACAAGTGCAAGCACACCATACGCCTTCGGTGGCGAACGGTTATCGAGAAAGATCGCATACTTCTTGAGATAGCGGAACAAATAGAACTCAGCCTTAAGGAAGTTATTCCAACTGCGAACTATCTCTAACGCGTTCTGCGAGAAATTGAAAGGTTTCTCCTGCACAAAGGCATCAATCAACCCGGGTTGCCCGTATAAAGCTTCTCTGATTTTGTTTATCTCTTCGGATGGTAATTGCATGAACTCGTCAATGGTGGTTACACTCCTAATTATGCCTTTTTGCTGGTTTGTGTAAACAAGCAATGCCGGATACAGTTTATAAAACAGTTTAGTATCCTCTTCTGATTGTTTCATTTTTCTATTCCCCCTCCCTCGCTGAGCCCCTCATCAAAGTCTATGGGGTCCTTATGCCAGCGTTCTTCTTTCAGTGTCTCGTATACATTGAATACTATTGGACAGACAGAGCAATTCGCTATAACCTCCATAAGTCTAAAAACAAAACCCTCTTTGTGTAAATGCGGGTAAGACCTGCAATCCTTGGGACGATATGCATATAGCCAACAGGAATTATCTTTTAAGAAAGGACATGGTTTCATCTTAAATTTAAGACCGTCTTCATCTTCAACCAGATATTCTTCGTAAAACTCAGCAGTAGATATTCCCAATCCCGCAGATAGCTTTACTATATCATCTTCGTCTAAAACTGGTGTAACCATCTTACAACAGTTTGCACATGCTTTGCAATCTATTTTTGACGAAATCTCTTTGGACAACCTGTGCACAACTGCATCTATCTCCTCCGGTGACATATTGCATTCTCTCAAATAGGCTCGGAACGCCCAGTTCTCCTCAGCTTTTTCTTTCGATGCCTCTTTAATTATCGCGATGTCCGTTTCCATCGTTTCTAAATGTAACAAAAAGCACTAATCCCCTATCTCCTCAAACCCTTCTTGTAACTTTTAATTTTTTCTTGATACCTTCGGCAATCCAATTCTTTAGGAGAAGGTTAGAGCTAACGCCCTCTTCAAGCGCTATCTCCCTCACCGATCTCAAACGGTCCTCTCCCAACGGAATAACCAAAACCCCTTTCTCACGTGTAAATGTAACTTGGACTTCTGCATCTTCCATATCCCAAAAATATTCTGTCGAATCGTGAGTATCCCAAAATTTCCCTATCTCCTCTTCCGTCATAAATCTTGGAATTTGTCTTATAATAATTTTTAGAAATTAATTTTAAAGCGTTGTGGATATTACCCCTTTTGCTGCGTCCAATCCCTTACCTTCCTCTTCTATAAACTTATTTTCCATCAATACATGTTCCAATACCTTGATAGTCCTCAAAATTTCCGTGCTTGTTATATTCCCCATTGAGGCTATCCTGAAGATCTTACCTTTCAGTTCTCCCTGCCCTCCTGATACGACTACACCTTTTTTCCGCATACCGCCTCTAAGCTGCTCATCGGTGATGCCATTCTCCAGTGGCATGTTTATCGCCGTAACGGTGTTCGAGTAATCGCTTACCGCGTTTAGCTTCGGGAATAAGCTCAGCCCCAAGCTTGTAACTGCCGCTCGAATCGACTTTGACAGTGTTCTATGTCTTTTTACCCTTTTTTCCATACCTTCCTCTCGTATCACCGCTAAAGCTTCATGTAGCGCGAAGAACAGAGGCAAAGCCGGTGTGTAAGGTGTTTGTTTCTTCTTAAAACTCTTCTTATACGCAACAAGGTCTTGATAATAAGGTCTGCTTGGGTTTTCCTGTATCAAATCCCACGCCCTCTCGCTAATTGAGAGTGCTGCTAATCCCGGTGGTGTGCCCAGGCATTTCTGCGAGCCTACAATCGCGATGTCCGCGCCAAACTCGTCCACTGGAACGTTATCACCGCCTATTGACGTGATGCAATCGAGCACGAAAACGAGATCGTGCTTCTTCGCAAGTTTCCCCACTTCCTTTGCAGGATTGAGTATCCCTGTAGATGTCTCATTATGCGCCATCGTAACGACCGTAGTATTGGGTCTATTCTCCAACGCTTCCTTTACCCGTTCTAATTCTATCGAATGTCCCCATTCGAAATGAACAGGTGTAACATCCGCTCCATAGCGCTCCGCAATCTCTGTAAAACGCTCACCAAATTTGCCGTTCGCTATCGTTACACATCCCATCTCCGTTTTCCCAGCGCCATTCGTCCTCTTGATAATATTCCCTATAGCGGCTTCCATTGCGCATGTCCCAGACCCGCTGAGCACGAAGAGGTCATTACTCGTTTGAAATATGTTCTTAAGGTTCTCGACAATCTCGCCGTATATCTGTGAGAATTCGTCTCCTCGGTGGGTTATCATCGGCTTTGCCATCGCTTCGCGAATACGTGGTATCACCGGTACCGGTCCCGGGATCATTAACAACTCTTCTTCCATTTTAATCGCACTATTTTTTTCTTTAAAGCATATAAAAGCCTGACACTTTAGCTTTTATTTTAATTTATACTGATAACATAATAAATGAATAGGAGAATAGATGGGAAACGAAGAAGAGAAAGATAAATCAGTGATATTACGGGTAGCCGAGGCGTATCATCGAGATGCAGGTAGATGGATAGCACGAATGGATACGGAGACGATGCGAGCGCTGGGGCTCATACCAGGAGATGTAGTAGAGATAGAGGGTAGGAGTATTGCCACAGCTATTGTGCATCCCGCCTATTCGCCGGATAGTGGTAAGTCAATCATACGCATAGATGGCAATATAAGAAGCAATGCTGGTGTCGCCATAGATGATAAGGTGAGAGTGAGGCAGACAAAGGCGAAAGATGCAAAAAGAATTACGCTTGCACCTACACAACCGATAAGAATTGCAGGTGGCGAACGATACTTATTAAGCCGATTGAAAGGTGTGCCAATTACTAAAGGGCAAATCATAAGGATTGAATTGTTGGGCAACCCTGTTTCTTTTGTCGTTACTAATACAGTACCCGCGGGCACGGCAATTCCAAATATAGATACGGAGATTGTGCTTCGTAAGGCGAGAGAAGAGAAGATAGGCGTTCCTCGTGTGACTTATGAGGACATCGGTGGGCTAAAGCGGGAGATAGGGATGATACGGGAGATGATAGAACTACCGCTAAGGCATCCTGAACTGTTCGAGCGGCTGGGGATAGAGCCTCCAAAAGGTGTTCTCTTGCACGGACCGCCGGGAACTGGGAAGACATTGATAGCGAAAGCAGTGGCAAATGAGACCGACGCCAATTTTCATTCGATTTCTGGTCCTGAGATAATGAGCAAATTCTATGGAGAAAGTGAACGACACTTGCGAGAGATATTTGAGGAAGCGGAAAAGAACGCTCCTTCTATTATTTTTATTGATGAGTTGGATTCAATAGCGCCGAAGCGGGGAGAGACAACCGGAGAAGTGGAAAGAAGAGTAGTCGCTCAGCTTCTCTCTTTAATGGATGGTCTTGAATCGCGTGGGCAGGTGGTAGTAATCGGTGCTACGAATAGAGTCAATGCACTTGATGAGGCATTGAGAAGAGGAGGTCGTTTCGACCGCGAGATAGAGATCGGCATCCCAGACAGAAATGGTCGTGAAGAGATCATGGAGGTGCATACGCGGGGAATGCCACTTGCGGAGGATGTAAATCTAAAAGAAGTCGCAACGCTCACGCATGGATTTGTCGGTGCGGATCTCGCGGCGTTATGTAAAGAAGCTGCTATGCACGCGATCCGGAAAATACTACCGGAGATAGACATAGAGAAGGATATACCGCCAGAAGTGATGGAGCAGCTGACCGTTTCAAAGTACGATTTCAGTGAAGCGTTAAAGAATACAGAGCCTTCTGCGCTAAGGGAGGTATTTGTGGAAGTGCCGAATGTGAAGTGGGATGACGTAGGTGGCTTGGAACATGTGAAACAGGAATTAAAGGAGGTGGTGGAGTGGCCACTCAAATATGCTGAGGTGTTCTCTCAGTTAAATACAAAGCCGCCAAAAGGTATCCTTCTGTTTGGACCACCGGGTACCGGAAAGACGATGCTGGCAAAGGCAGTGGCAAATGAGAGTGAGGCAAATTTCATCTCGGTTAAAGGACCAGAGCTCTTGTCGAAGTGGGTGGGAGAATCAGAGAAAGCGGTTCGTGAGATTTTCAGAAAGGCGAAGCAAGCTGCTCCCTGTATAATCTTCCTGGATGAGATTGATTCAATCGCACCGGTACGAGGTATGGGTTATGACTCGCATGTAACAGAGCGCGTCGTTTCACAGATATTAACCGAGATGGACGGATTAGAGGAGCTGAAGGATGTGATCGTTATAGCGGCGACAAACAGACCGGATATGGTAGATCCTGCATTGCTCAGACCTGGAAGACTTGATAGATTGATATACCTCCAAATACCGGATAAAGAAGCGAGGCAGAAAATCTTCGCGGTTCATCTAAGAGGTAAACCCCTTGGAGATGATGTGGCTATAGAAGATCTTGCGAACATGACTGAAAAATATGTCGGTGCGGATATAGCGGCCATCATTAAAGAAGCGGTAATGGCTGCTTTGCGTGAGTTACTCGCTTCCGGAATAACCGAGGAATACATGGGGGATGCTGTAAAGAACCTCGTAGTAAAGAAGCAGCATTTTGAAGCCGCTATTAAGGGCTTGAAGCCGACTACAACCCCTAAAGCACAACAGGAATTTGAAGAGAAAGCGGAGGATTTGGTGAAACATGCTTATGCGTAAACGAATAATGATAGTAGGAGTAATGAACTAAAAATGGGGAAGCATCAAAAAAGGATAGCTGCACCTCGTAGCTGGAAAATAGAGAGAAAAACATCATACTGGGCGGTTAACCCAACACCGGGACCGCATCCAAAGGATAGAAGCATGCCCTTGCTTTTAGTTGTGCGGGACATGCTGAAGTTAGCGGACAATAGTAGAGAGGCAAAGCGGATATTGAACGAAGGCAAAGTAGTCGTCAATGGCAAAGTAAGGAAAGACCATAAGTTCCCGGTAGGCATCTTTGATATTCTTTCCATTCCTCTTGTAAAGGCTAATTATATGATGCTCTTGGACAGGAAGGATAAGTTATCACTGGTGGAAATAGAGGAAGAAGCGGCATCGAAGAAGCTGTGCAGGGTGAATGGGAAGAGAATAATCAAAGAGGGTGCGATACAATTGAACTTGCATGACGGTAGAAACATTCTCCCCGGAGAGTCCGGTGCGGACATAAACACGCACGACTCATTGCTGATTTCCATTCCTGATAATGAGATATTGCAGCACTTTGCGTATAAAGAGGGGTGTAAAGTGGTGGTGATTGGCGGTAAGCACTCTGCCCAGACAGGAGAAATAGAGGAGATACGGATAGTGGAAAGTTCGCAGCCAAATGTCGTGCGGATAAAAGCTACAGAAGGTGAAGAGAGCTTCGAAAGTCGCGAGGATTCCGTATTCGTAGTGGGCGAGGAAAAAATAGAGGTGCCAGGATTGAGTATAGCATAATCAGGGCTATTTGGTATTATTAAACACCGGAAGCATCCAAGAAAGGAGAGTAAAGAAATGACAGAAAACCCGATGAGGAGAATAGAAGTGGATAAGGTAGTGATAAACATGAGTGTGGGCGAAAGTGGCGAGAAGTTAGCAAAGGCTGAGAAGCTGTTGGATTCCATTGCGGGTCAGAAATCGATTAAGAGAACAGCGAAGCGAAGCCTCCAGCCATTTAGTATAAAGAAAGGTGAAGCCATTGCGTGTAAAGTCACGTTACGAGGAGATCGTGCACGGGATTTCCTTAAACGCTGTTTTAAGATACAGAACAGACTTTTTAAGAGCCAGTTTGACACGTACGGTAATTTTTCATTTGGTGTTGCAGAGCATACTGACTTTGGCATCCGCTACGACCCAAAGGTGGGCATCTATGGAATGGATATTTGCGTATCGTTAAAGCGGCCGGGGTATAGGATACAGGAGCGGAAGCTGCAAAAGAAGAAGCTGCCACAGAAGCAGAGGATAAACAGAGCTGACGTCTTTAGTTTTTTTGAGGACGAGTATGGCTTAGAGCTGGTGGAGGACGTAATGTAGCCTTTCTCAGCTTGCCTTTCTTCATTTTGGACTAAAACAATAGAATAGAATAGAGTAGAAAGAAGATAAGATCATGCACATCGGCGTTATCACCTGTGAAATTTTACGGAAAGAGATACGAGATCTGATCAGGGAGACCGGTGTGAACGATATTTTTTTCGTACTGCCTGAGACCCCTAACCCCGTAATGACGGTACCAAAGCAAACAATAATTAACGACTTTTTGAGCGAGTTCAAAGAGGACGGCAGAGTAATAAAGACGAAGCGGGTGGAGAAGATAGCGAAGGAAATCAGTGAGCGCGACCTGAAAGAGTCAGTGATTATTAACGCGCTGGAGTTACGCATGCATACATATCCCGATGTCTTGCTGGCGGAGATCGAGCGAAGTATAACGGAACTGAGTACCGTTGCGGATGTTGTCGTTCTGGGCTATGGCCTGTGCGGGAACTCTGGAGTAGCCGTGGAGCGTGTAATCAACGCGGCATCTGTTCCGGTGCTCATACCGCGAGACAATAGCGGTGAGATACTGAACAACTGTGTCGAGATTGCACTGGGTAGAGATAAGGTTCAGTCGTTGCGTGAAGAGGAGGTCGGGACGTTCTTCATGACTCCTGTGGGAGCGGCACTGATAAAAGAGCCGCAGGTGATTTTGGAATCGTCTATCAATATTACCGCAGGCCGAATGAACCGATTTGCCGCAATGGACACACCTCGCATCATAAAGCTCATGAAGAACCATTACAACCGGGTGGTGAAGGTCTGGTATTCCGAAGCGGACGAAAAGGACGAAGAATACGCAGAAACGGTTGAGAACTT
>DATKWH010000040.1:0-6138 GCA_035529655.1 Bathyarchaeia archaeon
ACCTGGAATGAGATAAAAGAGAGTTCAACGAAACTGAAACAGAAAGCGCCGTATCACGTGTATGTGCAGAAGTTACAGGGTGACATCGGCCTGGTGCGGTTTAGCATAATGATTTCATAAATTTTAAACCTGTACCCCCCAGTTCTAAAAGCATCCTATGCAACTCATTGATGAAAAAGAATCCCTATAATCCTCCAAACCTTCTTCTCAAAGCTTATTTCATAGTCGCTTCGCTTTTCACCATCATCGCTTTTTCAGCTCCCTCAGTATCTCGAATGACCGTGTTTAAAGCTTCTTAAACTCCGAAAGCACGGCGTCCACTTTATCGGTCACCTTGTATATTCTCAGGGCTCTCCACTTTGACTTCTTCGCTTCTGATATTTCGTACTTACTGCTAACGAATCCGTATTCTTCCAGGATATTTAAATTGTAATTAGTAGCAACGGGTCGTCCCTTGTCGATTTCGTTCGTGATGCCTTCATCTGTAAAACGGAAATGATTTTTTGGTTCTTCGAAGGGCGTATTAATGACTGGGTTTTCGATTACGATTTGTTTCATAAGTTATCGCTCTCGGGATCTTAATCGTATTGATAGCATTTTGGTGTAGTATGCATATATAAGTTGCGTTTTTTCCCCTCTGCGCATCACACCCCCCCTTCCACCCATTTCTTCATCGCTTGCTCATCCTCATCGACAAAGGGCAGGTTCACTTTAGGAAGTGAGCCAGAATACACTCATTCAATCAACTTTAATGATGTTTTTGCCGTGAAAATACCAAAAAGCTTATATACTCCCCCATCACTTAATCATAGTGATAAAAATGGCTGAACTACCAAAAGCACCGGTAACCAAGATAATTAGGGACGCAGGAGCGGAGCGAGTAAGCGAAGACGCTACTGCGGAATTGGCAGAGCTTTTAGAGGCAGAAGGCGCGAAAATAGCGAAAAAAGCTACAGCTCTCGCTAAGCATGCCGGAAGGAAGACCGTGAAAGCAGAGGACATCTTAGAAGCAGCGAAATAAAAGTAGATGGAGAGGGAGAACGAAGCACATACAAACACAACCCTCTTTTATTTTTTCGCATAACTAACGTAATGACACACCAAAGAGAATACTCACATATTCATTTGAAAATTTAGAATTATTTCAAGAAAGCAAAGAAGCGCGAGAAGAAGGCAGCTGTCGCAGTAAAGGAAGTCAACCAGATAACCAAAGCCATCGAGGCTGTTGGTATCTTGAAAGGATTGCAGGCATCTCCATCGCTGAGCGAAGAAATGAAGGCGAGCGTCGGTGACTGTGGTAGGACGATCGAAGGGCTAATAGCAGCCGTGCAGAAGGGTAAGTAAAAGGTGAGGGGTTTTAAGGTGCTGGAGGAAAAAAGCGAAAGATTTAAATTAATGTACCAGTGATACATTAAAGTATGGACGCATTAACCCTAGTATCGCTCATTATCCTGGTTTTACTGATCAGCCTTATCATTTATTTCTTCTTGATTTACAACCGGTTCCAGAGTTTGAAAAATGCGGGGGAGGCAACGCTCGGGCAGGTTAAAGTAGCCATGAAGAAGCGGCTTGACATGATTGAGCAACTTGTTGATTCAGTCAAAAGCTATGCGAGGTTTGAGCGAGATACGTTTGAGAAAATTACAACTATGCGAGCGAGCATTGGGAAGGCTAGCCCTGATGAACTCACGCGAATAGATGGCGAGAGCCGAGGGTTACTGGGGAACATTCTGGCGGTCGCAGAAAATTATCCGGAATTAAAAACTTCTGAGACCGTCGTGTTGACCATGAACGCAATTAAAGAATTGGAAGAGGAGATAGCGAGGCATAGATACACCTATAATAACATTATTCAGGAATTTAACACGATGCTTGACGTTGTCCCCTCAAAATTTGTGGGGTCTTCTATTGGGCTGAAAAAGAGGGATTATCTCGAGTTTAGAGAGGAGGAACTGAGAAGGCCCGAGGTGAGTTGGAGTTGAGTGAGAAGAGACAACTTGCCATTCTGATATTTGTAGTGTTCTTGATTGGTTTTGCGGGAGTGTTTTTAGCAGCGGCTATAACCTGCTACGGAGACGTTTATGTTGACAGTTACCAGGCTGATTTGTATCCAAATGGGACACTAGAGGAAACTTTCATTTACGAAATCGAGGAATCAGGCAAGTACCGGATGCTCTATCGGGTTTGGGAAGCGCCTCTTTCATGGGAAAAGCGTGGTGAACCATATGTAGAACCTGTCAGTATCTCACCACCTCCGGGCACAATCCCCTATACGAAGGACTGGAGAGGTCAAGTAAAACTACTTTCAACAACCCAAACCGCCTATACTGATGATATTCGCTCCTTAGCATTGAGGAATGAGGTGGGATGCTACAAGCCCGAAAAATTTGAGGCCGGGGAGTACAAAATTGGATACGTTTTCATCGTCCATCCACCCCTGGAATGGGATGATGAATATGTCCACGTGAATTTGAAACTTGCCCATGAGCATCTGCCGTACAAGCAGCTTACCATCGCTATTCATGACCCCAATGGCTTCGTTACTCGACTTTTTACGCATCCGCCAATGGAGGTTAGAAAGGACGGTAGTATATGGGTTATAACAGGAGAAAGCCCGAAAGATACGCTTTTGGAGCTCGAAATGCTGCTCAAGCCCGAAATTGTGGATGGTATGGATGGATTTTCACGAGAAGTATCGGATGTTGAGGGAGAAACGCGTTCAGCAAACTTGCGATATTATATCCTTTACAGCTTCTTCTCTGCATTGAGGTCTATCCTCACAGCACTGATTTTCCTTTTCCCAGTGCTGCTCGGGCTTGTTTATTACAAGCAAGGGAGAGAGAGGCAGTTCACGGTGCCTAAATTCCTGAGCTACGTGCCCCAAAGCAGGAAACCTTGGCTAGTAAACCTTGTGTTCAAAGGGGATGCCTTTGATTTCGATGAACATGGCTTTTATGCAACCTTGCTCGATTTGCAGCGGCAAGGGATACTGAAGATAGAAACGGAAGGAGAGGCAGCTGGAAGCTTGAGGATCGAATTATTGAAAGGTCCTGACGCGGGGATTGATGATTATGAGCAGAGCGTGCTGTCGTTTTTAAGAGACCATGCGGAAAACGGTGTGTTTGACACAAAAGTCTTTGAGGAAAAGGTTGAAAAATTGAGGGATTCAGCGCGAATGGGTGAATATGCGATGCTCAGCCTCAGCGGGATTCATGACAGAATGAAGGGTTTGCTGCATGTAGCGGATAAAAGCGTCGCGGAAGAGTTTGTCCTGGGCGGCAGGAAGCAGGTGGCAAAACTCATTATCCCATTCCCTCTCACCCTGCTTGCAATGATTTTGTTATTCTTCAATTTTAGAGATGCGTATCCCCAATTGCAAACCTGTCTCGTTTCTTCCTTCATTCTTTCTATGCAATCCATTCCTCCGATTGTTGCTCCAACGGCGCTATTTGGAAGGTGGAAGCGTGATTACTATAAAGAGAAACTCGAGTGGGATGCGTTCAAAACTTTTCTCTCTGACTTTGCTTCAATCCGGAAATATGCACCTGAAGATGTGACCATGTGGAAGGAGTGGCTTGTCTACGGAACTGCGCTCGGCGTCGGTGATAAGGTTGCAAAAGCGATGGAAAAATTACAGGTAAGCATTCCTGATGCAGATGCGGATGCAGCAATTTACATGCCACTCTACTTCGGGCACGCATTCAGGCTGACGACCCCGGTAGCAACGGGGACAGGGGTCGGGGGCATTGGAGGAGGGGGCGGATTCGGTGCCGGCGGTGGGTTTGGCGGAGGGGGCGGAGGTGCGAGATAACCGTTTTAAAAAGGAATACGCTACGGGAGATTAAGTATATATAATTATAGTCATTAACAAAACAAATCAAACCTATTCTCTAGGTATTCGTTAATCCAATCAGCTGCGAAACTTAAGCTCTTGACCAGGGTGTAGAAGACACCCAGGATAGTATCAAGGAACATCTCTTTAGTCTCGATGAATAGCAGTGAGATGTGTCTCTTTATGCTCTTCCAGATGAATTCGATCGGGTTGAGATCTGGGGAATAGGGCGGAAGGAATACGAGGAAATATTCAATTCCAATGCCTTCTCTCGCGTCTTGGTCGCCCAATGGGATCTAAAATTGTCGAGAATCACCACGATATCCTGTTTCGGGTTGGGGGGGGCCACCCGTATCTGCTCGAGAAAGTCGCATACGCTCTGTTTCTTCGAGTTCTCCATGAACGCTATCTGACTCTTGCCATTCAGGGCATAAAAACCAAAGGTGTTGGCTCGTATGTTGGTGGTATTCTTCTTAATGACTGGTTTCGTGAGCGACCAGAGCCTTTGGGTATTGGCCGCGATTTGGGGTGGGTAGAAGTCATTGTCTTCCGGAATTCTTCTAACTTTCAGGAGAGATCATGGATAAGCCGTTGATAACGGCGAAGAGGCTCATTGTGTTTCTTCAAATGAGCTTGTTGGAGAAGGGGCCGCCGTGACAATAGACATCAACGAAAAAGATTTTCATAACCGCTTAAGAATTATTCCGTAACAGCTACTGTGATGAAAGACACAAGTTATGTGAATGAGGTATACCACCTGTTTTTTTTACTTTCCTTCGGTCTTTTGCTTGTTTAAAACCCATCCTGAAGAATCTATTTTACCATTTGGTAACACGATTATTGTTCCATCACTCGTCTTTAAGCGCGTTTTTCTGAGTGTGACGTCGATGATCTCTCCCCTATGACCTAATGTGGTAATTTCATCACCTACATTAAAGTGGTCATCAGTAAGGAGAAATAGTCCGGCCACTGCATCGCCTAGGATATCCTTAACGGCTAATGCGAGAGCAGCACCAACTAAAACTGAGGCACCTATAACCGGATAAAAAATCTCTCCTAACCTCAACTCGGCTATAATATACATAAAAACAGCCAAAAATAATCCATAAACCACCCCTTTACGTATTAATATCTGTGCATCCAAAGGTAGAGCAGTGGTGGTTAAGAATTTTCTAAGAGTCCTATTAACTATGCCAATCACCAAAAAAGCAGCTAGCATAATCAATATCACTTTGAAATACGGTTCAGAGAGCAGAGATAAATTCAATTTATCCGTTATATTCATCTTAATTACCTATCCTGTTCCGCTTAAATCTATCCAATAGTTATCTGAACCTTCTCTATGAACAATTAGATATGCATATAAACCTTTAAAAAACTTTGTGGTTGAGCAACTTTTTGCTTATTTTACAGTTTTTACTGTAAAAATCTCCCCTCCTTCATAGCCACTTGCGGATTTCCCGTTTAAAGTCCTTTCTGCTGTTTGTTGTGGTGGAAAAACATTAATACGGGTCGAGCTAAATTTTCGGTTTAACACATCTTCCGTAACAGATCACGGCTCGCCCCGATTACAAGTGAGGGGCTCCCTCTGATTTTGAGAATAATGTGGAGTTAACGCAGATTCTCTACAGGTCCGCAGAGCAGAAAGTGTTTTGTTTAACCAGTACCCACCCTACGTGTGTGTGTATGTATGTTATTGTTAGGTATATACCCCTCATAGGATATGATGCACCGTGATGTAATTTCTTTGCACTCCCCACCAACATTTCCCACCCTTTAACATTAGATTGATGAGACGGGTACGTACGGCGCCCTCAGAACATGTCCCCCATACATCTATGCCTAACTAAAACTAACTGTCAACTTTTGCGTACCCCCCTCCCATACAAAAGAAGTCACAATAAATAATCTTACAACTTACCTTTAAATAAGCTCTACGCGGGAACTCCCGGCGAGTTAACTACGCTACTACCATAATCTAACAGCAAGCACCCTTGTTCTGTAAATGGTGCTTGGATATGTTCCGAATGATGTCGAAATCTCTTTATGTTAGAATCTGGAGCCTACTGAAAAATGTGCTTTTAGAGTGGTTGTCGGTTTTTTAGCCGACAACCCATAGAAAACCACTAGACAACCACTTTAGTAAGCCGACACCCAGTATTTTTCAGGAAACACCCCAACGGGGGACGGAGAAGGCGCCATAGCAAGGGACGACAACCAGTTGAATAGTGAAGGTGTCGAGTTTAAGAGGATGTTGTCGGCACCAAACCGTGCGTGTTGTCGGCAAAAACGGGTGGTTGTCGTCT
>DATKWH010000041.1:0-4835 GCA_035529655.1 Bathyarchaeia archaeon
CGGCGAATCGGAACGCGAACCAGCGTATACAAAGTTCGTAGAAGATACGGGTGCTAACAAAAGGAGAATAACGATTTCATTAGGGTTTGGTGGTAGAAGCGAGCTGACAGAGGCGGTAAAAGAGATAGTGAAGAAGGTGAAGACAGGTGAAATAGAGCCTGAAGAGATTGATGAGAAGGTGATAGAATCGGAGTTGCTCTTCAAATCAGAACCTGACCTCGTCATCAGGTCTGGTGCCACACGATTGATGGATTTTTTGATATGGCAATCGGTGTATACCGAGTTTTACTTTACCGATATGAATTGGGCAAAATTCAGGAAGATGGACCTCTTGAGGGCGGTTAGAGATTTCAAAATGCGTGAGCGACGATTTGGAGGTTAAAAAATCACAGGTCGAAGAAGTGCATCTTCTTCATCCATACGTTTACCGCCCTTCTCGCCTGTTCCGGATTTGCAAAATTCTTTTCTATTTTGGGATCGTTAGGCGTTCCTATGAACGGGTTTACTGTTCTCTTCTCCACATCGGCGACCCAGATCATTACTCCGCCAACCTCGTGCTCCCTGACGAACGAGATAAAAGGAGCAGGCGTTTTCTCTGTTGGAACCACGATTACCTTTTCCTCCGTTTCGGTTTTTTCTAATGCTGCATGATGCGCCTCTATGAACAGTGGAACGAACTTTATGGAGGAAAAAATGAAGAGGTGTAGGTCTCTGTGAGTGGTTTTGTTCTTTTTCACAGCTATCAGTTCACAATGCTCATTTTCACACACGCTTGTCTCGTCTTTTACCTCGTAGTTACAACGTTCCAGGAAATCCGTTATTAGGTCCTTCAACGCACTTAATGGGCTTCGTATCTTCGTCCAGCGTAAAAACGCTTCCTCCAATTCTTCAGCCAGGTAGCCATGTGTCGGCAAGCAGTAAAATACCTCGCCTTGATAATTTATCCGCGTGTGCATATCAGGAGAGAAAACGGATATTTTATCGGTGCTCGTGATGCTTTTGAAGATTAACGCCTTTACGTTACCCCCTAATCTTTTTTCTAATTCCGCTCGTTCAGCGTCGCTGAGCGCTTGTAAGCACTCCCGTATCTTCACAGAGAGTTCGCCTTCTGAAAGCACCTTATACTCCTGACAATAATCGGAGAGGCGTTCGAAAATCTGTAACAACGGTTCTTTTTTCATTTCTTTTTCTAACCTTCTACTATCCTAATCTGAGTAAACATAAGAAATTAAATTGGCATAAAGCACCACTTACAAATGCAATTAAGCCAATACCAATCGCTAATAATGTCTCTTTCCTTAGAGTGTTATAGTTTATATCCTCTATTCCGAAAGGAATAGTTTTTGGATTGAGTCCAAAACATGTATGCACAAACAACGCATCGGCTGCCATAACTGGGAGTATATACGCGAGATTATGAAAGTACGAAGTATTGACAAGGAAAAAAGGAACCACACTCAGTATAACTGCGAGTGAATAAGAAAAAAACACGACGTTTCTCGCTTTATCCGCCCCATATATCCGTGCAATGCTCTTTACATCCCTCAGGGCATCTCCTTTTACATCTGCTATATCCTTCATCACTTCTCTTCCGAAACCCGCAAGGAACGCGATAGAAGCAAGGATAAGCAGCGCCAAGTCTACTTTTTCGGGTTCTGCGATTAAACCGCCAAAGATAAATGGTATTGCCATCGTAAATGCGATATAAAGATTACTTACTGCGAGGAGTTCCTTTATCTTTACGTCGTAAAGAATGCCCAAAGCCGCTAATATAAGCGCCATGAGGAAAACAATAGGGCTCAAAAACGATGCGCATATAATGCCGAAGACCGTGGCGATAATAGCAATGAGCAAGGCTTCTTCTTTTCTTATATCGCCTCTCACCAGAGGTCTATCTCTCCTCTGATTGGCAATATCGGATTGCAGGTCATAATAATCATTCAACGCAAAGGTGCCTGCTTCGAGTAGAAGAGCAGTAAAGAACCCAAATATGGGGGGTTTCGTGAAGAGCACGGTTTTATCTGCGATGATTACCCCTATTATCACTCCAAATCCATACATCAACCCGTGTTCTAATCTCGTCAATTCCCAGATCGCTTTTATTTTTCGTATCATAACCCTTATCTAAGAATGAAAAACGATACCAACAACCTTTCTTTAGAAAAGAAAGCTTGACCAAAGAAACTATTATTTCTTAATAAAACTTTTCTTAAAAGGTTTAAAGAAGGAGTGTTGGATAAATCTTGTGTAATCTCGTGGTTTCTATACAAATCAAATGAAGAAAGTTTTAAACGGAGTCGCTGGGATTCGAACCCAGGTCGTCAGGTCCGGAACCTGACAGGATATCCTCTACCCTACGACCCCACATTCATGGTATTTCTAATTCAAACCAAAAGATGATAAAATTATTTCTTTATCTTTAACACCTCTATCCCAGGCAGTGGCGTTCCTAAGAGATACCGCAGAAATGCACCCCCGGCAAGGCTAACATGGGCGTGCTTCATCTCGCTTCTATCAATACCGACCTCGCTGATCGCCGCCGATGTATGCCCACCACCGAGTAGAGAGAATGCATCTGAATCTGAAATTGCTTTAAAAAGCTCTCGTGTGCCTTCTGCAAAGCCGTCCTTTTCATAAAACCCCGCGGGGCCTTTCATTATCACCGTGCGCGCATTTTTTATTATCTCTGAATATTTCTCAATCGTTTTCTGCCCTATATCGTATATCGGTTGGTTTGGCTTTACCTGATCCACCGGAATTTCTTCTCTCTTACCGTTCAGCTCAATTGCGAGGTCCCAGGGATATTTTATTTTATTACCTGCTCTTTCCTGTATCCGCTTTGCTCTAACCACGCTCTCTAAAAGGTGATTATCCACCTTCATCGGGATCATGCCGTTCGCGCACATGAAGAGATTCCCGATGCCGCCCGTCGTGAGGATGTAATCCACCTCTCGCGAGTCCACTGCGAACTCTATTATATCAAATACCTCTTCGGGTTTCACACCGCCAAGAACATACACACACGGTCTTTTTATATGGTGAACCGCTCGTTCCAATGCGCTCAGCTCGCATTCCATCAATCTACCTACGCCGGCATCCAACACCGTTGGAAAGCCAACCACCGATGCGTGCGCCCTGTGAGCCACTGAGAATGCATCATTTATGTAAATATCGGCGAGCGGAGCAAGTCTTTGTACAAAAACCGATTTTGAATGTTCTTCTGGCGTTTTATCAAGTGTCTCTTCTGCAAGCAGTCTCACATTGTCAAGCAATAAAACTTCACCATTGTCAAGCTTTTTTATCGCCTCTTGCGCAGCTGGGCCTATTATGTCGTTGATATACGTTAAGTCCAGGATTTTGCTGAGCAATTGCGCATGCTGTTCAAGAGGTAGGAACTCCTTGCCACCTGCACGACCCTGATGTGCGAGGATAATCACCTTTGCTTTCTTCTCTGAAAGTTCGCGTATCGTTTTTGCATTTTCCACTATCCGCTCCTTCATCTGCACTTTGCCATTGATAACTACAGAGTTCAAATCAGCTCTGAAAAGCACTGTTTTCCCCGCTACATCGAAGTCTTCTAAGGTCAAGAACTCTTTTAACGCTTCATTCATCTTCATTAGCTTACCCTTAATCCTGCCTCTGCTTACTCACATCACAATCCCAGCTCTGCTATCCGCTTTATCATGTCTACTACTCGGCACGAGTAGCCCCATTCATTGTCATACCATGAGAGCACTTTCACGAAATTGCCTTTACCACCGATCACGCTTGTATACTCCGCATCCACTACGGATGAATAGTTTGTGCCGATATAATCTATGGAGACAAGAGGCTCATGAGAAACGGCGAGGATTCCGCTCAAAGAGGCTCTCGACGCTTCCTCAAAAGCACCGTTTACCTCTTCCCGTGTAACTTCGTTCCTTAACTCTGCCACGAGGTCAACTATGGAAACATTAGCTGTCGGCACTCTCAAAGCTATCCCATCCAGTTTTCCGGCTAACAAAGGCAACACAATACCTACTGCTGCCGCCGCTCCGGTTGTCGTTGGTATTATGGACATTGCCGCTGCACGAGCTCTTCTTAAGTCCTTATGCCGTCCATCAAGAATCTTCTGGTCGTTTGTGTATGAATGCACAGTGGTCATAAAGCCCCTATTTATGCCAAACTCGTCGTTCAGTACCTTCGCCATCGGCGCCAGGCAATTGGTGGTACAGGAGGCGATGGAGATTATGTTATGCGCAGCATGGTCGTACATCTCGTCATTGACTCCGGGAACAATCGTTACATCAGGTTCCTTTCCCGGCGCGGTTATTATTACCTTTTTGCTCCCGGCATCAAGATGTCTCGATGCGTTCTTCCTATCACGGAACGCTCCCGTAGATTCTACCACCAAGTCCACGCCTAAGTCGCCCCAGGGCAACTTCCCAATGTCGCTTTCCGCCAATATCTTTATCTCTCTGCCATTCACCACTAGCGTGTTCGCATCTTTATTTGCCCTCACTTCTGCATCAAACACACCGTGCACGGAATCGTACTTCAATAGATGAGCAACCCAAGAAGCCTCCGCAGCTCGGCTATTTAGTGCCACAACATCTATAGCCGAATTTTCTCGTAGCGCTGCTCTGAATAGAATTCGACCGATTCTACCCCATCCATTTATCGCTACCCTTATCATGTAAATCCATTCGTGCTCTCTCGTATATAATACTTCCTATTTTAGAGTTGCCACAGCATCACGATTATCGGCAGGAGTAACACGCCCATACAATTACTCCGCCTTACGCCGAAATGTATCGGAATAAGCCCTATACATGTGCCTACAAGAAGAACCAGCA
>DATKWH010000042.1:0-11254 GCA_035529655.1 Bathyarchaeia archaeon
ACGATTCCCGGCGATATTACGTCCATCAACCCGTTTATTCCCGCTTCGCTGAGTTCATCCAAATTGGGCGTATAAGCAGCTTGCAACGGAGTCTTTCCATCTACAGATGGGCGGTCTCCCAGACCATCACATATCAACAATATCGCCTTATGTTTATCAGAGCCAGACTTTCCACTCATTAACTATTTGTTAACCAACTATAGATATATAAAGAGCGATGGATGAGTTGAATGACGAGCTTGCCGCTGTTCTTCGCTATAGTAGAGCGATTAATATACGTAAGTGAAAGTGAAAGAAAAAGAGGGTTTAACGGTGAAGGTAAACCTAAAATCCAAATTTACGGGTGCGCTCATCGGCAGTGCTGTAGGAGACGCATTAGGTGCTCCTTTGGAAGGATGGAGCATGGAGAAGGTGTTTTCGGTGTATAGCGAAGGAAAGCGGTGGAAAATGAGTTACGGTCGCTATACGGACGACACGGAGATGATGATCGGAGTTGCAGAGTCCTTAATCAAGAATAAAGGTTTCAATGGTGCGGATATGGCACGTACGTTCGTCCAGAATTATGATGCGAAGCGAGGATATGGGCCGGGATCTAAAGGGGCATTAAAAAGGATACGTGAGGGAGAGAGTTGGGAAGAGGCGTCTGGAAAACTGTTTGGTGGAGAAGGCTCGTACGGAAATGGTGCCGCGATGCGAATTGCTCCCGTGGGGCTCTTTTACTATGATAATACCGACGCACTGAGAGAAGTAGCGCATAAATCCAGCCATATTACGCATTCGCACGAGCTTGGCAAAGAAGGAGCAGCTTTGCAGGCTTTCTCCATCGCTTTAGCAGTGCGTGGGCAAAAAGAAGGTATGCTGTTCGACCTGAAGGAGTTTGTGCAAAATGACGTTTATAAGGAGAAGATAAGAAAGATAGAGATCCTTTTGAATAAAGATGCAAGCAAAAAGGAGATCATCTCTGAATTGGGTAATGGAGAAGAGGCTTTAAACTCTGTGCCTACCGCTATTTACTCTTTTCTTCGTTTTGACCATTTTGAGGATGGTGTTACCTATGCGGTAAGTTTGGGTGGCGATACAGATACTATAGGAGCTATGACGGGTGCGATAAGCGGTACTTATTATGGCGAGGGGACAATTCCAAACGAATGGGTGGAGAAGTTAGAAGAGGGGGAAAAAGGTAAGAGCTATATAAAGAGGTTGGCTGAGGAGTTATATCGCAGCAAAGGATTATAACCCACACGGCTCACAAAGTTAAGTGTAAGAAGATGGCACGGTTACAAAAAGATGATGATATTCAAAGCATTGAGTAGTAAAACGAGGATGGAGATGCTGAAGCTTTTGATGAAGACCGATTATCATGTATCCGGGCTGGCAAAAGCATTGGGCATATCGGTGCCCGTGGCTGCGAAGCACGTCAGAATCTTAGAGGGGGCTGAATTGGTGAACCGCAAAACATTCGGTAAGACGCATGTGTTAACGGCGAATAAGGCAAAACTGTACGAAGCGCTGGAGACGTTTAGCGAAGATTATGAGATAGAAGCTCGGAAAGGAACAAGCATACTGGATGCGTTAAAGGACGTTGCAGGGGTAGGAATAAAAAAGATAGGAGATAAAGAGTTTATTGCATCAATAGACGGTGAGGAGGGTTTTTATATCTATGAAGTGAATGGGAAATCCCCTGATATGCCGATCAACGAGTATACGATGGAGCAAGGGGGAGAGATAGAAATAAAACGGGTAGTTCCTGTTCTTAAGAAGCGGGTGAAGGTAACGGTACCGGTAAAAAATAACAGGAACAAAGAGGAAAAGCGATAATATTTTTTATTTTGGCTTCCTTTTCGTCTCCCGCCTAAGCTGATAGTACAATTTGATAATCTTAGAGAACATGCGAAGCCCGTCCTTAAAGGTTTCTACTTTCGTATCCCCTTTTTCATCCCATTTTATCGGGAATTCCTTTACCCTATAACCCGCCCGCTGTGCACGCACCAGCAGTTCTGTATCCCAAAACCACTGCTCATCTTCCACCTTCTCTAAGATATTCAGCAACGATTGCCTTCGAAAAGACTTAAAACCACATTGATGATCTCTTATCTTTGATTTAAGAACCGTTCGCACCAAGAGATTATAAACGGTGCTCATCACCGTCCGCTTAAAAGACCTGGTTACTTCGCTTCCTTTTAACAGCCGCGAACCGGCTGCAAAATCGTAGCCTTCATTCCTAATTGCCTCTACAAGTTCTTTCACATGCTGCATATCAGTAGAGAGATCCACATCTATGAAAGCGATAATGCCCCCTTTAGCCTGCTTTAAAGCCCTACCAAGCGCCTTACCTTTTCCCAATCTCTCCGCACTATGTATATGTCGTACACAAGGCTCTTCCGCTTCTATCCTTCTCGCTATTTCAGCCGTGCCATCGGTGCTCCCATCTTCTGCAATGAGGATTTCAAAAGAGGCAGAGATTTTACCAAGAGATTGCTTTGTTTGCTTCATGGCCTCCGATATTCTCTCCGCTTCATTATGCGCTGGAAGCACAACCGAGATCTCTGTTTCCCTTTTCATTTCATCTATTGCCTTACATAATGTCGTGTATGAATGCTATTAAAAATCCGGATATTTTCAACAGTATAGGGATTGGTACTTGTTTAGCTGCCAGGTTTCAAGATGCAGGATGCAAGTATTCAGATGGATGAGGCAACACTGTTCAATCCTCTCTTTTGATTGCCCGCAGAGGCGTCAGCAACAATTATTTATTTAAAGCCTGATAGACAAATAAGATGGTAGACGGATGTGTGGAATCATAGGCTACGTGGGGAACAGAAAAGCGTCTACGATACTCCTTAAAGGCTTAAAAAATCTTGAATACAGGGGTTACGATTCGGCTGGAATAGCCATAAAGCACACCACCGGTCACACCCAGGTAAAGAAGAGTGCAGGGAAGTTAGAAGAAATAGAGCGGCATTTAAATTTTGAGAGTATTCAAGGGAATACAGGGATAGCGCACACGAGATGGGCGACCCACGGAGCGGTTACCGATGAAAATGCACATCCCCATACGGACTGCGAGGGGAAGATAGCGATAGTTCATAACGGGATAATAGAGAATTATAGAGCGTTGAAAGAGCGGCTTATCAGCAAAGGACACAGCTTCACAAGCGACACGGATTCTGAGGTAATAGCGCACTTAATAGAGGAAAATTTAAGCTACGGATTTGAAGATGCGTGCATGAAGGCGTTTAGCAGTTTAGAGGGCAGTTATGCGATTCTTGCCCTTAAAGCGGATGAGGATAAAATAGTGGGCGCCCGAAAAGACTCGCCTTTAGTGCTTGGCATAGCGGAACATGGCATATTCTTAGCCTCTGACATACCTTCGTTCTTAGAATGGACGAATAAAGCCATGTATTTAAACAATTACGACTTTATCATTGCGGAAAATGGGGGGGTTAAAGTTTACAATGATGGAATAGAGGTATTACGCCAAATAGATACGGTAGGATGGAATATCGAAGAAGCGAAGAAGGGAGAGTTCAAGCATTTTATGATGAAAGAGATGAGCGAGCAGGCGGAGACAGTCATGAGGGCGCTACTGCAGGATGAGAATACAGCGAGGGATATTGTAGATGAAATAAATAATGCTTTGGGTGTATTCTTCGTTGGATGCGGTTCGAGCTATCATGCATGCTTAGCAGGTAGCTATCTATTCTCCAAGATAGCGAAAGTGCATGTAAATCCTGTTTTAGCTTCTGAATTCGAGAATTATGAGCATTTCCTCACCGATAGAACATTAGCATTTGCGGTATCGCAATCAGGAGAGACGGCAGATGTGCTTTTTGCGGTTAGAGCTGCTAAGAGTAAGGGGAGCAAAGTGATTGGCATAACGAACGTCATGGGCTCTTCGCTCACTATGGAAGGGCATGCTCTCATCATGATGAATTCAGGTCCTGAGATATGTGTTTTATCAACAAAGACCTATACATCTCAGGTTGTTTTGATGACCCTGTTTGCATACGCAGTTGCAGGGAAATACGAAGAAGGATTGAAGAAGATTGGGAGCTTATACCTCGACATATATAACTTAACATCTCGGACAATGAGGGACTCCTTGACGGAGCTTGCAGAGATTTTGCGTGATAAGTGGGATATATACCTTATTGGAAGAGGACTTCAGTACACAACCGCTCTGGAAGCAGCGCTGAAGATAAAAGAGGTTTCCTACCTACATGCAGAGGCATTTGCAGGTGGAGAACTCAAGCACGGTCCTTTGGCTTTGATTGAAGATGGAACACCGTGCATCGTCTTCGTATCCGCGGAAAACAGATCGAAGATTCTATCGAATGCCGAGGAGGTTAAAAGCAGAGGTGGGTATATCATAGGTGTCTCTTCGGAGCGGGATGACCTATTCGATTTCTGGATAAAGGTTCCCGAAGCGGAAGAGCTGAATCCAATACTTCAAATTATACCGATGCAGGTTCTTGCGTACGAACTTGCTGTTTTGAGAGGGCTCGACCCGGACAAGCCGCGCAATCTCGCTAAAAGCGTTACGGTAATTTAGCTATGAGCATATTCAAAGCATATGACATACGGGGCATCTATCCTTCGGAGATTGATGAGCGTGTAGCATACCGGATAGGCGCGGCATTTGGAACTCTTAACCACGGTAAGATTGCAGTAGGATGCGATACACGATTGAGTAGCCCGCAATTGAAAGAGCATTTTATTAACGGGGCAATCTTAACAGGTTCTGAGATTCTAAATATAGGCATTGTTACAACGCCGATAGTGGTTTTTGCGATTAAACACTTTAACTGTGATGGGGGCGTAAACATAACGGCGTCTCACAATCCAAGAGAGTACAATGGCTTCAAGTTGTTCGATGAAAATGCAATGCCGATAAGCTATGAATCTGGGATAGGCACGCTGAAGGCGGTTTTTGAGAGCGAGAACTACCGTAAGGGCAACGGCTCTTCTTCAACGCGTGCTATCAAAGAGGATTACATTAACTTTATCCTGACACTTGCGCGTGTGAAGATTGGAAATCGATTATCAGTTGTTATAGACGGCTCAAATGGCGCTGCAGGATTATACGCCCCTGAGATATATAGGCGATTGGGTATGACGGTCAATGAATTGAACTGTACGGCGGATGGTAATTTCCCCGGTCATAATCCGGATCCGTCAAAAGAAGAGAATTTGTTAGATGCCAAAAGCAGAGTTAAAGAAGCTGGAGCAGATCTTGGCTTTGTTTACGATGGTGACGGTGATAGATTAGCGGTTATTGATAAGGATGGAACTGCTATAGAATCAAGTAGGATTTTCTCGCTTTTAGTCCGGCATTTACTGGAAGAGAAGCCCGGGACGAAGATCGTCCATGATGTGCTCATGTCGGGAATGGCGATCGATACCATAAAGAGATATGGTGGACTGGCAATTCCATGCAGAGTTGGTCATACGTATATAGCGCAGAAGATGATGGAAGAAGCCGCTGAACTCGGTGGCGAACTCTCCGGGCATTACTACTTTAAAGAGACGTTCTTCGCGGATGATGCGATACTTGCAAGCCTTAAAATTGTTAAACTCGTTTCACAGGAAGGGAAAAGATTGTCAGAGCTTATCAAGGATTTTCCTGAGTACCCTTCGGAAAACGTTCGCATTTCCGTGAAAGATTCTGAGAAGTTTTCGTTTATAAAGAAATTAAAGGAGGAATTGGATAAGGAAGGATATTTAGTGGATTGTCTTGATGGTGTTAAAGTTATGTTTGAAGATGGCTGGGCTCTTTTCAGAGCTTCTAATACGGAGCCGAAGATATCCATTGCATACGAATCGAAAGATAAAGAGGAGTATAATAAGATAAAGAACTTTGTACAGTCTATAATCAAAAAGGTACCACAGTAAAGTAAGCGAGAATGAAAGGGATAATACTTGCCGCGGGTAAGGGGGAGAGATTAGAGCCGCTCACGGATTATAAGCCGAAGGCAATGCTTCCGGTATGCAATAAACCGCTGATTGAGTATCAACTTGAACTACTTCGGGGGCATGGGATTGATGATATAGCGATTGTTGTGGGACATTTGAAAGAACAAATTAATCTCGAAGATGTGAAAGTATATGAAGATACATTGATACAGGGAACTGCAACGGCGTTGCACGCGGCAAAGGATTTCATTGATGACGATTTTATTTTGATTTATGGCGACCTGTTCTTCGATATCACGAACTTTCACGAGATATTGGAATACGAGAATGCAATTGCCGTTGTCAAGGTTAAAGACGTTTCGAGATATGGCGAGGTTCTGTTTGAAGATAGACGGCTAAAGGGAATAAGAGAGAAAACGGGATTTGGAGAGGGATTTGTCAATGCTGGAATATACCACTTCACGCCTTCGATATTGGATTTAGTAGAGCAGACGAACGCAAGTGCAAGAGGCGAATACGAGCTGACTGATGCTGTTCATGTGCTGAACAAGAAAGAGAAAGTACAAGTTGTTCCTTTGAATGGCTATTGGAACGATATAGGGTATCCCTGGGACTATATAGGCGCAAACATGCACATGCTTGAGCGAGTAGGATTTGCGGTAGGGGAGAACACAGAACTTTGGGATTCCACGATAATAAGGAAGCCTGCAGTCATCGGAAAGGATTGCGAGATAAAGAATTGCGTTATTGAGCACTCAGTTATTGGGAATGATTGTGTTGTTGGTGAATTTGCTGATGTAAAGCGAAGCGTGGTGATGTCCCATTCTCATGTCCCTCACTTCAACTACGTTCCCGATTCCGTTATCGCGGAGGGCTGCAATTTAGGTGCAGGAACAAAGATAGCAAACTTGAGATTTGACGATGGGAATGTGAAGATGAGCATAAAAGGAGAGAGGATAGATTCAGGCAGGAGGAAGTTGGGTGCATTCGTTGGATATAATGTCAAGACAGGAATAAACGTTTCTATCTATCCGGGGGTTAAGATAAGCAGTGGTACATGGATTGAAGCGGAGACTTTGGTAAGGAGGGATTCATGAAAGCAGTTGTCACTGGTGGAGCGGGATTCATTGGCTCGAACTTAGTGGAGGAGTTAGCAAACAGAGGAAATGAAGTTGTCATATTGGATGATTTAGCAACGGGTAAGATGGAGAACATAACGGATTTACTCAAAAGAGCCAAGGTGAAATTTATAAGGGGCAGCGTGACGGATCTGGAACTGCTCACGGGCATTTTCAACGATGTGGATTACGTTTTCCACCAAGCAGCAATTCCTTCTGTCCAACGTTCAGTTGAAGATCCGCTGGTAACAAACGAGGTAAATGTGCAAGGAACGTTGAATGTTCTGTTTGCAGCGAAGGAGTGCGGCGTTGAAAAGGTTGTTTATGCCTCTACCGCTGCGGTTTATGGCGATACACCAGAACTGCCGAAGCGTGAGGATATGAAACCCAATCCAAAATCACCTTATGCGGTATCAAAGCTCACGGGAGAGCAGTATTGTGCGGTTTTTGGAGAGGTTTATGGGTTAAAAACGGTATGTTTGCGATATTTTAATGTTTACGGTCCAAAGCAAGATCCAGCTTCAGAATATGCCGCTGTTATACCGCTGTTTATAACACGAGTGCTGGCAAACAAACCACCCATCATCTATGGAGATGGTGAGCAGACGCGAGATTTCGCCTTCGTGAAGGATGTTGTACATGCGAATATATTAGCTTCTGAACGAGGAGAGGGGGTTTTCAATATAGCGTCCGGTATGAGAATAAGTCTAAACGAACTCTCACATACAATTATTGGGATGATAGACAAGGATTTAAAGCCGGTTTATACGGAACCACGTAAGGGGGATATAAAACACTCGCTGGCTGATGTATCCTTAGCTAAGGAAAAGTTAGGCTACGATCCAGAATATGGTTTAGAAAAGGGCTTAAAAGAGACGATTGAATATTTCAAAGATGAAATTACCATGCGTTTTTTGGAGAACGGGTAAGCATGAACCCCCTTTTGAGAAGATAGTGAATATCCCAAGATACGTTGAGAAAAAAGATATATCCAAGATACGTTGAGAAAAAAGACATATATTTCAACAATGAATGAGGTAGTATGCCGAAAGTATCAGTAGTGATGCCCTCGATGAATGAGGAGGGAACGATCGGAGAGTGTATCGAAAAAATAAAGAGGGTATTTGATGAACATCACATTGATGGCGAGATAATTGTAGCTGACAACTCGACAGATGAAACACCGGAAATAGCGAAATCTTTAGGTGCAACGGTTATTACCCCAAAGAAAAGAGGGTATGGCAACGCGTACCTTGCGGGACTTTCACACGCTAACGGGGAGTTTATCGTTATTGCAGATGCGGATGGGACGTATGATTTTTTTGAGCTGCAGAAATTTTTAGAGCCCTTGATAAGGGGAGAAGCTGACTTTGTCATGGGTAATCGATTTGGTGGTACTATTCTAAAAGATGCGATGCCGAAGCTTCACCAGTACATAGGAAATCCGCTTTTAACAAAGATTTTGAGTTGGTTATTTAAAATTAAGATTTCGGATGCTCATTGCGGGATGCGGTCGTTCACTAAGGAAGCGTATGAGAGAATGAATTTGAGAACGGGCGGGATGGAGTTTGCATCCGAGATGATCGTAGAGGCGGCGAGGAAAAACTTGAGGATAAAAGAGGTTCCGATAAACTATTACTCACGTAGCGCACCATCCAAACTTCACTCTTTTCGCGATGGGTGGAGGCATTTAAGGTTCATGATGCTCTATAAGCCCGATCCATTCCTCTTCGTTCCCGGGGTGCTGGTATTCATGCTTGGCTTACTGTTAAGTCTTACGATTCTCCTAAGGGGCCATGTAGAAACGTCCCACATGCATTCCCTCATTTTTAGCAGCATCCTTGCCCTTATCGGTTTTCAGACTATAGCTACCGGCGTATACATAAAGGCATATGCTGCTGTACAGGGGTTATGCGAGAAAGAGGGTTTCATCAAAAAGCTGCTGGACTACCACTCGCTGGAGAAAGAGCTTATCCTTGGTGCTACACTGCTGGTGCTCGGATTAGTAGTAGGAATGAACGTGGTGCTTACGTGGATAAGCACGGGGTTTGGTTCACTATCAGAGATTAGAAACGCCGTTATAGCAATGGTGCTTGCCGCGATAGGCATACAGACGGTATTCACAGCGATATTTTTAAGCGTGTTATTGCTGAGGGAGAGCGAAAAAGATATAGAACCTGTGCTAAAACTTTTTTCTAAAAAGTTTTAAATAAAAGTTCGTCATATGATCGTATGATGAACTATGGAGTTCAGGCAGGTATTGTAGATACTCGGGTCACACTTTGGTAAACAAGGGTTCAAAGCCAGGGATATCCCCCCTTCTGTGATAAGGCGTTCCATCACAGAATCCGAAAGGTTCACAGAGGATCAAACGATGCTCTCAAAGGTCAGTACGAAATCAATCTCGAACGAGCATAGGCGATTATACGTGATGGGATTTTTGAAGCGGGAAAGAATTAAGAGGGAATGCGAGACTAAAAGCGGAAAAACTTGCTCCCGGGGATACGAGATAGTATGTTTATTCCATATCAAGCCAGAGATGGAAATATTTAGAATTTTTAAATAACCCTGAAAGGCAAGATAATGAATCTTTTGTGAGTTTTGTAGACCGTATATCTTTATATCTCATGACCAAAATTTTTCCGGAGGATGCATGGTGGCTGGCATGGGATGTAGGTAAAACAGCTGCTGAAATTTCTAATCCTGAAAAGGCCTTAGCGGTCAGTATGCAGTTTCCTAGAGATAGATGGGAAACAGCATGGGACTTATGGAAGGAGATGAATCTAAAAGGTAGTAAAAGGAGATTCAGCAAAAGAGAAGGCATTGATAAAGCTCTGATGATGGACGCCATAAGGAAACTCAAAAAGAAGAATGAAGAGATTTCAGAGGAAAACGCGAGGCTTATAGAAGAGAATAAAAGGCTTGTAGCGGGCTTGCTGGCTGAGCATTTGCAAGCGAGCCTCCAGAGGCCCTTCTAAACACCAGTTAATAACAAATTCAGCTATTAATACTACCATTTCCCCCATAATTTCTGTTCTGACCGCCTAAAGTACATTTGGGCCTATTTTATCGGACACAGCAAAAGGAACGCATAAAACTCGTGATATGTTCAATGAAGTGCTTAAGAAAGTCAGCACGAGTATAATTAAATAAGTGCCTTGGTCGCTATAAGATGCCAAAAACATCGCCATATATGGGCTCTTACTGCCCTCGATAGTAGCCGGATTAAAGCTTACGTGGATACGAATATCTTTTTTGAATGTTTGGAATGAGGAAATTGACCCAAAGAGTGGAAAAGAGCTTTGGAGAGGTTCAAAGGGGGTTTTAAATAAGATCGAAAAGGGAGAGTATGAAGGGATTACGTCGGTAACAACACTCATGGAGATAGTTCACGTCTTCAAGGTTGGAGGGAAAGATTACAGAGAGGGTTTGAAGGATCTAAGAAAGCTTGGAATTCGCGTCATTGTTCCTGATTCATGGACCATGATAAAGGCATTTGAATATGAAATAGAGCATGATTTGGACCCCTACGATTCAATAGCGTTTGCGGTTGCAGAATCGGCGGGAAGCGTGATATTTGTGACAAGGGATGGAAAGTTGAGGTGAAAGATTGGAAGACTCATGAGAGCTTTAGAACCCGAGGAGGTATAGATTGCTATTATAGCCTTTGTGATTAAAAATATATCTGTGTGATCAGTGTAATCTGTGGTTATAAAAGTTTGGAAGCCATGGACACCGGCCAGCGAATCGTAAAGAATACGGGCGTGTTTTGCTCTTTTCGTTGATTGAAAGCCACATATTGGGCTTCTTCTTCATAAGCATTTATATATCCTTTTTACTTACATTGTTGTACTATGATTGCGAGAAAGTCAACGTTGATTATTATCACGCAGCTTCTTAACGGCTTGCTTGGCTACATCGGCTTGAAATTCATCGCTATTTACCTGGAGCCGTGGGAATACGGAGTTATTGGCTTTGCGTATGGTTTTGTTGCTTTATTTTCAATTTTTGGTAATCTCGGATTTGACGCGGCACATATAAAGAGGGTATCAGAAGGAAAGGATTTAGAAAAATGTATCGCTACCTTTGCCGCTACAAAGCTCGCTCTGGCAGGAGTGATGGCAAGCGTTGTCATTGGCTCTGTAGCGGTATGGAAGTATGTGCTTGGTAGGGGGTTTGAGACACCGTTTCATGAATCTGCAGTATATATCATGCTCGCATAC
>DATKWH010000043.1:0-5379 GCA_035529655.1 Bathyarchaeia archaeon
CGCTCATGCTGGTATGGGTGCCGGAATGGGTACCGGATCTGGTATGGGCATGGGTGGCGGACGAGGCGGCGGTGGAGGTCGTGGCATGGGCAGAGGTATGGGACTTGGCATGCAACAACCAATGCCTCAGCAACCACAAGCGCCACAAGCACCTCGAACGAAAGAAGGAAGAACTCGAACAGTTATCGAATATGGCAAGTAGGCTGGAGAAAGAGATGGGAGAAGTGAAGAAGAGAATAGAGGAGCTTAAAAAGGGGTGATATTGATGCCACAAGGAGGAAGAGGTCAAGGAGGAGGAGGCGGAGGTCAGGGTCAAGGCAAAGGAAGAATGGGTGGCCGTGGATTGGGTCCTGGCGGAGACTGCCGATGCCCACAATGTGGCCATACCATGCCACATCAAGCAGGAGTGCCATGCTATCAGCAAACCTGTCCGAAATGCGGGTCTAAGGTGGTGAGGCCATAAAAAATATAGGAGGATTATACTAAAAAATGGGAGGATATAGAAGGAGAAATATGTATTATCTGACTGGTTTGCCGGGCTGGGTAGGAAGAAGTCCAACAGGAATGCCTCCAGGTGCGCAGTATCTCATGCAGACTGGGCAGGTGCCGCAGTTTGCTTCCTGGATGCAGCAGCAAGCGCCTGTTGCACCAGCACCAGCACCAGCAATGCCCAAGGAGCAGGAGATTTCAATGCTTGAATCGCAGGCTCAGATGCTTGGCGACCAGTTAGAGCAGCTAAAGAAGCGATTGGAAGAGCTCAAGTAAATCTGCTCTTCCGTATTATATTTTTTAAGAATGTAACAGTTATTTTATCATTTGGGAATGGCAATTCCAGTAGTCGAACAGAAACTGTGCACTGGTTGTGGGGAATGTGCGGAAATGTGTGAAGCGAACGCAATTGGAATAGTAGGTGAAAAAGCAAGAGTAGGCTATCACAAATGTTACAATTATAATGGGAATAACGGAAGCAATTGTAGTGCTTGTGTGGAAGTATGTCCCAGAGGAGCAATTATATTGGTAGATTAAATTACGGTGATTGGAATGGATAAAAGGAAAAGAGAAGGAACAAAGATTGAGGAGCGGGAATTTTCAGATTTAGACGAGCTTGTAGGTAGTATAGAGGAGACAATAAGGAAGGCGGAGCGCGAGATATACACTGAAAGGACACTTAAAGAGGCATATAATCCGAAAAACGTATGTGCGCTGAATAATCCTGATGGCGCTGCCAGAATAACGGGTCCTTGTGGTGATACCGTGCAGATACATCTACAACTCGATGGTGATAGAATCATTGATAGTAAATTCATAACCGATGGTTGTGGTGCTTCAACGGCATTTGGAAGTGTCGTTACAGAAATGGCGAAAGGCAAGACAATCGAATAAGCGTTCACGGTAGAGGATACGGACGTTTTATCGGTCTTGGGTGGTTTACCAGAGGAGAACGTTCATTGCACTCTGCTTGCGGTGAATACGCTGAGAGCGGCTCTGGAGAATTATAAAAATAAGAATGAGAATGAGAAGAGAACAAAGAGAAGGGAGGTGAAAATATGAAACTATGCATTCCCACATTGGGAACAGGTGGATTGGGGGATTTAGTAAGCGAGCATTTTGGAAGAGCACCAACGTTTACCGTTGTGGATATGGCGAATAGCGGGGTGAAAGTAGTGGAAAATACCGGGGAACATTTTGGCGGCGTGGGAAATACACCGGAACTCGTAGCTGGGGCAGGCGCTGAAATAATGCTCTGCTCGGGGTTAGGACCGCGTGCAATCAGCATGTTTGAGCAGTTAGGGATAGAGGTATATGTGGGCGCAAGCGGCACTGTGAAAGATGCAGTAAGCGCTTTTCAAGCAGGTATGCTTAGAGAAGCTACTGATGTTGATGCGTGTGAAATGCACCGGCATTAATAAACTCGCAACGTAACAAAACGATGGTGAACGGATGATTATTTCGGTAGCAAGCGGCAAAGGCGGCACGGGAAAGACCACCGTGGCGGTAAATCTTGCCCTGTCGCTTTCGAACATGCAAGTGCAATTACTCGATTGCGATGTCGAAGAGCCAAATTCACATATTTTCCTTAACCCTGTGATCGAGGAGACGAAGCCGGCGCAAACGTTAGTGCCAACGGTTAATTACGAGTTGTGTGATTACTGTGGGAAGTGCGCTCCCGCCTGTGAATATAACGCTCTTGTGGTGGTACCAAAGCAACAAGTCATGGTATTCCCCGAACTCTGTCACGGCTGTGGTTTATGCTCCATGGTCTGCCCGCAGGATGCGATCAGTGAGGAACCACGGAAGATCGGCGTTATCAAAAAAGGAAGGAGTGGTGATGGTAAAATAGAGCTTGTGTACGGTGTGTTGAATATCGGCGAAGTGATGGCAACACCGCTGATAGACCAGGTGAAAGAGGAGCTTGATCCCGCAAAGACTGTGATAATAGATGTACCGCCAGGAACGGCATGTCCGGTGATTGCAGCGGTGCAAGGCAGTGATTACTGTATTCTCGTGACTGAGCCCACGCCGTTTGGGCTCTACGATTTGAAGCTTGCGATTGCGGTGCTCAAAGTGCTTAAGCTTCCGTTTGGTGTGGTGATAAACAAAGCGGGGATTGGCGATCGAAAGGTCTACGAGTACTGCGCGAAAGAAGGAATTCCGATTTTGCTTGAGATTGCCCATGACAAGCGGATTGCACGGTATTATTCAGAGGGCGTGCCCTTTGTGAGCGAGATGCCTGAGTGGGAGGAGCGATTTGCGAGGATAATGAAGGGCATTAAGGAATACGTGGGATGAGACAATTAACCGTTATTAGCGGAAAAGGCGGCACCGGGAAGACGAGTCTTGTTGGCTCATTCGCAGTCCTTGCGGAGAACAAAGTCATTGCAGACTGCGATGTGGACGCACCAGACCTACATCTGCTGTTGCATCCTGAAATATTAACAAAACAGGAGTTTAAAGGCTTGAAAGTTGCCGTGATGGATAAAACACTATGCACTGAGTGCGGCACATGCGAAGAGACCTGCAGATTCAATGCTATCGCTTCGACCGAGGGATCAGGTTACGCAGTCAATCCAGCACGCTGTGAGGGCTGTGGCGCGTGTGTGTTTACGTGTCCGCAGGAGGCGCTCTCGCTGAAAGAGCGAGTCTCCGGGTACGCATACATATCAAAAACGAACTATGGCACACTAGTGCATGCACAGCTTAATGTCGCGGAAGAGGCCTCCGGAAAACTGGTTACGCTCGTTAGGGAGAATGCACGGCAGATCGCAGAGAAGGAAGGTTGCAACCTCATCCTGATTGACGGGGCACCTGGCATCGGCTGCTCGGTGATTGCATCGCTAGGCGGTGTTGATTTAGCGCTTATTGTCACCGAACCGACACAGTCAGGCATGCACGATTTGAAACGGATTTTGAGCGTGGTGGAGTATTTTGGTGTGAAACCTTCTGTCTGCATCAACAAGTATGACATAAACGAAGAGGTGACTGAAGAGATTGAAGCGTTTTGCAGGGAGAAAGGAATCGAGATTGCCGGAAAGATCTTGTATGACGATACAATTACGAAAGCTATGGTTGCAGGAGTTCCTGTGGTAGCGTTTGAATCGGAACTAAAGAGCACAGCGGCAGAGGAAATAACACTGATGTGGCATCGAATCGAGCAGATTATTCAGGAGTAGCCTTTATCTCTCCTTATGCCTTTACTTAAACGGAGTGGCATGTTTGAGGCTTAGGTGCAAAGAGCGCATACCAAAAAGCTAAGACGTTTAGCGAGGACCGTAGTGAACTATTAGCCATTTGGAGGCACATAACAAAATGAAGATGAGTAAGGTGGAAAAGCGGTTTGTTAACACCAGATGGCATGCACAGAAGAATGTAAAACTTATTGAGCGATTGTTTAGTAAACTCGATTTAGCTTCTATAACAAGAGTACTGGAAATCGGATGCGGTGCTGGAATCCTCGCTGCACATTTGAGCACTACGCATGAAATGATTGTTGTGGGAACAGATGTAGATCCAGAGCAGATTGAAATAGCAAGGATGTATCATCAAGAGAATGAGAATTTAAAATTCATTGACGCTGATGCTACACGGCTACCATTTTTGGATAACGAATTTGATATGGTTTTATCATTCCATGTCCTGCATCACATAGGCAAGTGGGATAGGGCATTGGAAGAGATAAATCTGGTTTTAAAGCCACAGGGCTATTTTATTCTCTCTGATTTCGCATATTCGCGATTAACCACAAAATTGTTAACCCGCATCGTAAAGACGTATGGTATTTACACAATTGATGACCTAACCCATTTTTTAACAGGACATAATTTTGAGGTTGTTCATAAAGAGAAACGCTACGAGGCAGTAATGAAAAATTACAGCATCGTGTTTCAGAAGAAATAGACGGAGAGTTTATGAAAGCAGGCAGAGCGGATTTGAAGGAAGTAGGAATAGGCGAAGGCATATCGGAAGTCATCGTTACCACGAGGTCTGCTTCGGGTAAGCCGAATGCTGCGCCTATTGGAATAATAACCACCGTTAACGAAGAGCAAGGAGAGATAAAACATTTCATAAAGCTTTACAAAGGTTCGCAAACGCTTTCTAACGTGCGGGAAACGAATACGTTAGCGGCGAATGTGACTGATGATGCGGTCTTATTCGTGAAAGCAGCGTTTGAAAATCTGAACGAAATGTATTTCTCGGCTTTTGAGGGAATGCCAGTATTAACAGAAGCGCAATCATGGATCGTATTCACGAGTGTGTTAGCAGAAGAGAGCAGCGAATATTTTCTTTTTCGCGTGACGCCAAAAGCAGTTGAAATCAACCGAAAAGAGGTAATGACGATAAATAGAGGCTTGAACGCGGTGATAGAGGCTACGATACTCGCAACGAGACTTAACATAACCAAAAATGAGCAAGAAAAGGAAGAAATAAAAAAGATGAGTGAACGGTATGCCGAAATCGTCAAGAAATGTGGTGGTCTGAGAGAGAAGGAGGCGATGGAAATTCTGAAGGAAAAGTGTTCGTTTCGATAAGTATCGGTATTTTTCCCCCTCCCAGTACAATAAAAGGTCATTTTCGCTACATCAAAAGTGAACACTTAAAAGAACACACAATCAAAAACATGTGATACGCATTAAAATCGGAAAAGAAGGAATTTACCTCGGCAAAGTTCCGAAAAGAAGCAATGAAAAAAAGATTGAAAATATATAAAAACTAAATCCAAACACAAAGCATGAAAAAGGTATCTGATATTATAAAGGGAACGAAAGCATATTATTGCGTTGATTGTGGGAAGTGCACTTCCGCTTGCCCCCTATCCCGATTTGGTGACTATTCCCCAGACGGTTTGGTGGAAAGAGCATTGCTTGGCCTCCCGGTTCAACC
>DATKWH010000044.1:0-15390 GCA_035529655.1 Bathyarchaeia archaeon
ATCACTAAAATGGCGGGAAGAGCGATTAAACTCTCCAACTGCATATTCAGTGCTATTCCCGCGATGGTGCCAAGTACACCGCAGATGAAAAGCATGGGGATGCTTTCTACAAGAATGCGCCTTACCGCTGCATCGTTTGACTTTATACCTTTTATGGCACAGAAAAACGTTGCTACGATAAAAATCGCTGACAATAGGTTGACTGGAGATGACCAACTTCCTAAATTCAACAGGTTATTGTACACGTTCAGCTTTAACAATAACAGAGCGGCAACGAGCAACGAAGGTATGGTCATCATGTCACCGGCAGAGGTTATTATCGGAGAGGACATATTGTCCAAATCCCAATTCCGATGGTAGCCAATAATAGAGATCAGAAGTGCGATACCGAGCAGGATGATTCCAGAGATTAAACCACTGATTACCGAAATGAGAATGAAGCCATGAAGAGAGAGATACTCGATATTCGGCATTCCAAACGCGTGTGCTGCTATTTTTGCTAAGAAGCCTAAGATAACAGAAAGAACGAGCGTTAGTACCAAGGAGGTGTAGGCATTTTGGTACAACACGCCGCCTCGTTTCAGAGTTGTAGAGAAAAGCCCGAGGTGCATGGACGTTCCTAATCGCGAGACGAGCGCACTGTAAATATTACCACGCATGGCAATTGCAGGTGGAATAAGTATCATAAGACCGGGAAGCGCTTGTAGCATGCCCGTCATCAAACTCAATCCAATTCCCGCCAAAAGACCGGTGAAAGAACAAAATAGTAGTGAGAAGGGGGCTTGCCTAAATAAGTCTGCGAAGTTGTGAAAGAAGGAAGAGAAATGACTGGGAAGAGCCCTCAAGACTTTCTTTCGTAATTCCTGGATTTGCATTCGCATACTTATCCCTCCCCCCATCTCTACCTCCTATCTTATGCCAGAAGGCATCTTCTTTACCCTTACTCATGCCGCTACGCAGGCTTTTTATTCTAATCACGCCTACGCTATAGCTATCCGGAGGTTTTTGTTCAGCTTCGCTTTCGTTATCTCTTTCTTGCATGGACATCATGCTCTTTTCTTACTTTATTTACCTCTTTCTTTATGATATAAAACAATGAAAATGCCTTTGGGTGAAGAGAAACTGGAAGAGATACGGAAGAGAATAGATGAAATAGATGATGATATTGCAGATTTACTTTCAAAGCGGATGTACTATGCGAACGAGTCAAAGGCTGAGAAACTGCGAATGAACCGGCCGATCATTGACGAGCAACGCCAAAACGAGGTGATAGAGAAGTGGTGTGAGCGGGCGAGGAAGAACAGAGGAAGCAGCAAGTATGATTTGAGCGAAGAGATGATGAGGAAGATAGCTGAACTCATAATTGAATATACGGTTAAGAATGAGATGGAAGAATGAAAAATCCCAATGTCAAAAAAGCCCTTACAGGGCTTGCGGGTAAACCCTTACAGGGTTTTCGGGGTGGTAGGGGCGGAGCCCCTACATGGGGCAGAGCCCCACACTACCAAATCCAAAGTAAATCCAAACCACCAAATCACAATACTCAAAGAGCTATACAAATAATAGGGCAGAGTGTGAGAATATGGACGTTGTGGTGAGCACGGCGAAAGGAATCACGATAAAATTGAGGCATTTTGAAAAGCATGATATCAGAAGAGTGATGGAAATAGAGGAGGAATCATTCTTAGATGGCGATGCCGCATTGTACCTAGAATTATATGAGGAATGGCCGGGAGGTTTTTTAGTTGCAGAGACCGAAGGTAAGGTGATAGGTTTCGTAGTTCTTGTATTAACTCCGGAAGGAGACGGTCGAGTATTTGCAATTGCCGTTGATTCAAGGTATAGAGGTAGAGGTGTGGGGAAGGTTTTATTAAAAGCGGCTTTTAACACGCTGCGGAAAAGAAAAATAGGATATGTGCGGCTGGAAGTGCGAATAAGTAATCACATAGCACAGAGATTATATAGGAGTATGGGATTTATGGAGATTGGGTTCATTCCGTTTTATTACAAGAATGGCGAAGGCGCGATAATGATGAGAAAGGTCATGTAACAAACTTTCTTTTGAAAAGAAAGTTTGATCAACAACTTTTTTACCAGCGGTAAAAACCTTGACTAAAAAACCTTTTTGATTTTTTCTTTTAGCACAGGTTTTCTTTTTACAAAAGAAAAAGTGTGAAGAAAGCGTTACTATAGAAACTTGTTCTTTTGCGTGGCGAAATGGGATCTTTACATCTTGTTTGATGTTCTCTTTCCATGTGAGAGGCATTCAAGAAGTTGTTACAGCCTGGCCATTATTCAAACTGCTTTAACCTCGACCGTAAGAAAGACCGGACCACGTATATCAATCTTCTTCTTCGTCGAGGTGATATAACGCATCGCTACATCGTCTATCTTTATATTTATATCCGCTCCGCTTCTCACTATCTTCACCTTTACTTCAACTTCCTTCTTGTCTATGTCTCCCGTTTTGACGGCTTCTTCTATTGTGGAAGCAGCAAGAGCCGCAAAAGCATCTAAGAACCGTATGTTTTTGGGCACACCATCTTCAAACTCCTTCTCCCATTTCTCTTTCCTCGGTAGGCCAAGTATAGCCCCTTCAAATACAACGAGTTCATTCAGAGTGGCGGGACCGCATAAAAGCGTGTTCTCCTCTGGCTCTATCACCCAAACTTCAATAGCCTTACCGAAGAGGGTGCCGCTATATGCGAGGAACTCGCAAGGTGATTTCGCATTACCGTTAGCCTCACATACTTGCACAATGTCTTTAGCTATTTCCGCACCTTCTGGCGTGCCTGGTGTCTTTTCCATGCTTATCATCCCGGCTAATTCCCTATCGCTCAATTTCAGTGGTGCATAAAATTGTGGAAAAGCTAAAGCTCTCACATCAGCCTCATCGTGCAATATCATCGCTAATCGCTCTACGCCCAATCCCAGGTTCATCACGGGATAAGGAATGTCATACTGCGCTAATGCAGTAGGGGAATAAATACCAAAGGTAGCTAATTCTACCCAGCCAATTTGTGGATGATAGCAGAAGACTTCTGTTTGCGTGTCAGGCATGTAATATTTCGAGCGCTTCTCGTCCTTTCTGAATCTTATCTTTTCGAAGCCGAATTGCGAAAGCAGCCCGGTTGCAATCTCTTTACCATCGTCTATGCTCACTTCACCGTCTTCGTTGCATAAGACGCATGATGCGGAATGGTAACTACGAAGCCGTATTTCGTCCTCTCGCTGCTCTCTCCTGAAACAGCGATCCACAGAGAAGAGTTTTATCGGTAATGGCTTCTTATTCCAGAGTCCAGCAAGAGTCAAGAACCAGCCAGAGGTCATGTGGCTTCGTAACGTAGCACTGGAAGAGATCGGGGCGATATTTTTAAACTCCGGGAAAACAGTATCAAGCACTTTCGTTACCTCCATATCCGCTACGCTCAGACTATGTGCCACTTCATATACCAGGTCATCGCCACCGATTTCGCCTTTTTTATACCGGTGCAAGGTATTCCTGAGTTCTTCTATTTCCTCGTTCGATAAGTCTTTCCCAAAGTACGAGTTCATCTGCCTCACCCGTTCATCTGAGATGCCGATGTCCGGACGGGGCAAACCAGCGAGATAATAACAGCGGTCTAAGACTGCAAGCGCTTCTTTGCCAAATTGCTTCTTCACGTCCTCCGCTTCTATTATTACCGGATTCATAGCTTCCTCAAAGCCGAGCCGCAGATACGCCTCTCTCAGCCTTTGGATAGTTTCAAACACTGGATGGGGCTTACCACCACATCGTAAACGCAGCAAAGACCGCGGATAGCCCTCATTAAAGCCTCTCTCACTTGCGTATTTTGTTCCACTTATCCATGCAGCTTCAAAATCCTTGCTTGTATCTTCCCTTATCTGTTTTGGGTCGAATTTCATTTCCCGCTCTTTCCTTCTCTTCTCCTACTTCCTTAATCAACCATCTTCTCTATTAATTTATAAATATGGAGTGCATAACAAAGGATTATGCCTATCAGTTTTGCGATGGTTTTTGAAAGCATCCAGGTGATATTGATGGCGATGATTCCTTTTGGAGAGCTCCGTGCTTCCATACCATTTGCAATTGGCATTTATGAAATGGATGCGACACAAGCTTTTTTTCTCTCTGTAATTGGGAATATGTTGCCTGTAGCACCGTTGCTTCTTTTTCTTGACCCTGTTTCAAACAGGTTGAGAAGGTACAGCATCTTCGACAGCTTCTTTACCTGGCTCTTCGCGAGAACACGGCGATATAACAACAGGATAGAGAAATACGGGGCTTTAGGACTGATACCTTTTGTTGCAATTCCTCTTCCTGTGACAGGAGCATGGACAGCCTGTGCAGTCGCCTTCGTCTTCGGCATCCGCTGCCGATACGCTTTTCCTGCTATTCTCGCAGGTGTGATAATCGCAGGGATAATCGTAACGCTATCATTTATGGGCGTTTTGGTGATAGTGAATGTGTGAACGAGCAGGAAAAAATGCGCTGAATGATTAGTTTGGTCTTCACGTTATGAGTTCCACCTACAGGAAGGTTATATAGTAACGAGGGTATATTCCATATAAATTAGCTTTAGAGAAATGGAGAAGCCTCGAAAAGGAATTACCTTAATGGATTTCCTGCATTCGCAAAAGGATGTAGAAGAAGAGAACCGTGATGTTGAAAGCGAAAACGGAATAGAGATAGAAAGAATCGAAAAAAAAGAAGAAAAGGGGATAGAAGAGAAAGAAACACCGCGCATATACAGCGTACAGGAGGTCACGAGATACATAAGGCAGAGATTAGACGAGGATGAAGTACTGAGAGGCATTTATATTAAGGGGGAGCTTTCCAACCTCAGCCAGCCTACTTCAGGCCATTTATACTTCACGCTCAAGGACGAATTTTCAGAGTTGCAGTGCGTGATGTTCAGGGAACAGAACCGAGGACTGAAGTTCATTCCTGAGGATGGGATGAGTGTGATAGTTCGGGGACATATAAGCGTGTATGAGAAGCGGGGAAGGTATCAGTTATATGTGGAGGAGATACAAGAGGAGGGCATAGGTGCACTTTATCGTGCATTTGAGCAGTTAAAAAAGAAGTTGAAGGAGGAAGGGTTGTTTGACGTGGTATATAAGAAGCCGATACCAAGTTTTCCACGCCGAATTGGTATTATCACTTCGCCCACCAGTGCTGCTATCAGAGATATGTTAAAGATTACAAAGAAGAGATTTCCTCATGTGCACATTTTGCTGGCTCCAGTTGCAGTGCAAGGCGAAGGAGCGTCATCGCAGATTGTAAACGCCATTCAGCTTATGAACCGGTATAGCGCAGAACGGGAGAAGATAGACGTGCTTATACTGGGTAGAGGTGGGGGTTCGATAGAAGAACTGTGGGCGTTTAACGAAGAGTGCGTTGCGCGGGAGATTTTCTCATCGGCAATCCCCGTTATTTCGGCGGTGGGGCACGAAACGGACTTTACCATCGCGGATTTTGTGGCTGATAAGCGCGCCGCGACACCGTCAGAAGCTGCGGAGTTTGTTGTACCGGACAAACGAGAGATAGAGAAGAACCTGAGTTCTTTGGAGTTGAGAATGCGGCAGAATGTTTTTAAAGCGATTGAATATTACAGGAAGCAGTTAGCGAGCATAGAAAAGAGCGTCTTATTTAGAAAGCCTACCGAGCGGATAAACCAATATCGGCAGACGGTAGATGAACTAAAGCGGAATATGGTTGCTGAGATTACGCATCTCGTGGCATTGCAGCGTAAAGGTGTGCAAGCCCTTACAGGTAAACTGGACGCTTTAAGTCCTTTAGCAATCCTTGAGCGTGGATATAGTATCTGTTCGAAACTGCCTGAAGGGAAGATTGTACGGAGTGTTGAGGAGATTTCGGTTGGTGATGCGCTTAAGGTGTTATTCACGGATGGAGAGGCAATTTCAGAAGTGAAGGAGAAAGGTGCGAAGAAGCAACAATAAACTGCTGAATACCAAGAATCAGAATTTAGGATTTCTACCCTTTGCAATTTTCATTTTTCACTGTTCGATACAAGTTCTGTGCCTCTTGTCTCTTTTCCTTCGATTACGTCAAGTATTCGCTCGGGAACGTTTCCATTAACAATCACGCAGTTCATTTTGTTCTGCAGTAAAAATCTCGGTAGTTCCGCGTCAACACACCCTTTATGCTCTTGCTCAATCAGTTCTTTCGCATCAATCCGTTTTATCAAAAACCCCTCCTCATCCAGTATGCCGTCCACATCAGTCACTTTTATGAACGTCTTTTCACCCAATTTGCGTGCAATAAATGCAGCTATCGTGTCTGATGTAACGTCCCAGGTGTGTGGTAAGCAATCACCGTCTTTCAGAATTTTATAGGGTAATACGATGCAGATATGCTCAGCATCGCGCAGTTCCTCCAAATTTTCAACTAACGGTATCTCAAGTTCACCATCTGCCAGGAAAAGCCCGTATTGGTGCATTGCGAGCACAGCCATCCAATGCGCTGTGTCATCTGAGATAGCCCTCCTTGCTGAGAGTTTCTTGATCTCGTCTGCAAAAGGACCGCCGCCAGGAATGATAACGAAAGAAAGAGCGTTCTTTACAGCATAATCGCTAAGGAAATGCACAAGTTCTCGTCCTTTAGCCAGTAAGCTGCCGCCTAATTTTATTATCACTGTCATTGATTCAAGCTAAAACCTCCGCAAGAAATCCTCGATAACCGTTATATCTTCTTCATTTAATCCGTACAATTTGTAAACAAGCTCGTTTATCTCCGCTTCGAGTTCAGCAACGGATGGAGATTTTGTCTTTGCTTTATTCTCCTCCAATTTCCTCAAAATCTCTTCTACAATTGTATCGCTCTTTGGAATAAGAATCTGCAGCTTTTCATCCTTCTTTGCTCGCTTTCCCTTCAGTGTAGCAACAACGTAATCAGCCTTTACCTTTGAATTAACAAAAACGGGCTTTTCTTTTTTGTCGATTATAACGTTGTAGCCCCTACCGCTGGTGTCTTCTTCTATCATAGGTTCAAGCATCTTGTGGTTGGAATTGAAAGTGATGCTTATAGAATCAAACTCCTCGCCCTTGCTTCGGTATTCTTTTACATAATCTTCTGGAAAGTTCTCGATTTTCTGCTCGAGTTTTACTTGCTCTAAGATTTTCTCGACATTTTCCGTTATTTCATCTGAGAGGGCTTGCTCAGCTTTGGTTTTAGGTACTCGAATCGGGAGGCGTTCGAGAAATTTTGTACTATATTGATAATATCCGCCTGCTTTTATTGGTGTTATGCGCTTTAAATAAAACTCGGAAATAGCAGAATTAAGGTATCCTAACAGAAAATAAGCATTAATTTCTCTCGGTAAAAATCCATAAACACCGGCAGTACCCAAAACGAAGTAGTATCTGCCTTCAGCGTCAAATGAAAAATTGTTTTTATCCGTTAGTGCGGGAGATAATATTTTAGGTCTATTATAGTCTTTGCACTGTTCATAGTACATAAGCGCATACCAGGAACCATGAAGTTCTATTGGATTTTTACCATACCACTTTCGTGTTTCTAAACTTTGTATGTGTTCACTGAGAAATTTATAACCATTTGGGAACTTAGATTTTAATTCTAATTCTTCTATAGTTCCTACTTTATCATTGAGGTTTTTATGGGGATAAATAATCCAATTATCATCAAAATTAATGTTCCATTTTCTTACTTCTCTCCCCCTAAGAAGTGGTCTTAAAAGTTCTTTTTCGATTGTATAAGTTTTACCGCTTTTTTGATACATACTTGGTAAGAACTCTACAAGGTTCTCATTCAAATCTTTTAATTTTTTACCTATCAATAAACTGTCACGACCACTTTGCATTCCTAACAAAATATCACAGCACTCTTTTAAGGGTTTAGCATTTTTCTCGCTTTTTTCGATTATTAGATTTTCTTTTTCTTGTCCAAAATCCCAAGTTTCTTTTTTCAAATCTTGCGGGTCTACTTTGAAAATAACAAAATTTTCGGTTTCGTATTCGTCTTTAGACAAATTTTTAGAAACTTCTTCTAGAATTCTATATTGTGAAGCGAAGACTTTAGTATATTTCATCAACTTACTTGTTTTCTCTTTTGAAAAAACAAAAATACATGGATAATTTGTTGCGTCTTTAAAAACGCCGGAATCACCAAAATTGATAATCTGATTGATTGAAACATTCTTTGAGATATATCTTCTTACTTTTGAACCATAACCTCGATTTATAAATTGATTAGAGCAGATATAACTTGTTTTTCCATTATCATTTAGCCATTCTATCCCTCTCTCAATAAATATGACGTAAAGATCATAATTTGCGGTTGGCGTCTGATAAATCTGCCTATAGTACTCTCTCTTGTCCTTAGGCAATAGCTGTATCCTCACATAAGGCGGATTCCCCACCACGAAGTCATACTTCACGTAGTTTTTCAGAATCGCAGCGAGTATTATGTCTTCGAGCGATTTAATCAGCTTGCCGTCGCCGAAAGTCGCTTTGAGTTCCTTGAACTTCTGTAAGAAGTGCTTGGCATAAGGCGTGAAGTAAGATACCAATCCGCTCCACGCCTTATCATCAAGATACCGCTTGAAATTTCTCTCCAGCTCGTTTTTATCAACCTTATAGGTTTCCTGCCATGCAGCTTCTTTCACAGTGTCAAAAACCGCTTGTACTGCAGCAAAGTATTCCTGAACGTTTAATAAATCAGTTCTTGCGAATACGTCCTTATCGTAAGGCATTTTTAATTTCAGGTTACCACCCTCAACGGGCAAGCCCGTGTCAATAGCAATAAAGCGGATACCTTTCGCGGACTCCTCAAGAGTTACTTTTCGCGCTTCTCCTTTCGTCTCGTCAACCAATGAATCCGTTCTGAAAATGGGCAGACGATTCAGAATGAAATGTGGGTCTTCTTCCATCGCTTTCTTATACGCTGGAATCAGCACGAGCATGAACTGCATCTGAGCCATAAACGTAGCAAATGGATGAATGTCAAAGCCGGCGATGCAATATTTGTTACAAAGTTCTTTTAAAATCTCCGACCAGCCCTCTTCATCTGCTATTTGCTCAGAAGCTTTCAGGTATCGCCGCAACGCTTCGACAAGAAACGTTCCTGAGCCGCAGGCTGGATCCAACAATCGTTTGCTGATGACACCTTGGCCGTCATAGCCAACGGCATCAAGGATATACTCAACCACCTCTTGTGGCGTGTAAAATTCGCCAAGTGCTTTTCTCGTCTCCTTATCAAAATAGCGCTGGTAAAGCGTTCCGAGCGGGTCACCAACGATCTCAGAAAAGTCGAACTTGTAGAGCGTTAAAATAATCTCAGCAAGAGCCTCGCCAAAGTAACCTTTTTGCTTTTCAAACCGTGGACTGTAAAGAGCATCCCCCGCGCTGATTTCTTTGTAGCTGTCTTCCCACCAGTAGAATATATCGCCCTCAAAAACGGATTTTACAAGCTTCTGTTTCATGCTCTCAATCAAATTTTTCGTGGTTATCGCCCATGCCAAGAGCGTGATATCGCCCCGGTACGATGTACGCTCAATCTCCGTCTTAATGAAACGTGAAAATGCAACGTAAGGAAGTTTGTAATCCTCACACGCCTTCGCCAAAATCAATCGCGTGAACAAAGAATACGCACTTTCCAAGCAGAACATGAATTTGAACAGATTCTCTTCGTTCGCCTCGAGCCCGATTCCATCCATTATTCGCCGCCAGTTTTCTGGCACTTTCTCCGGCTTCTTCGCATAGGAAATCTTCCAGAAGTTGTAGGCGCTTTTAAGAAATTTTGACCGCTCTAACTCAAAATCAAAGAGGCCGATTGTCTTTTGAACTAAATTCACAAATACAGAGCCCTCTTTCAATTCGAAGCCATCAAAAAAATGCTTTTGCGCAATCTCCGAGGACAAATTCACCTTCTCCTCCGGGTTATCAAATCGCTCGAAATAGTCGAGTACTTCTTCAATTCTCGTTCTTTCGATCCTTGGCTTTTTTAACCAGTCATAAACCTCTTCACACTGAGATAAGGCAACCTCTCCAAGATTTACTCGCAGTTTCCGTTCCCAGTTAGAATTTATCCGCTCGTATAACAGAAGTTCAAGCCCATCAGTAAGCACTCCATACTGCGCTTTTAGCGGGTTTACATACCGCTCCCAAAGTTGAGTAAAATCTTGCTCCAAATCAATCTCATTCGGTCTTTTAAATTCAACCACAAACACAACATTCTGATAGTCGTCAAAGGCAAGCAGGTCGCTTCTTTTTCCTCTTACCCCTTTCTCAAATCTTACATCTTTTAATTCACCCTCGTAACCGAGCGCTTCAAGGATACCGCTTTTAACAAATGCTACCCGTAAATCTTCTTCAGATATATCCTTTCCACTTTTTATCTTCTCGTGAAGTTTTTTTAAGCTTGCCCTGATGTTCTTGGCCGTATCCATTTTATTTTAGTTTATACTACTCTAATATCCTTTACAAGGAAATTTCCACCATTTAGCTTTACGCCTTCTATTTCGATATTCTTACCGACTAAAGTATTTTTTATTCGTTCAAGCGTTGCTGCTTCTCCCAACTTTCTCGCTTCTTCAAGTGTAATACCCACACTTTTCTCCGTCATCTCCTTTTTGAAAATCAAGGTGCAGCGTTCTTTTCCATCGTCAAATCGGGCTTTGATTCTTAAATCCCAGGTTCCTTCAACATCGCTGTGAACCATGCAAAAATTGTCTATTATCCATCTGTTGCACTTTGGACAACGCTGAATAAGACCACTGCCATCGTAAATCTGCGTTATTCTTCCGTTAAGCTTCGATCCAAACTCCTTCGTTTCCAGAGTTTTTTTGTCTGGAGTTTTTTCGAGAAGTTCCTCAACCTGCTTAACCTCAATGACAATTGCTTCTGAAAACTTCTCTGAGAATGATTCTAAAACCGCAAGGGCGTTTTCTTCACCTCGTGCCTCAAGAACTTTTAAAGCCTCTGGATGTATCTGGTATCCACGTTCAAGAATCTTTTTCAATATACCTTCTGAGGATGGTAGATGATCCATTTCCCGTATACTGTAATATTCCTTCTTCCTCTAATAAATATTCAATTATAAAAATCCAGTATCCCTTCCGATGTGTTCTTCAAAACCACATATGCCAGTTCTTGACTGGGAAACGGACCTAATCCGCAGTCCGGTCCCACATACTTTATTCGCTCTCCGAAGATGGAATACGCCTTTTCCAGCCGCTTCGTTATTTTATCCGGGCTGTTATATTCGGTAACCACGGTCTTCAAAACGTGTTTATCCTTAAATGCGTTTGTATGATGGATCTCGTCGTATTCCGCAGCCATGCTGAGGATATCAGTGCGTGCAATGCCGATACGGAGGAACTTATCGTACTGCTCGAGCTGTCGCTTATCCACGAGCTCTAAAAGCGAGGGTTGCGCGGCGGATTCCATGCCTATTACCGTTACCCCTTCTACCTGGCAAACGGTCTCGTAAAAGATGGGCGAGTGCAGGTGTATCTGGGTATCAATGCCCTGCTGGTATGCATACTCGGAGGCGAGTTCAAGCGCAGTGATTATGCCTTCCTCTTCTATGCGTGGGTCTAATCCCATACTCGGCTCGTCTAATGATGCGCATACTATATCGAAATTCCTGGCTTCTTCTACTGCATGCTTGATAAACCGTCCTACGGAGGTCGCTATGTTTGATAAAACATCCGTGTAAACAGGTGGTGGAAAGAGCTTATAATAGAGCTCTATTGGGCCGGTGACGCATATACGAAGCTTGAGCTTTTTCCCTTTCTTTTCTTTATAGTCCTTGGCCAGTTCCTCAAACGCGGCAAGCTCGTGTATCTTCGCTTCTGCCTCTCTTATCAGTAGTGGCGCTTCTGTTCTATCTTCGTTCATGATCGGCTCGCTGAACTGAGAGATCATATCCTGAAATTGCGGATATGTGGGTACTTCGACACCAGCATGTATTTTCTGCCACAGTGCGTCTTGTAGCAATTCATAGAGCTTGGCTTTGTGTGATGCAAGATCAACAAAGGCTTGCTTTATCCATTGCTTCTGTATGCCTTTGGGTAAGGGATAACTGCCGATATCGTCATATAAGAAGTTCGGGTGGGTCATGGTTCTTGCTTCATACCTGATAGAGTTTATTTTGAATACTATATTTATAAACTTGACACTTTCGAAAATTTGTCTTAAAACTTTTTGATATTCGCTCCGCTGTCTTCTTTGGTCACTTTAAAAGTTGGATATTCGAAGATTTTAGTTTCCCTCATTTAAAACCGTCTGGTAGTTTAGAAAAGCGTTTTTTACGCTCTTCTTTGGTAATTCTTCCTAAAAAATCAAGAACTTCATTTCCAAAATTTGTCCAGTAGTACGAATATTTACTGCTATTCATACTTTCAGTATTTAGACCTAATAACCCATCTTCACATAGATGACGTAAAGCTAATTCGTAGGGTATTTTTTGGAGTTCCCCTTTTTCAGGCAAAATAAAATGCGATCGTGACCCGTATAGATTAATTACTGAAAACTCTTTCACCCCTAACCTCATTCTTGCCTTTTTTACCCGCCTCTCTTGTTCTATTTCATACTTTTTAAAGGAATTTTTCATCCAACTAGCAAAACGATCGATATCGCCAGAAAGATTTTCACGATGGTAGCGAAAATGGATTAAGTCTTTCGTATCAAAGTTTGATTTATACCTATAGGAGGCCATAAGTACCTGTTTGGAGAGGGGTTGCGTTGCATGTGCGATACCTAATTCATAAAATACATTTGGATTATTTTCATCTAAAACTCCTATAATCATTCTTGAAGATAATATATGCTTGAGTATCTCATTCCATCCCTCAGTGGTGGTCGGTTCATCTTTTGTTCGAATGGGGTGATACCTCTCTGGTTCTTGACGTCCTAGAATTTCATTTAGTTTCGAAATAGCACCACTGATTAATACATTGAATACATCGTCATATTTATCTTTAAACGGCATTGCAACGAATATTTTATAGGGGTCCATGGAAATGGGAGCATTTGCATAGTCATAAGGATACATACTTATCACCTTCCAGATTAATCATCTACGACTCACCTTTCAGTCACATACCATACCTTAACATGGACTTGTGTTTATATGAAACTTACTGACGGACAACTTATTTCTTTACTTTCCCGTGTCCGGATTCGTTTCGGCTCACGTTCTTGAAACACTTGAGGATACAGGTCTTTAACTTGGCTCTCATCAATATAGTAGAAAGTCTTTGGACCCATCTTCTGGATAACTTCTCTCTTTTTTGTGCTACCGAGACCCTCTCGGACTCGGGCTTGGAGAGAATTTCAAGCAGTCCCTCGATTATATCAGGTAATACTCTATTTGAAAAATTTCGTATTATCAACCAGAAAACTATGCTAACTCCAGTAACTATGCCAGCTCCGATAGCAACACTTACAGCAGCTGTAACTATGTATTCTACCATCTATTCACATCCCGCACATACAATTTACTGAAATGCCGCTTAATAGTGAATAAACAAACTTAACGTCGTTTATCCTTTGGATGAACCTCTTTTTTCATTCCCCCTCATTGCAATAGGTTATATCATCGCGCTATAAATATCTATCGCCGAAAAATTATAAACCTGTGCTTACAATTACTTAATGCAGAAGATATAAAGCAGAAAATAAAAGATTTTGTTGTAAACGCAGGGATGAGCAAATGAAAAGAAAGAGCTCTTTTGGATGGTTGCATGTAATCCTCGTGCTTGTGCTTTTACATGGCTTTATAATTGGAGCTTGTGCTGGACAGGAGGAACAACAACAAGTTCAGCAGCAGGAACAGCCCGTCATCACGTTGACCGACCTCGATTTTAATAACGATGGGTATATCAATCAGATAGACTTAGATGTACTGAAGTCGCACTTCAACGAACGATATTATAGCTGGTATGTTCCCTGGGACCTGAACGCAGATTTTCGATGCGATTATAAGGACTTTTATTATTTCGCAGATCATGTTCCTTTAGATTATCGGTATCAAGTAGCGGTAAATATCTCTGCGTGGAACCTGTCCAATTATACCATAGATGGAGGCAAAGAGCCGGCACTTATTCTCGACGAGATTGTTTATCCTCAGAATACAAACCGCACGGTTACGTGGGTAGAGCATTATACGAGTCTTGAATCGCCTAAGAATGACGATGCGGTCTGTGTCCATTACACACGTGACCTCTGCAGATTGGCGTACAAGAATTTAGGGCCGAAGACGATAGCCTGGGGCTCTTCCGGCGTGCATGCATACGGAATGATATACACGGGCGGTGATTGGCGTGATTTATCCAACTGGTTTATCATTGACCCTTACTGGAAATTGTATGACGAAAATATCTTAGCCTCAATGGGCTTTCATGACACGCATACAATAAAAATCCTGCTGGATGAAGGACGTTATGGCTATTGGGCGATCCATCTATCAGTAGATTATCAGAATAACACGGTTCATGACCCTTATAAAGCGGAGTACAGGATCGGGGAATTTAGAGAGCCTCAGTAAGGGGCCAAGCCCCTTTTAATTTTGGATTGTACCTTTTTTAAAAGGTTCCATAGATCAAACCTTTTGTAAAGGTTATCTCTGCTACAAAGTTTCTCATTCCAGCGGAATATTTAAATACTGACGCTTCTTTTTTGTTTTTTATGGGAAACCATTGTTCCACGCCGGCGGTAAAAATGACTGCTGAGGATAATGCTCAATCCAACAGAATCAAAAAGGCATATTTATGGGATTATTAGTGATCTTTTTTTTCGTTTTAATGGTTGGATATGATCTGGACGCTAAGGATGGTAAAACCTTCTTCGCTACATTACTCGCAATACTTATATTCATAACTTCTTGTTACTATTCCATCCGCACAAACGAAAAACAAAATATGTATAATGCCTTTTTACAGGCTAGAATAAACGGAGATTTAGCTCACTCCTTTCACAATAGTGAAAATGGCCATAAAGAATCAAAATATAATAAAATAGCTATTGGATGGTTTAGAAATGGAAATAAATGGGGCATGTACTACACAAAAGATTGTTATTGTTTTTTTATTTTGTTAATCTCTTCCATGTTTATGTTTTTAGTTTTTATTAGTTCATTTTATTGTTCATTTTATAATTATCCACGTTTTTTGATTTTATCTCTTTTTTATTATCCCTTATCTTTCTACTATATTTAGCTTCTATTCGCCTCGGGATAATTGATTTTATAGAAATTTACAATTCGAAACCATAACTCTTCCGATTTTAGGGAATAACTACACGAAACGCGATATTCTCCATGCGATATTTACCAATTGCGCGCTTATACGATAGCATAGTAGGTTTTATATACTTATGCCCTAATAGGGTATAACATGGAAGAAT
>DATKWH010000045.1:0-3428 GCA_035529655.1 Bathyarchaeia archaeon
ATAAAAACTTTTTAAAAATTGCACGATGAGCAAAATCTACGAGGTAAGAAGAGACGGTGCCACTCGAATTGGGCTACAGTCTTTGAAGGGGGGATAAGATTTAGAATTCCTGTAAGTTTATGTATTTAGAGATTGCCAACAGACATTTAGGATGACTGAAATTTTATCTTTAACTACCCCCCTAATTTAGTATATGAACTCCTTGGAGAGCAAAGAGTGGTATCTATGGAGAAGGAAGAGCGATAAAAGATATCCTTGGAATCGAAATCCTTACATTGACAGTGACTTTCTAAAATCTGAAAAGAAAAGAATAAACGATGTAACTAGGTGGATGAATAATTTCCGGAAATCCCTGCATGGTGCTTCTTTACCCGATGTGTGCTACTATGTAGTGCCAATCAACATCAAACCGGGTTGGTTAGCGTATTTTGAAGGCAGCAACTATATCTGCAAGGGGCTATCAGAACTCAGAAATTGCTCTTTTAATCCTTTGATTGCGTTCTTCCCTTCAGATAAAGTACCCACTGATTACTCCTTAATCAGAATTAATTCTTCCAAAAAGATTGCTCTACTCAATGGTTCTACAAGATCAACAATTGGAGAATATGCAATAATAGTGGACGATTTGGATGAACTCGACAGCGGGTCCATCTATGAAGATGTACCCTTCGAAAGCAGAATTATCAGCAAGATAATAAAAGAGAATACACATACAACAGATTCTTTGGCAAAATCAATAGCGGCTCCCCTTATAAGTGCTCCCCCCGTTATCCGAGGCTTGGGGGGCATCTCTTTTGCATCTATTCTTGATGATGAAGACTATTCTCAGGGGCTAAATATAGCTCTACAAATGATGTTACCTCCAGAATATAGGTCTTTTTCACCTCCGTTATGGGGAATAAAAGGAAAGGATATAAAAATAGTGGACGGAATTTCCATTCACCTTGCAGAAAAGATTGTCACAGGTAGGAATTATGTGAGTTCAGTAGAAGGTTCGAGTTTTGACATAATGGAACCGGAAAAAAGAAAAAGGCGAGCTTTTCACGGTGAGTATTCTATTTTAGGTGCACTGATAAAATCTCAAAGTAGAGGAATAAGACTCTATGAAGAGATGCTCCACAAATTTTTCGAATCAGAAATTACTATCTCAAATCTGAGCGAGCAAGTAGATGCTGATGGCGTATTAAAGGTAATAAATGCTATTGACGAAGATTTGTGGATACAAATTGCTCGCATGAGGGATAAAACCCCACCATTAGACATATCCAAACAGGAAGACGAGAACTACCGTCGAAACATAAAAGCAGATATAGATGTTATACTGTGTGAAAGAGTACCTGATAGATTTAGAGACATCATAGCGGAGATGAAAGTCGATGATTGCGTAGATAACTTGAAGAGGGAAGCACAATCAATTGCAAGAGCTGAGAATAGAGAAACTGCGAATTTATCCCTCCTAGAACAATCGAGAAGAATTTTTAAGGATCGTCTTTGGATGCTGGAAGAAGATGAAATGTTTAGAAATATCAAATATAGGGTTAAAGAAAAAAGTGACGAATACCAATATTTCATTCTAAAAAATATCTTGAGAGAACTTAGGATTGCCACAGCAGAGGAAATATACCAAAAAGTGAGTTCAAATAGAACATATAGAAATTCTTTCAAAGACTTAAAGGATCTAAAGCGGCTATTGAATTGGTCAGAACAAAAATATCTGGTTTACAGGGACCCTAAAAACAGATATGGTTTGGTATAAAAATGACAAAGTTTTACGAGGTGAGAAGAAGAGACGGTGCAGCACGAATAGGATTCTTGTCCCTCAGCGGAGAAAAAAAGCAGACACCGCTGCTGTTCAGCATCGAGTCGTTAATTACAGGTGAAGCAGCAATCAAAGTGATCCATGCAGAAGATGCGAACTTCAACGATTTATTCCATGAAGATTTGTGGGACGTTCCACGCGGCACTGTCCTCCTGCCCGAAGTCCACCCGTTATTTACCAAGATGAAAGAGGCGATCCCTTCACTCTACGTTGATTGTTATGTGCTCTCCTTCGCGTCTGCTCTGCTTTATAATCCAAGGGAGTTTGTCCGTAGGATTATTGATGCGCGAAACGCGATACCTTCGGACGTCGCGTTATGGGTTCCTGCAATCGCAACGGCGGAAAATGCAGCGTTACTATTTTACATGGGCGTTGATGTGATAGACGATCTGAATGCGGTGATAAACGGCTACCAAGGTATTTACCAGATAGAGGAAGGTAGGGTAAGCTTAAGAGATTTAGAGGATTTGCCGTGCACGTGCAGTGTTTGCGCTTCGTTAACGGTAGAAGAGTTAAGGGAACAGAATAGCAAGGAGAGGGCGTTGTTATTGGCAAAGCATAACACGCTCCTGCTGGAGAAAGAGCTGAAGAAGGTAAAAGCGCATATAAGAGCAGGTAGTTTGCGTGAGTACGTGGAGCTGAAAGTACGCTCATCACCGTTTCTCACTGCAGTGTTGCGGCTCTTGGATCTTGAGGAAGAGGAATATTTTGAGAAGAGAACGCCGGTTGCACGGAATCACGGTATGATGGCAAACACGATGGAATCGCTGAAGCGTATAGAAGTGAAACGGTTTGCGAACCGCGTGCTGGAACGATACGAGCCTCCAATAAGAAAAGTTTTGCTGCTCCTGCCCTGCTCTGCACGGAAGCCCTATTCTATCTCCCCCTCGCATGTGAAGTTTAGAGACGCTATTGAACGGTATAGAGGACGTATTCACGAGATTATCTTGACGTCTCCGCTTGGCGTTGTCCCGCGAGAGCTGGAACTGCTGTATCCCGCCGCGTTCTACGATATCCCTGTAACGGGCTACTGGGATGCGGAGGAGCGAGAGTGGGTGTCTTCGTGCTTGCGTGCATATTTTGAGCGGAACGCTAAGAATTACGAACAGATCGTTGCACATCTCAGTGGTACCTATAAAGAGCTCTGTTCACGTACTGCGGAAGATTTGGGTATTGATGTTGTTTATACCTGCGAAGAAGGTGAGGACGTGACGTCAAAAGCAGCTTTGAACAGGCTGAAAGAACGAATAGCCGAGTTGTGTGGTGATACAACGCGATTGTCTGGATTTGAAAAGAAAGCGGGCATAATTAAGGCAATGGCGGATTATCAGTTCGGTCTCGGTGCTGGAAGCGAGCTTATCTCGAGAAAGGATGGGGAGAAAATAAAGATAAGCGGGAAGTTCCCAGCGTATAAACTCAGCGTGAATGGCGATGTCCTTGCACGAATCGTGCCGGAATACGGGCTTTTAACGCTTACTCGTACGGGTGCTCTTCGCATCAAACATTTTCTTTCTCTCTACACCGTGCACATAGGCGATTTCCTGCCTAAAGGTTCTATATTGGCGCCGGGTGTTGTAGGCGCAGGCGAGAACATACGGGTGAACGATGA
>DATKWH010000046.1:0-13336 GCA_035529655.1 Bathyarchaeia archaeon
ATGATCGCGTCTCGATACCTCCGCCTAATAACGCATCTAACGATGGAGACCCAGAAGTTAGCTTTCCGACCTCCTTCCGTCGTTCCAATATCTTATCACCGGTTTCAAACCCGCCAATGTCCGCGGCGTCCCGCGCAGAATTTATTATCTTCGCTGCTGTTGCTTCCCCGATCTCAGCGGCTGCTACCAGCTCACCAGGAGACGCTACTGCTATTGCCTCTAACGAATTAAAACCGCCTTCACGTAATTTCTCTGCGATTGCAGGTCCAACACCAGGTAGCTCCTCTAAGTCCACTTTCTCGCTTCACCTCTTAGCGTATAGGTAGATAAATAATTATACGTCTGTTAGTTTAACACTTATTTTAATATTTAAATCTTTCGCATCTTCAGAATACAAACACCAGTGCTACGACGACCGAGCCGAATTTACCTTTTTCCACCTCTACCGATTCCACTAACAATTCCTTTTTAAGTATTTTTTTATCGCGAATCTCAGCCATTTTATATAACTTCTCATGCACCTTCTCCGCCAGGTAGTCTCGTGAACAATGCCCGTGGTGCTCGCAGACGATGCCAAACTCGCTTTGCTCTTCGCCTATCCAGCCATAGCCTATACCAGCGCCAATGACCTCACCCGATTTACCCTCTGCTCTTGACATCACACAGAAGGTTATGTTCCCAGGTGTTATCCTCACGCTACTTCGTTCCGTTTCCACCGCGTTCGCAGGCAGTATAGATGACACCCCGACTAAATTGCATTCGCCTATGCCAGCACCCCGTAAAGCGAGGTCAAACGCATTCGCTTGCTCTGGGTCCATGCCCACGCCGGAAGTAACGAAAAACGCCTTTGGTACCATGTGTGCGTTCATATATATCTCCTCTTTATCTTTATCCCCTCTCTTACTTATTTATACAAATTTTCCACTTCTTTTAATGTTGGGAATACGTTTCCTCGTCTTTTGGTGCTTATATATGCTGCAGCGCAGGCATTAGCAAATCTCAGGCATTCCTTTGCTTCTTTACCCTCCAAAAGCGCATATATAAACCCTGCATTGAACACATCCCCTACACCTGTGGGGCTTATTGGCTTCACGTTAAACGCTGGACAGCGTATCTCGAACTCGTTGGTTATCCATGAGGAACCAAGTGCACCTCTATGAACAATCACGTTTTCGCATCCGTTATCTAATAAATCGTACGCGCCTTCCTTATCATTCTTTTCACTCAGTCCGTTTATTTCCGCTTCGTTAACAAAAAGAAAGTCAGTATAAGGAAGGAGATCAAAAACGGTTCGTCTTGCACGAGCCGTCCATCCGAGATAAGCGCTCCATCCTATATCTACGCTGGTATAAACACCTCTGGATTTAGCAAACTCGAGTATTTTCTTGTTTGCGGGAAAGAGCCCTTCGGTGTTCCAGTGACCAGCACGCATCACGAAACGCGCTTTCCTTAGTAGCTCGAAGTTCACATCTTCTTCCGCGAGGTCTAAATTTGCGCCCCGGTCGGACAGCATTGATCTGCTCCCATCGTCAAAGGCTATGCTAACCGTTATACCCGGGTGCTGAAGCTCTTCTTTTTCTGTCATCTTCGCGAAGCAGGTGACACCTACTTTTTGTAATTCGGATAGCACCCAATGCGAAAGCACGTCATTTCCGGTCTTGTAGATAAGGGCAGTTTTTAAGCCAAGGGAAGCGCATGTAGCCGCGCAGTTCCCAGCCTGTCCCCCTATCTTAAGCATAAATTCACAGCCTATCTGCTTGTCGCGCTCTGGATAATCCTCGATTGGCATCGTGGCTATGTCACAGAACACATCGCCTATAACTACTGCGTCGTATATTTGTGCATTTTGCTTTGCGGTCATAGATAGAGTCGCTCTTCCAAAGTTATTTATATCAATTCAGTATGATATGAACATATAGAAATAGAATACACGATGGGGTTTATAAAAATAAGGGGTGAGAACTAAAAGTGGACCAAATACCAGGACCGAAATTTGTGGTTAAGAAACATCCGGATTTTAAACGATTTTTTTCATCCGGCGTTTTCGGTGGACATACCCCGTACGAATTCAAGATGATAGTGTATCAGGAGGGTTACGAGGACGTCACTGAAGGTACGGTAACCGGAAAAGAACCACCAGTTATACTGAGAGAGCTGCAAGCGGAGATAACAATGTCGCCCGAACAGGCGAAAGCGCTTCTGAGTTGGTTAGATCGGCATATAAAAGCATACGAGGAACAATTTGGTAAGATTCCTGCTCCACCGATAAAGGAGGAGCCGAAAAGACCACCTGAAGGCATGTACGGCTGAGTTAATTTTAATCTCTGTTCGGTTTCAATCCCTTATGACCGCACACCTTCCACTTTTCTTTTAGCACCGGTTTTCTGCGAAGCAAATTTTCCGTAAAGGCTTTTGCGAAGCAAAAGGGTTTTTTGTTAAAAGAAAAAGTGTTTTGGCAATCTATTATGCGTGAATTCCTTCGCATCCGCGCCTACATAGGACGCTACTGTATGCCCCTTGCCAACCACGAGATATTTATAGATAACCAATCCTTCCAATCCAACAGGACCCCTTGCATGCACCTTATACGTGCTTATACCTACTTCTGCGCCTTTGCCGTACCTGAACCCGTCGCTGAACCGTGTTGATGCGTTATGCATTACTGAGGAGGAATCAACAAACTGCATGAACTTAAGCGCGGTTTTTTTATTCTCCGTGATGATTGCGTCTGTATGTCCCGATCCGTACTGGTTGATATGCTCGATGGCTTCGTCAACGCAGTCAACCACTTTGATGGAGATAATTAAATCATTATATTCAGTACGCCAATCCTCTTCTGATGCGGGCTTTAGCTCGCTTTTACCTTCCAAGAACTCCAGTGTTTTTGGACATGCTCGTACCTCGACACCGGCTTTCAGATACCGTTCGACCATCTGTGGCAGAAAATCGCGTGCAATTGCGGAATCTACAAGCACCGTCTCTGCAGCATTACAAACCGCAGGATATTGTACTTTAGCATCGTAACATACGTCCAGCGCCATCTCCACATCAGCATCTCGATCAACATAAACGTGACATACACCTTCAGAATGCCCGAGGACCATGATACTGGTGTTCTCCTGAATATATTTCACCAGTTGGTTGCTCCCTCGAGGCACAATGAGGTCGATATACTCGGACAATCTGAGCATCTCATTGACGTCCTCTCGCGTTTCGAGTAGCTGAATCCAGCCCTCAGAGATGCCGTTGCCTTCGGACGCCACCTTTGCGACAAGCTCAAAGAGCGCTTCGTTTGAATGACGCGCTTCAGACCCGCCCTTAAGCAGTACAGCATTGCCGGTCTTCAGGCAGAGCGCAGAAATTTGCACGAGCACATCGGGTCGTGATTCGAAGATCGTACCGATTACGCCGATAGGGCAGGAAACCTGAAATAGCTCTAAGCCTTTATCCAACTCAATTGCGGACAAGGTTTTTCCAACAGGGTCCTCCAACTTCGCAACGTCCTTCACGCTCAGGATCATCTCGTCTATCTTCGCATCGTCTAATATTAACCGATGGATAAGCGCTTTGGACATCTTCCCTTCCTTTACTAAGCTGCGAGCAAGTGCGATATCCTTGCTATTCGCCGCCAGTATCTCCTTCCGGTTTGTATCAAGCGCTTCTGCGATTCTTAGTAAGGCGTTATTCTTCTCCGCGGTTGTCGCGCTAGCCAATTTAATCGAGGCTGCGCGCGCCATCTTCGCTTTCTCTACTATTCCGGTACCAGACTCTAATCCGGGGTCCTTACCCTGTGTCATATTCATAACCTCCTCAGTTGTATTGATGTATGATGATACTAATATCTGTTAACTGATTATCTTATGTGCTGTCTGCCGTCCAACGGTGCTGCCGTCCAGAGGTCCCAGCTATCGTCAGGAAGGGACTGGAGATTGCTCATTTCATATTGATCTCGGTTTATGTTATAGCTATCATAAAATCCGTTCTCGACTTCGTAGACGTCTCCCGTTTCGGGATCGTACACCCTTTCTTTACTCAATATTGCATCGCTTCTTTTCTCAGAAATAATATCATCCACTTTGTTTCTACTCTCCCAGCCGTCCATAATGATGTCAGATGACTCGCTTAACGTCTTTCCTGCTTTAAGAATGCCCGCGTAAGTCTGCGCTTGCTGTCTCAGGCAGTTATCCACATACGATTGTGATATACTGAAACTTTGAAGCGATGTTGCCAGGGTATTTTCAGTGTATTTGAATTCTTGCTTGGGTGAAGTTATTCCCATGACTTGAAAGCCATAAGCAAGATCTCCTCCGGGACCACCAGTAGAAGGCAGAACAGGGACAACAGTAACCAAGAACAACCCCTCCGCTACTTTCCCGTCTTGCACAAATATGCCTCTTATGAGTTCTGTTTCACCTCCAGTAATAAAACTCGGTTGTGAAGTTGTGGAAATAACCTGAAAATTCTCCAATCTTGGCGCCTGTGGCATAAATGATTGGGCAATACTGGTTTGCGCAATGAGGTGGAACTGTGACAGGAAATTATCAGGCGTGAGAGGGTCAACCACCGGCATCTCAATATAAGGAACTGGATAGCCGCCCATGTTCATGTATTCATAATCAATCTGCTTCTGCTCTTCACTCATGTAAACCGGACCCACCTCTCCTAAATAGAATACTTGCCTCAGCGGTTCTTGATCATCGCGAATCAAAAAAGCAAAGTCACTACAAGACCCTGCAGGATATACGTTCCATCCTTGGGGTTTATTTATCGAGAAAAAACCCCCATTAAACGATTCTAAGGTAAGCTCGTATTTGAGTTCCTCTGATGGTTGTGCGCTTTCTGATTCTCCTCCAGTTTCTGTAACGCCTTGAGAAGGCTCGCCGGAGATCTCCGGTGTAGATGCCTCCTCTTCAAGACATCCCAAACATGCTACAACAGATACGAGTACTACGAGTACAAGTAGGCACGCATCTCTTTTTTTCATAGCTTATCCTGCTCCGTTATTGGTAGATCCCTTTTTAAAGTTTTCTGTTTTTCTCTCTATAATATAGCGATTACATCGGTGTACCCAGAGCTATTATGATAGATGTACTTAATGCAATGCGCCTACATCTATGGTCAGAGCCTTAATCAGTAGTGTAAAGAAGGACTTTATCCCGGCAAACTTTCAGAAAGCTTACATTTCCCACAAAAGAATGATTTTCTTTTAGCACAATTTTTCTTTATAAGGGGCCAGACCCCCCCTATCAACCCAGTAAGGGGTCAAGTCCCCCTTACCAACCCTCCCACCAAAAAAGCTAAAGACTGCTAATTTTTGGCACACACCTTTTTAAAGGTGTGATTTGGATTGAACCTTTTTCTAAAAGGTTTGGCTATTAATCCTACTGGCCAAATCAGTTTTTAAAAACCCGGGAAATTGCATTTTCTGCGAAGCGTTTTTGATAAAACTTTTCTTAAAAGTTTTAGAGAAAAAGTCTTGCTTTAAAGCAACACCAGATTACCCCTGTACACCACTTCATTGTAATCTTTACGCCCCAAAATCGGTTCGATTTCTTTCGATTGCAGGCCTTTTATCTTCTCTATATCACTGCTTGAGTAATTTGAGATGCCCTTAGCAAACTCAACGCCCTCGGTGTCTACGATGCTTACCGTGTCGCCACTCCTGAACTCATTTTCCACACCGATGATCCCTGAAGGAAGCAAGCTCCCGCCATTTTCGAGCAATGCTTTTTTCGCGCCGGCATCCACTTTAATGCTGCCTTTTGGCGAGGATGCAAAGAGAATCCAGTGCTCTTTACCGTTCATCTTTCTCGTTGTTTTTGGCATGAAGAGCGTTCCAACACGTTCCCCCTCTATGATCCGTATAAGGATGTTCTCTTCCCTGCCGTTTGCGATGATCAGTGGAATGCCTGCTTTCATAGTGACCTTTGCGGCTTGAATTTTCGTCTTCATACCTCCCACGCCCGTTCTTCCACCTTTTTCTGCAATACGCTCAATCTCCGGGGTTATCTCATCCACAACCGAGATGAGTTCTGCTTTCTTACTCCGTTTCGGGTTCGCGCTGTACAGGCCGTCAACGTCAGACAGGATAATGAGTAAATCGGCATCGAGATTGCTTGCTACCAGAGCTGATAAATTATCGTTATCTCCTAATTTTATTTCATCTACAGCTACCGTGTCGTTCTCGTTGATTATTGGGATTATACCGGACTTAAGTAAGGTGACCAAGGTATTTCTCAGGTTGAGGTACCGCTGTCTGTTAAAGAATGCCTCATGTGTTAACAAGACTTGAGCGATGATCTGGTCATAATTGGCGAAATATCTATCATATTTGCTCATCAGAATGCTCTGACCGACCGCAGCCGTGGCTTGCAATACCTTGATGTCCCGAGGTCTTCGTTTTAGGTCGAGTTTACCAATACCTGCACCGATAGCGCCAGATGTCACTAAAATAACTTCTTTACCATGTCTTTTTAGTTCAACTATATCTTTAGCGAGCTTCCCAACCTTCAGTGGCTCAAGCCGGTAGTTCTTATCGGTGAGGTTGCTGGTCCCAACCTTTATTACGATTCTCTTCGCTTTTGAAAAATCCACAACTTCCCTTTCCGTGGATTTTACTGCAGCTTCAGTCGTCATATCCTTCTCCAGTCTTCAATTCTTTGTCACTACACTATCTTTGTGTAAAAGAAAAGTTTATAAATGGTTTTTTCTCATACTTAGCTCCTTCCAGCCCCTCGAGCTCCACACCGCCTTCAACGCCAAGAATCTCCGCACCGTCGAATTCCGTCATGCTGCAGAGTAAATGCTGTTCTGGATGTGTGCCCGGTGTTATATCACAGCTCAACACGATCCGCTTGCCTGCAGATACTACTATTTTGAGACGAGCGGATGCGGGATGGTTCTTTGGCAGCACAATCAGTGGCGAGTTCACTTCTCTAATCATATACAGCACACACCGTAACCCATTCACCATTTGTGCGTCAGTGCCGAATCCAGAAGCTACAAGCAACGCTTCAGGTCCCAGCGCCAACACAAACTCTCGTTCAGGAGTATCAACGAAAAACTGCCTTTTTTTGCCTACCTTAACCACTGCTAAGGTACCGCTATTTCCATGCACCAGCAGCATCTCGTTGCTGTCTAACGGGATCATTTTTGCCATTTCTCTCTATTCAATCTCAAGCCCAAAGACCTACAATGTCAGTATACTATAGCACGAGAGGATAAATATAAAAGGTGTTAACTTACGCGTAATGGATTTAGGAAATGAAAACAATCAAAAAAAATCGAAAAGCTTTTACAAACCTAAGATAACATCAAGGTATATCAAAATGTGAGTTGCATGCCTCACACTTACTCACAGGCTCTGTGCTTAAGTGACTTTATATAGGAAAGTAAAAATTGTAATAATAGAGATAATAAAAGATGAAGTAGGAGGTTTAAAATGGGGTTGGCAGATCGGGATTATATGAAAAGGGATTACGGTAGAGACTACCATAGCACAGCAAGATATAATCCTAAGTACAGGCCGCCACGCAAAATGAAGCCAAAAAGAGGTATCAAGGAAAGGATAAAATACGCTAAGAATAAAGGAATCATCTTAGGTATTGTATGGTTTTTGATATTGCTTTTCATCATGCCGGTACTTGAAGGCACGTACACCAAGCTGATTACAGACATTGGTGCAATTTTTATCCTGATATCATTCGTTTCTTGGCGTCTATAACGCTTACCCTTTAACAATGTGGATAGATCGCAGAATTCCAAACACCGATTTTGGTATCTGGCTGAGGAGAATAGTCGCAGGAATAATGGTTGTTGGTGGTTTTGGCTTTGCAATACTCATATTTATATCATCCATGGTGTCTACTGCACAACTACACCTTCAGGGTGTTAAATTCATTCCCGCTATATCATTCCTATCGATATCAGTGTTATTTGCAAGTTTCTTTATTGGTATAGCCATATTTGCAGGCTATATAGAGTTCACTCATGAAAGAAGGGCAGGAACTATCGTATTCTTTGGAAGATCTAAGTATTGATGCCTTAAGATGGATGACAGGGGAGAGTGCCAGAAAATAGAAAACTGTATGAAGAAGGAAGTCCTATGCATATAGCGACTATCGCACTAGATAATCTGAAAAAACTATCAGAAAGTCAAAAAATAAGCGATAAATTAATTGCATTTAGCTTAGTGCTTTTTATTTTAATTTTGGGGTTGGATATTTCATATTGGCTGGGAAGTATGTCTGGAATAACTCCAAACGAGCCTTTTTTATTCATTATAATTTTTGTTGTTTCTATGATTTTCTCATTTATAGGCAGCATAGGTTACGGAGCTATTTTAGAAAGTGTTTCTAATCTACCTACCAACAAAATTGGAGCATTGAGAATAGGAGTCATGATACTATTTACAGATTTAAGTCTCGCTATAATTGGTACATTATTCTGGATCCAACTTCTTGTAAATGCCTCAGCCATAATAGTAGGCGCCCCAATAATAACAATTCTCATAGCAGGTTTTATAGATTTCCGAGCACCAACAGAGGATAAAACTGTAAAACCGAAGCAATTAAGAGAGATTATTGGGAGCTTAGCTTCAATTATAACTATTGTAAACTTTATTATATGGTTATGTGCAATAATAATTAAGTCAATGTAAAAATATTCCAGCAAGCCGCCAAGGATGCACCCGAGTTTTATCGGGTGTGGCATGGTCGGGGCTGTAATTATAAAACGTGAAGCATCAATTTAAGTACTTTCCACGCAAATACTTTCCTATGACTGAAGAGCTAACAATCGAGAGCAAGCAACTGTACAAAGGAAAAGTTGTTCAGTTACGGGCGGATACCGTTTCATTACCTAATGGAAGGACAAAAATGCGTGAAATTCTCGTTCATCCAGGTGCAGCAGCTATTGTTCCGTTGATGAACGAAAAGCTCTTGTTAGTAGAGCAATACAGAGCAGCGGTTGGACGTAAAACGTTAGAGATACCCGCAGGCACCCTTGAAGAAGGCGAATCGCCAGAGGAATGCGCCAAGCGGGAACTAATCGAGGAGACCGGTTTTTACGCTTCACAATGGGATACACTGACCGCATATTATCCTTCTCCGGGTTATAGTAGCGAGATAATTCACGTCTTCAAAGCGAGTGGTCTGAAGAGAGTTTCTGATGCTGAAGCCGAACTGCCACTACAATATATGGCGTTGAAGGAGGTACAGGCAAAGATAAAAACGGGCGAGATAATGGATAGTAAAACGATAATCGGGGTGTTAATGATTATATGAATCTAAAGCCAAAAATATGTATATTACGGATAGAAGGGACGAATTGCGAATACGAAACGTTTCTCTCTTTTACGCGACTGGGTGCATCGGCGGAGATTGTGCACCTGAAGCAATTGGTCGGAGCAGTGAAAGAGCGTGAACGAAGGAACTTAAAGGATTACGACGCGTTAGTGATACCCGGTGGCTTTTCTTCTGGCGATTATATACGAGCAGGTGCGATACTGGCTGCGCGAATAAACGGGGCGGTAGGAGAAGAAATCGCGGATTTTATGAAAAACGGGAAGCCCATATTGGGGATCTGCAATGGCTTCCAGGTGTTAGTGGAGATGGGTTTGCTTCCCGGATTTGCTGCTCATGACGAAATTGGGTTGCAGCAGGCGGCCCTGACAACGAACGATTCCGCTCGCTTTGAATGCCGTCCGACACTTATAAAGCACGAAAACAATGGAAACTGTGTCTTCACACAGGGGATCGGAAAAGGTTGCATCCTGAAGATGCCATGCGCGCATGCAGAAGGAAAATTCTTCATTGACGAAAAAAAGAGGGAGGAGTACTTACAACGTCTGGAGGAAAACGACCAGATAGTCTTTCGCTATGTTGATCCAGAGGGAGATTATGCACCATATCCGTGGAATCCCAATGGATCCCTCTATAATATTGCTGGGATATGTAACCCTGAAGGGACGATATTAGGATTAATGCCGCATCCAGAAAGAGCTTTCTATACCTTCATGGACTCTGAATGGTCAAGAAGAGCTAAAGGCGGGATAACGGAGAGAAAAAAAGAAAAAACAAAAGGAGATGCATACGGTGACGGGAAAAAGATATTTGAAGCCGTTTTGAATTACCTTAGCAGCAGAGTAGATGAGTAAGGCTTTTATGTTAGTATTTTCTTTATACGAATCGAAAGAAAAAGAAGGAGCGTGAGCAGAACTGGCGAAGAAAAGAGTGAAAGATAAGTGGAAAGCGAAAGGATGGTACGCAGTATTAGCACCGAAGATGTTTGGTGATGTAAAGGCCGGGGATACGGTAACAGACGATCCATCCAAGTTGATGGGGAGAAGGGTAGAGATGACGGTAGATGAACTCACCGGCAGGCTGATAAAGAATTCAAATTTGAAATTATTGCTTGAAATATATGATGTTGACCATACTAACGCTTATACACGATTCATAGGGCATAAAATAGATGGCGATTATCTCCGAAGTTTAGCGCGGAAGAGGAGTTCGAAGGTAGACTCGAATATCGAGGTCGTGACAAAGGATGGCGAGAATCTACGTGTAAAATCGTCCTGTTTTACACTAAAAAAAGCAAGTGAAGCGCAGATGAGGCAGATACGAAAGTTAATGGAAGAGGTAATCAGAAGTAGAGCGGGTAGTTTAGAGCTCAATAATTATCTGCAGGAAATAATACTTGGGAAACTGTCGTCGGACATATATAAGGTTACGAAGAAGATATATCCCGTGAGAAGGGTGGAGATAACTAAGACTGAAAGAAATCTCCCTCCAGCATAAGTGGAGAAGAACAGTCATAACTTTTTGAATAGAAATGAAAATAAAATTTCTCGGGGGATGTAACGAGGTAGGACGTTCTGCAGTATTGGTGGATGATAAGATAATCATTGATTATGGCATGAGGCCGTCAAACCCTCCAGAAATACCTTTGTGTAGTGGAAGTATTTCTCCAAACTCCGTGATTGTATCACATGCGCATCTCGACCATTCTGGCATGGTTCCGAGTTTAATGAACCGAGCTAAGGCACCTGAGGTGTATATGACTCCTGTGACAAGGGATTTAACCAGGCTTTTGGGAAGAGATACAATAAAAGTAGGGGAAGATCAGGGATTTGTCTTTTTCGGGGAAGAAGACATCATGAAATTGGATGAGTATACTCATACAATAGCTTATGGCGAGCGACGCACCTTAAACGGTTCAGACTATAAGCTTGAATTGCATAATGCGGGACACATACCGGGTAGTTCATTGGTGCATCTAAGAAAAGAGAGTGAGGATATGAGCCTGCTTTACACGGGGGACATAAAAACGGGTCCGACTCGTTTAATGGAAAGCGCATCTCCCGCTGATTTCCCGGCATCTGACATTTTATTTATAGAAAGCACCTATTATGGCAGGGATCATAGGGATAGGGTGGAACTGGAGCGTGAGTTTATAGACTCTATCAAAGAAACTTTAAATTCCGGGGGTAATGCCATTGTGCCGTGCTTTGCCGTGGGTAGGACACAGGAGGTAGTGATGATCCTGCATTCGTATGGGCTTACGCCTTATGTGGATGGTATGGGTCTGAGCGTTTTCAGTATCTTTAAAAATCATCCTTCGTCCTTAAAAGATGCGGAGGCGCTGAATAATGCTTTTGGTGATGCGCAGTTTGTAAACTCGAAGAGGCGTAAGAAAGCCATTTCTGAACCTTCCGTAATTGTCACTACCGCAGGAATGCTTAACGGTGGACCTGTGCTGTATTACCTGAAGAAGATACACGAAGACCCGAAGAGCAAAGTGCTGCTCACGGGATATCAAATAGAGGGCACAAACGGGCGAATGTTGGTAGAGGAAGGATGTGTGGAAGCCGATGGGGCGGTAGTGAAGGTGAATGCAGGTGTTGAGTACTACGACTTCTCTGCTCACGCCGGTGATTCCGAATTGAAGCAGATAGTATCACAATTTTGCAGAAATGGCACGGAAGTTGTATTTATGGTTCATGGTGACCACACGGAAGAATTCGCAATGTGGACAAGGGATAAATTCGGGTGCGAAGCAATAGCGCCGAATAATGGAGAAGAGTTTATAATAGAATAGCGTAGAATAAAACAGAATATAAAAAGAAAAAATGCGCCGGTAGTGTAGCCTGGTATCACATAGGCTTGCCAAGCCTATAACCCGGGTCCAAATCCCGGTCGGCGCATCTCACACACCTTATCAATTCGTTATCTATCTAACTGTAACCTCCATGGTGGTATCCATCAGCGTATCGAAATTTAGCTTCTTATCCCAGCCTGCACGCTCAAAAATGTTCATGAAGCTAACGCCGATGATCTTAGGTTTCTTCTCTCCTGACAAAGCTTCGATCATCTGGATGACATCCTCGGGTGCGCATCCGAATTTTGGCATCGCCAATCCACCAAGCACTACAACCACATCAGGGTTTCCTGGGTCGCCTTTTTCATCTATAACGCTATATCCAATATTTACTATCTCCGTTATCTTCCTTGCCTCTGTCGCATTTGCGGTCGGCACGTATAACATATCAAACCCTTTATCCCTAACCGTGTAAGCGAGCAATTCGATAAATGGCGTGCACACTGCTACGGAACCCGTAAACACCACCTTGGAACCTTCTTTTAGATCGCCTACGCTCTCTCTAAATGTTCCCGTAAAACCTACTATCCCACTTCTCTTTTCCATATTCTCTAACTCACCCCCACTATACCCTATATAAAAGTATAAGGTGTGGATTTACTTTAATTAATAATCTAAGTTTTTATTTCTGTCTTCAAACGTGAAGGAGGATGCATAACAAGATGAAAGGAGAGGACATTCACGGTAATAATGCGGGTAATGGGGTAGTAGAAGTCTTTGATACCACGCTGAGAGATGGAGAGCAAACTCCGGGCATTTCGTTTACTAACGAGCAGAAGCGAACGATTGCAAGGCAGTTGGACAAGCTGGGTGTGGACATCATAGAAGCAGGCTATCCGATCTCGTCGAGAGAGGAGATGGAAATGGTGAAGCTTATCTGTGATGAAGGACTATCAGCAAAGATATGCGGACTCGCAAGAGTCTTAACGCAGGATATAGACGCTTGCATTGATTGCGATGTTGATCTTATTCATATCTTTGTGCCTTCCTCCAAGATTCAGCGTGACCACACGACGAAGATGAGCGAAGAGGCAGTAAAAGAGCAGACCTATGCGATGACAAAGTACGTCAAGGATCATGGGTTTTTGTGTATGTTCTCCGCGATGGATGCGACACGTACACGGCAGGACTTTCTGGTTGACTTATTCAAAACTGCGGAAGAGGCAGGTGCAGACAT
>DATKWH010000047.1:0-10687 GCA_035529655.1 Bathyarchaeia archaeon
TGATTGCTTGTAGTAGCCAAAGAACCAGCAAGATATGAAATCATTTGGAGTCATTTTGCACCGTTGTGAACTCGAATAGGGAATAAGCAGAGCTTACCTAATTAACTCTGCTTCTCTCTCCGCCGTAACTTTGGCATCAACTTCGATTTGAAGAGCCATCCGAGACCCACCAGAATTAATAGTGGCAAGGCGTACCCAGCGAGTATTATAAGTCCCCGTATCACAGATACAAAGCCTTCGAAAGCAGCGCTGAGCGCATCCCGTATGCCCCAGCTATGCGTTATCGGCTCCGGCTCATACAATGAAACGGAGATCGTGGCAAGCTCAACGCGGTTATCAAGATAGTTTATCCTACCGGTAAGCCGTTCGATATCATCCCGCACACGCCATATTTCTCGCTCGACTTCCAGAACCTCCTTTGTATTATTAGCCATGTCCAGAATCTCCAGTAACCGCTTCTCCTGCCGCTTGGAATTGTTAAGCCTCGCCGTCAAATCAATATATTCTTCCGTAACGTCTTCTCCCGAGATGTGTTTTGACTTAACCGTACCAATCTGCTCTATTTCTGTGATAACCGGCAGGAACTCATCTGTTGGCACCCTGAGCGTAATATCCCCCCGCTTATGTCCGGTATCAGTAACATACGAGTAGGAATCAGAAACAAAACCACCCGAACGTTCTACTATTCCTATAAGTGCGTCAGAACTTGCTTGGAAGTCTTCTACTTCGATACTCAATGAAGCACTTTGGATAATCTTCCGCTCTGTATTCGTATTAGTATATTGTGATTCAGGTGTTTCTCTTTCTGCTGGCACGGGAATCGGTGCTACTGCCGGTGCTGGTAATCCTTTACCTCCCCAAGTGTCCTCATCAGAATATTCTGCTGGCCCCTTCAACTCTGATAATGAAGAGGCGAAAAAACCTGCTGAAGCTGCTAATACGCATAGCACAATGACAGCCGCGATTTTTGTATATTTCTCCATCTTTATTACCTCACCTACAAAACTCATAGGTTTTCATCGTTTATATGATTTTCGTAAGCTACGAACCGAGTTGAAGTTATAGATGAGTTTAAAAGCAGGGAAAACAAAAATAGAGTGAATGATTCCCAATCCAAATAAGAGCAATACCCGGAATGAAATGGCTGAAGGTGCTGATGCCAACGATGAAAAATTGCTCATTTTGCCTTTAAACGACAAAAATTCGAAGAAAATCTCTCAAGTCATTTCAAGTGATACCGCGCGGAACATTTTAGAAGCTCTTGCATCCACACCACGTTCGGCATCGGAGATTGCGGAGAAACTTGATATTCCTTTAACTACCGTGCAGTACAATCTTGAGAAGCTTTACGATGCAGGGCTGGTGAAGGTAGAGCGGACGAAATATAGCAGGAAGATGAAAACCGTGAAGATATACGCGCCACAGCGTAAATTCGTTGTCATCGCACCCGGTAAGGCAGACAAAAAGGATGTTATCGCGGCATTGAAACGATATTTAACGGTGATCGTTTTTGCGGTGTTTGGTTCTGCTGCGATAGAAGTTTTAATGATGAAACTGAAAACTCCAGAGTGGGAAGAGGCCACAAGGGGTATAGCTGATCAAGAAGCCCCTGCACCAATGTATGCACCTACACTGACACCATCACCAGAGAAGGCATTAGATACAGGTTTTGGGTTTGACATCTTTGCTCATCCTGGGCTATGGTTCCTCTTTGGTGCTCTGTTCGTGATATTGGTCGTATTCATTATAGAATATCATGGAAGGAAGAAGGAGAGAAAAGAGTAGTAATAATCAGGATGATGATGCCGGATACATTATTTCAACAGTCACGATGTCGCTGCGAGCAATTATTTCATCGGTCTCTACCGATTTGATATATGCCTGAATATCGCATTCACCCCTAAACGGACGTCCCCTTATATTTATCGCTGTGAATGTGTGTTGTGACGTTCCTCCGGGACCCAAATCTACCCCGATAAATTGGTCAGGAGGTAATCGCCAGTATTCGTCTCCTGCACTGGTGATCACCGCTATACCAACACAATAAGCGTCTCCAGAGGTGATATTTTCGCCTTTGTTCTTCACGGTAACGTTGAGTGTGACTGATTCGCCGTAGTCAATGGTGATGGATCTATCGCTTATTATAGATGGTTTTGGCTCTGTGATTTTAATATCCACGACTTCAAGTCCCGTTGATTCATCATTCTGTTGCCAAAAAGCGATATAAGCGAAGCTTGCGGTAGCAACAATGAGCACGACTATTATCACGACACTCACTACTACGGTTTTGTTTGTTGCAACGTCCACTAAGTTTTTGTTTTTCATTCCCTTTCGCTATTATCGTTTCTAATTATAACAGGATATAGGTTAAGCTATACTAATTTAATCGGTTCTTAAAAGTTTTTCGGTTTATGTCTTTACTTATAATTTACTACTTTTTATAAACTTTTCCTCTCGTCTCAAATTTCAAGATATGTACTGTTTCCTTCTCCTTTTCAATGAAATAAGCAATTCTGTAGTCTCCGATCAGCACTCTGTAAGTATTTTCTACGCTCGCGATCTTCTTCAAGTCAAAATCTCTCCAAGGAAGTGGATTTGTTTTCACAGTTTCTAATAATGAAGCAAATGTATTCAACTATGCTTTTGGAGAAGCTCTGAGCTTTTTAGCTATCCATTTGTGAACCACAGTCTTATACATGAAACTTCAGAATAAAACTTCTTTTTTCAGGTTTTTCAAGCACGCAAGTTTTTCTCTTATCAGTATCACCTCCGCATATATCCCTTTTAGCAAAGTTTCAGTCATCTATCTCTGTCAATCCACAACAGTACTATCCTATCACTCATGTTATTATCTCCCATATCAAAATAAGTTTATTCCACTTTCGAGAGGCTCCCGTTTCGTTCCCAAATTTTCCTGCACAAACAAAGCATTCTCCTTGTTTATTCCCCGGTTCTATTTCGTATAGCTATACAAATAAATAAAGAAAGGGCTTAAGCCCTTATTTTTTCTTTCTTACCGCGCTCAATGCTAAAACGACCGAAAGCGCGCTCAGCAATGCGAGTATTCCCTGTGGTGTTAGTACGGGCACTTGAACGGTACACATCGGACAGTAGCCCAAGGGATGGTAGTCCTTCGCTCCGGCCCCTCCCGGAATCGTGTAATCACCCGTTACGCCCGGTGGCGGCGACCAGAAGTTGCCTGTCCAGTTGTTATTTGCCCCATCGTCAAATGCCTGCAGCACGTTATCGTAGATGCAGTTCTCGTTTATCCTGTTCCAATCAGCATTCTCGGTGACGTGCACGCCCGTATCCGCGCCTCCGATTGAGTTGTTGATGATCATGTTACGGATGATCGTGTTACCGGACGAGTTCTCGATCCATATCCCATGGTGGTTGTCCCGTATCTCACTGTCCGCGATCGTATTGTTAGCGCTAAAAGCCCTGATGTGAACACCGTAGGTCGTCGTCGGGGCAGCAGCGGTTAAGCCGAAAATGGTGAACCCATAGAATTCGTTGGCGTCTGCACCTGATAGATAGATGCCGTAGGCGTCAGTACCCGCGGTAAGCTGTGAGATGACCTTGTCTGAGTTGAACCGGTTATTGTTAGAGGCGATCACGTCGATGCCGTAGCTTTCATTTGCTGGTGCAGCAAGCTGTGAGATTGACACGGTTCCGCTGAATAGATTGTCGTTCGAGCCCGCGGCGAGCTGAATGCCGATGGCGTCACCGGAGATTGCGTTGAGGTACGAAACGAACGTCGTCTCAAGCGAGTTGAAGCTTGAACTCCCGAGGAAGATGCCGACGGCAGCATTGACTGCAGTAAGGTCGGTAACGGTGGTGCGTGTGCTAAAATTGTTGTTATTTGATTGCGAAAGGAAGATGCCCTGCGCGTATATTGCTGCGTTGAGCCCGGTAACGGTGGTGGTATTAAACGAATTGTTGTCCGCGTTGTTTAGAGAGATGCCGTACGATTGGTTGCACGAGAGATTGGCAATGGTGGTATCGGTAAACGAGTTGTTGTCTGAATTATCAGCTAGAGAGATGCCGTAGGTAGTCTCAGATGCTGTAACATTGAAAACGGTAGTGTTAGAGCTGAAGGTGTTTTTGCTTGAATCGGTCACTAAGATGCCGTAGGCGTCACTGTCTGTTGCCGTAATACGGGAAACGGAGGTGTTGGAGCTGAAGGTGCTGTTGTCGCTAAACCATTCCAGCCCTATGCCGTAGGCTTTGTCAGCTCCCGTAATGTTAAAGACGGAGGTGTTGGAGCTGAAGGTGTTTCGTGAAGCATGCAGCCCTATGCCGATGGCGACGTCAACACCCGTAATAGTAGAAACGGCGGTGCTTCCGCGAAAGATGTTGTTGTCTGAATACATCAGGTCGATGCCCCGGGCGTACCTGTTGGTTGCCGTAACAGAGGAAACGGAGGTGTTGGAGCTGAAGTTGTTGTTATCCGAAGTTAAAAGATAGATGCCGTTGGCATCGTCGGTCGCGTTAAGTGAAGAGACGGCCGTGTCGGTGAACGAGTTGTTATCCGATTGGTTGAGGAAAACGCCGTAGGCATTTTCGCACGAGAGATTGGCAACGGCGGTCCCGGTGAAGTTGTTGTTGGTTGCATCTTCGAGATAAACGCCGTAGGTGTCGTTGACTGCCGTGATAGTTGAGATGGAAGTGTTGGTAAACGAGTTGTCGTTACCCAGCCAAAAGTAAACGCCGTAGGCCTCTTGACAAGAGAGATCGGAAATTGCCGTGTCGGTAAACCGGTTGTTTGTTGCTCCATTTGCGAAGTAAACACCGCTGACGGTCTCGGTTGCCGTGAGCGTGCTAATCATCGTGTCGTTAAACACATTCTCTTGTGTTTCAGGCCGGTAAAGATAAACGCCCGAGGCACGCGTACCATTAATCCCGGAAACCAAGGTCGTATCAAACCGGTTCTTCGCTGCATATTCTACGCCAATGCCCGTGGCAAACTGGTTTGCAGTAACATTTGAAACAGCGGTGCGTATCTCGAACGAGTTATTATCTGAAGAATATCCAATGCTGATCCCCCTGGCGTTGAGGGTGGTTGCCGTAACGTTCGAAACGGTGGTTGAGCGGAACGTGTTATTGTTTGATTGTAAAGTTGCGATGCCATACGTGTTGTCTCCTGCCGTAACGTTCGAAACGGTGGTTGTGCTGAACGTGTTGTTGTCTGAAAAGAACAGATCGATACCGTAGACTTGGACACCCCCCGTGGCGGAGATGTTCGTCACGATGGTGTTCGAGATGGTGCACTCGCTCGCGTTATTCATGTAGATGCCTGCTATAGATCCAGAGGTGCCCTGAGCATCGCGTATCGTGAAGCCGTCGAGTGTGACGTTCGTCTGGTCGGTGATGTTGACCACGTGATCGTTTGCCCCGCCTGCTGAAACCACTGCCCGCCCGTTTATTGACCGTATGGTGATATTCGACTTGTTCACATCGACGGTTTCTGTTGCGCTATAGGTGGTAGCATCAACCTCTATCGTCCGATTAACGGCATCCACGGCGTTGATCGCCGCCTGGATGGTGGGCTGGTTGTCGGGCACGTTAATGACACCTGCACTTGCCGTCATGGTAAACGCCATGAGCGCAAGACTCACGACCAGCGCTGCGCATAAACCGCACTTCAGAAAAGATTGTGTTGCTTTCGATTCTTCTTCTTCTTCTTTAGCTTTTTGTTTCGTTTTCATTTTCTTCTTTCTTTCCTAAACGTCAAAAAAATGACCGAAGAAGACTTAACACCAAAGTATAAATAAAACCATCGCCAAAATTTGTGTGCTTCATTGATAATCCTAAGCATAAGAGTCGCCTGCATATGTTTTACGGGTGTTTTATGGGTAAGGGCCACGGGAAAATAGAAGGGATATACAGAAAGAGAAGCGCGGAGATTTTACGTATTATTGAGTGTTTGTTTCCTTCTTTATTATCGAACGAGTAAGAAAGTTCGACATCGCGCGCACAGCGTAGCGGGTTTCTCCTTTGCTTCGTATAACGAATTGGAGAATTGCATCACGCAGTCGTTGGTGCAGTGCTGTAGCCCAAGAACATGCCCCGTTTCGTGAATCGCTTCCTTTTTTATCAAATCTAAAGAATCAAGCCTGTGCGTAGAGAGCAACGCCGCTTTACCTGGGTGAGCAACGCCAAATACGAAATTCATGCCAAGCACGTATAAGTCATCGCTTATTATCCACAGAGCTAGAAATTGCTCGGTTGACCTTGCTTCCGAGGTGCTTTGGATAAGATAATTCATGAGCTTTGACGCATTGTATTGCCTTCTCTTCAAGTTAAAAGCGCCCTTTACCTCGGCTGCGTCCAATTGGGACACTTCATCGGTCTCCATTCCAAATACCGTGTTAAGTGCTTCTTTTACCGGTGGAACCGCTTCCGCGCTCTTGTTATCATAAAATATCCAGAAATTTTTCATATTTCTTTGATTAACTTTTCTTCTAATCCCTTTTTAAAAAAGTGTTTGTGGAAAAAACCTTCTTTTGATAAATCTTTTCTCCCATAGAAGTTTCTTTGATCAAACTTTCTTTTGAAAGAAAGTTAGATTGATGGGGCAGCCCAGATTTGAACTGGGGTCCATGGCTCCCAAAGCCACGAGGATAACCTGGCTACCCTACTGCCCCTCCCCTCTTTTATAACTTAGGATACATTGATAAAAAGCTACTCTAAGTAAATACCTGACACTCTTTTTGCCACGATATGATTTAGTTTACGACACAAAATCAGCATGCGAGAACGGTAGAGGCCTGAAAAGGTAAATGATCTGTTTTTCGGGTCGAGCGACTTCTAAACGGAGGAAATCTTTATATACGTGAAAGCGTATGTTAATAATATGAAACAAGCAATACCGTCAGTACTGGTTTTAATTCTATTTTTGTCCGTGGTTTCTGCAGCGGCTGCTGCTCAGAGTGGCATTTATGAACCGGGAACCGGACTACAGGGTGCTGAATTAAATGAAACGGGCCAAGGTCAGCAAGCAGGACTAAATGAATCCGGACAAGGCGTTAATCAAAGTCAACAAGCAGGATTAAATGAATCCGGGCAAGGCATCGGTCAAACTCAGCAGGAACAGGTGGAGCAAGAAACACAGAATGTGGGAGAAAATGCAACGCTCCAGATTCAACAAAGGGAGGAAGTGAGAGTTCAAAATGCCAGCGAATTGCATGAGATGATAGAACAAAGAGAGCGAGAGATGAACCAAGAAATCCAATCATTAGAAGAGCATCAGCAATTGGTATATCTAAATCAAAATAAAGTACGGTTAGCCGTTCAGTCTTTGTTTGCAATGGAGGAGTTAGTGGGCAGTATTGGGCCTCAGGTTTCCCAAATTGCGGACGAGATTAATACGTCTGTACAAGCGACGATTCAAGCAGAGGAGCGCATACAGGCACGGAATACCATTGTACGATTCTTTGCCGGCGGTGATGAGGAGGCTGCACAGGAGATAGAACAGCAGGTGATTCAAAACCAGGAACGGATTCGAGAGCTCCAGCAATTACAGGAAGAGTGTGATTGTGACGAACAAGTGCGGGCCATACTGCAGGAGCAAATACAGAATGTGGAGCAGGAACAGACGAGATTACAGCAGGTAGCCCTGAATGAACTGAATGATAAAGGCTTATTCGGGTGGTTGTGGAAATAAGGGTTGTAAAAGGATAGGTGCCATATATACTAACCATATGGTATGAACAAAAAACTCGTATTGTTAGGGGGCGTGGTTATTGTTCTGGTAGTAGTACTGATCCTTTACTTTATCAGCCGACCGGAGACACCTCAAGATATTGTGATCGTCGATGAGACTGGTAGCAACGTCGATAGATGAACCTGCGCTTAGGTCTACTATTGACCAGATGCCTGCGGGAACTTTGAGTGATGCTGAAAAGGACGGCATTCTTTATATGAGAGAAGAAGAGAAGTTGGCGCATGATGTTTATCTAATGCTCTATGGGGAGTGGGATTTAGCGATTTTTGATAACATTGCACGCTCGAAACAAACCCATACGGATGCGGTTAAGACACTGATCGATAAATATGGATTAGAGGATCCGGCCGTTGATACAATTGGAACGTTTAGTAATCCAGAACTCAGGAGCTTTATGATAACCTTGTGGATCAGGGAAGCAATTCACTACGCGATGCTTTAGAAGTTGGTGCTGCGATAGAGGATATTTACATACTTGATTTAAAAGAATACATGGCCGAAACGGATAACGAGGACATAACGCTGGTGTACGAAAACCTCATGAAAGAGTCAAGGAATCACTTACGGGCTTTTGTCTCAACACTTGAAAAGCAAGGCTTTGAATATGCGCCTCAATACCTGAGCCAAGATGAGTATGAAGATATAATAAGCAGCCCGGTTGAGCGGGGAAAAGGAAGGCAGTAAGTAAAGGTAAGCATACCAGGCTGTTTCCACAATTTCTGTGAGCATAATAACCGAGGAGGTTATAGAACATACAAGATGAGCGGTATCGAGATTACACTGAGAACCGTGGTAATGAGAACGACCGAAGCCACTAAAGAAGCGTCTCTGTTGTATTTAGCGGCTAATATCATTGCCATAACCGCAGATGGCATTGCTGCCTGAAGCACTATGATGTCTTTTACTAATCCGTCTATGGACAGGAGATTGATTATCATAAGGGCAACCAAAACGCCGCCACCAATCCTGAATACAGAAGCGAGAAGTGCTATTTTCACGGCGCTTATCTTTATCTCCGTCAGTTTATAGCCGAGCACGAGCAATGCTAAGGGGATGGTGATCATTCCGATCAGTTCAATTGGTGTGAATACCAAATCGGGAACGGGAATTTGCAAGAGATTGACTGCCAAGCCAATTACCACCGCGTAGAGTAACGGAACTTTAAATGCTTCTTGCAGCTCGTTTTTGTGATGCACGATATAGATGCCTAGGCTGAAGATAACCAGAGAGTTCATCATATCGTAGACCACCGCTCGTGACAAGCCGTCCATGCCAAAAGCGAATAATGCAACTGGATAGCCTAAATAACTCGTATTGCCAAAGACCATGGGTAAATATAATCCTTTTCTGTCTGAATTGGTTAGTTTAAAGATGAGATAAGTGGCAAAGGCCATGATGAGGATGATTGCTAATGCTGCGCTGGCTATCGTGGTAAAATCTGTTAGGTTGATATCACTTCGTGAGATAGACGCGAAGATTAAACACGGACCTGCGATATAAACGATGAAATCAACGAAGGCTTGAATATCTACTTTTTTGAATTTGCCAATCGCATACCCGACTAAAATGATTGAGAATATCGGGATTACGGTTTGTACGAGTGATTGGTGCATAAAGAAAAAGAATGGTAAGGGAGATTAAAAAGTTGTTGCTACGCTTTTTCTTTTACAAACCTTTTAGAAAAAGGTTTGATCCAAAACTAATTTCTTTTTGGTTAGGAGGGTTGGTAAGGGGGGGCCTGGCCCCTTACTGGTCTGCCCCCTTATAAAGAAAACCGTGCTAAAAGATTAAGGATGGTTTGTTCTGTATCTGCTGCGTCAATACCTCACCTTCAAGCTTTAATTCACTCCATGCAGCACGTAATCGCTCCTCTTTTTCTGCGTCCTTATTTATTAAAGCAACAAAAGACGGCCCCGTACCGGATAGGCTTACACCCTTCACGTCACATTCCAATGCCTTGAGCATCGGTTCCGGGTCAAAATTCAATGCGGCACAGTATAAAAAACCGTTTAACGTCATTGCCTCTTCAAATCTACCATCCAGCGCCAGTTCATACGCACGGTTCACCCACGGAGCTATCAATCTCGACCGGTTGACATCGGTATCAGCGGTAAACGCTTTTGTCCGTGGCACGAAGATAACAACTTCAGAATCTTTCTCCACTCTTCTTATCAACTCTCTTTTTCTATTGTCCGTTATCACGATCCCACCGAGCATAGAAGCACAGGCATCGTCAAAGGCTCCGGTTATGGACACACCAACATCCAGCGCAGCGTCTACACCCATTCGTATCGCCTCCAATGCACTTATTTTCTCTTTCGCTTCTCCGCCGATAGCATCCAGAGTGGCAACGACCGCAGCATTTGCCGCCGCACTGCTGCTCTTGAGCCCACTTCCAATTGGTATCTCACTGCGCGTCTTCACATACGCGTGTAGTGGCAAATCGAACTTCCTCAGCACTAACTCCACGCACCGCTCTATTAACCGAGTATCAGCACGCTTTTCACCTTCTTGCTCTATCTCTCCCTTGATGCCTTTGAAATCCTCGCCAAGCTCCACCTCTGCATGCGTCCACAAGTCAATGCCAAAAGCAGAGCCTTTGTAGGTCGCGATTGCATTTATTATTGTTCCTGCTCCACTTGCCTTTCCATACCCTTTCCCGCTTCTTTCCGCTACCATGCTTTTAGTTACCTCTGTATGTTTCACCGATTTTTATGCATTTCTCCAAGCAAATAACGTTTGTGATACTATAAGCACAGGTAAATAAGAGAGGAGTTTTTGTAAAAAGTCTTGACTTTCCGCACTTCTGAATGTAACTTCCAATCTAAGCGATAAAAAGCGGTAAATATTTATGCTCTCAGTCTGTATCCTTTCCTTGTCATACTAAATAAAAAGAGGAGAGGTGGAAAATGACAAAAGAAGTTGTTATCGTAGGTGGTGGCGTTGCAGGGATATTCGTCC
>DATKWH010000048.1:0-4375 GCA_035529655.1 Bathyarchaeia archaeon
ATGCGGCTCAAACGCGATTAGTCCGGACTGGAGTGGATATGTCGCGATTATAGATGCGGAAGAGTCTGAGATAGCGAAAAAATTAGAAATAAAGAAAGCGGGAAAGTATGCATTGAAAGTGAGGTGAAGAAGGATAAGATGAAGATAGAGATAACAAAAGAGAATGAGAATCTGTTGTTGGGGCGGAAGGAAGTCGATTTTAAACTGAAGCACGAAGAAGAAGGGGCTTCGCCAAGCAGAGAAGCAGCGCGGAATGCCTTAATAAAAGCGCTTAAGTGCAGTTCAACCCTCCTCGTAATAGATAAGATGAGGACGGAATTCGGGAAGAGGGAAACGGTTGGCTATGCAAAGGTATATGAGAATGAAGAGAGACTGAAAGAGATAGAGCGGGAACATATATTAAAAAGGAACTTTGGCAGTTCAGGGTCAGAGGAAGAGAAAGGAGAATAAATTAAAGGAGGACAGATAAAAATGGCTGCAATACATAAGTATTATGAAGTGGTTGAAGAAAAGGGTAAGGTAAAGGCACGCAGGCAGCGGAAGGTGTGCCCACGATGCGGTGCCGGGGTGTTTTTAGCGGAACATAAAGATCGGCACTCCTGTGGGAAATGCGGTTATACGGAATTCAGGAAGAAATCATAATATCCTCGGGCTCTTGATATACCCTTTCTCCTTCTTGGGCGCATTACGCAGCACCTCGGACTGCCCTAACGCCTCCTTCGGTTCGTCTTTTCTGACCACGTCCGTTATGCCAATTACATGATAGGTGGGCTCGACATCCGTGGTATCCAACTCATCTAACACCGCAAAATAATCCAATATCGAACTCAACTGCTTTTCAAATAATTCCTTCTCCTCTTCGCTCAATTTCAGCCGTGCTAACCACCCGATATGCTCTATCTCCTCTTTCCTGATCATAAACTTTTTTGCTCCGCAATCGCGGGCTCCGCCCGCGTCCCCGCAAGCCCTGAAAGGGCTTACTTTACTAAAAATTTATTTTTCCTTTTTAAAGCTTTCTTTCTAAGAGAAAGTAGCGTTTAACGATGACAAGGGCAGTAATCCTCGCAGGCGGCCATGGAACGAGACTCAGACCACTTACGTTTAACATGCCGAAGGCGATGATTCCGCTGGTGAATAAGCCGGTAATAGATTATATCCTGGATTATCTTGTGGGATATGGGTTGAAAGAGATCGTTATCACCACAAACTATCTGAGAGAGCAAACGATGATTTATCTCAGCAGCAGAAAAGATTTGAAGCTTTCATATCCTGAGGAACCGTCGCCCTTAGGTACTGCGGGGTCGGTAAAAAACGCTAAAATAACTGATACAATGGTGATAATACAGGGGGACAACATCACGGAGATAGACATGGGGAAGTTGATAGCGTTTCACAAAGCGCATGAAGGACTGGTGACCATTGCACTTCTACCCGTGCCGAATCCATCTTTATATGGGATAGCGGAGATAGAAGCCACGGGTAGGATATTAAACTTCAAAGAGAAGCCAGCTCCGGATGCGTGTTTCTCCAACCTTGCGAATACCGGCTTGTATATCATAGAACCTGCGGCAATGGGCTACGTTCCGGAAGGCAGAGCATTTGATTTTGCCAAGGATCTTTTTCCCATACTTGTAGCGAAAAAAGAGGTTTACGGGTGCGTGGTTGATGGATTTTGGACGGACGTTGGTAATTTGAAGGGCTACATGGAAGCAACCAGATGGATACTGGAGAATAGAGGCGTTGAATGTGCAGAAACCGCAGAGATAGAAGATAGTGAGATTCAGGGGAAGGTTGCTGTTGGTGAATATGTAAAGGTAAAAAAGTCAGTAATACGAGGCCCTGCGGTGATAGGCAACCATGCAACGTTAGTAAAAAGCAAAATATATAATTCGGTGGTTTTCCCAGGGGTGAGTTTGGATGAAGCCACGCTACATAATAGCGTGATTAGTGAGAATGCCGTGATAAAAAAAGAAGAGATAAATGATCGCATCTGGTAAACGCTGTGGGTGCAATGGTGAAAAAACTCTTTGAGAAAATGGTTACGCCTTTAGTGGTAAGAGATGTAAAAGCCTACCATCTCCTATTCATATACCGGCTCCAACCACTTCATGTACTTCTCCTCTCTTGCATTCAGCACGTCAAAAAACTTGCGTTGTATCACGCTGGTCACTGCACCTTTCTTACTCCCGCCTATCGTCACATCATCTATCTCCCGTATCGGCGCTATCTCTGCTGCTGTCCCGGTAAAAAAGGCTTCATCAGCAGACAATAATTCTTCCTTCGTCATGCGCTTCTCCACTACTTCATAGCCCATATCCTGTGCAAGCTCGATTACAGAAGCTCTGGTGATACCCGGCAGAATAGATGAGTCCGCTTCCGGTGTGTAGAGGACTCCATTTTTCACGGCAAATACATTCTCACCCGGACCTTCAGCCACATAGCCCTTAGTATCAAGCAGTATCGCCTCACCAAAGCCTCTTTCCTTTGCGTCTAACGATGCTAAAATCGAATTAAGGTAATGCCCCACCGCCTTTGATTTAACCGGCAGCGTGTTAGGGTCTATTCTTCGCCATGGCGAGAACGTGCAGCGTATACCCCCCTCTGCTGCCTCTTCGCCAAGATAAGCGCCCCAGGGCCATACCGCAATTGCACAATCCACAGGACAGCCGGTCGGATTCAGCCCCAAGTGATGGTAGCCAAAAAAAGCGATTGGCCTTATGTAGCACGCATCAAGTCCATTTACACGAATTGTTTCCTTTATCGCCTCTTCTATCTCCCCCCGTGTGTAAGGGATTTCCATCTCGTATGCCTCCGCTGACCGATACATCCGGTCTACGTGCTCTTTCAGCCTGAAGATAAAAGATCCCTTCTCCGTTGCATAGCACCGTATCCCCTCAAAAACGCCGGACCCGTAATGCAAGCCATGTACGAGAACGTGCACTTTCGCTTCCTTCCAATCCACAAACGCGCCATTATACCATATCTTTCCTTCGTCTGTAAAGCCCTCCGCCATTGCCATCACCCCTCGTATTATCTCCTTTTTACTATAAACACTTTTCTCTTTTTACAACCCTTTTAGAAAAAGGTTCAATCCAAAACCAAGTTCTTTTGGTAAAGCTTTTCCGTTTAAAGAAAAGGTTTGTTGATATGTGGGGTCTTTCCACTTATAAAGAAAAACCATGCTAAAAGATTAAGGATGGTTTGTTCTGTATCCGCCGCTTCATTATCCGCCCTTCAATCTCTAATTCACTCCATGCCGCAAGTAATCGCTCCTCTTTTTCTGCGTCCTTATTTATTAAAGCAACAAAAGACGGCCCCGTACCAGATAGACTCACACCTTTCACACCACATTCCAATGCCTTGAGCATCGGTTCAGGGTCAAAATTCAATGCTGCACAGTATAAAAAGCCATTTAACGTCATTGCCTCTTCAAATCTACCATCCAGCGCCAGTTCATACGCACGGTTCACCCACGGAGCTATCAATCGCGACCGCTTCACATTGGTATCAGCGGTAAACGCTTTTGCCCGTGGCACGAAGATAAGAACTGCAGAATCATTCTCCACTCGTTTTATCAACTCTCTTTTTTTGTTATCCGTTATTACGATCCCTCCGAGCATAGAAGCACAGGCATCGTCAAAGGCGCCGGTTATGGACACACCAACATCCAGCGCAGCGTCTACACCCATTCGTATCGCCTCAAATGCACCTATTTTCTCTTTCGCTTCTTCGCCGATAGCATCCAGAGTGGCAACTACCGCAGCATTTGCCGCCGCACTGCTGCTCTTCAGCCCACTTCCAATTGGTATCTCACTGCGCGTCTTCACATACGCGTGTAGCGGCAAATCGAACTTCCTCAGCACTAACTCCACGCACCGCTCTATTAACCGTGTATCAGCACGCTTTTTCCCTTCCGGCTCTATCTCTCCCTCGATGCCTTTGAAATCCTCGCCAAGCTCCACTTCTGCATGCGTCCATAAATCTATGCCAAAAGCAGAGCCTTTGTAGGTCGCGATTGCATTTATTATGGTTCCTGCTCCACTTGCTTTTCCATACCCTTTTCCACTTTCCCCCGTTACCATGCGCTTTTAGCCATCCTCCCTCCATGTGCTTTATAGCTTGCTTTTTATGCGGTTTTCCAAGCAAATAACGTTTGTGATAATATAAGCACAGGTAAATAAGAGAGGAGTTTTTGTAAAAATTCTTGACTTTACGCACTTCTGAATGTAACTTTCAATCTAAGCGATAAAAAGCGGTAAATATTTATGCTCTCAGTCTGTATCCTTTCCTTGTCATACTAAATAAAAAGAGGAGAGGTGGAAAATGACAAAAGAAGTTGTTATCGTAGGTGGTGGCGTTGCAGGGATATTCGTCC
>DATKWH010000049.1:0-4616 GCA_035529655.1 Bathyarchaeia archaeon
TTCAATCTTCGCTAACTTTCTCAGCGCCCTTATCAATCGCTTCCTCCACAGATGCCAGATCCTTCATTATAAATACCCGCTCCTTTTCCTTCTCTGTGGAGTCAATCGAATTCCTCAGAATTGGCGCGTACTTCTTAAATCGGTCTATCTTCACCGTATATTCCGCGGTATCCTCGATTAGAACGGGCTCAAACCCCTTCTCCTCGAGATCCTTCATCACTTTATCCCGCTCTTCATCGCTTGTGAGTTCGAATCGGTATTTATCGCGATGATAATATTCAGATAAATCCGTGAAGATCTCTCGGTCCCCAAAAAAATATTTAAAGCACCACAAATCCCCTATCTTGAAGACATTGATCTTCTCCTTCTTTACATCCGCATTAGACGTTTGCCCACTCATTTTCTTTTCTCCTCTTTCTTATCCTATCGTTCTCAAAAACCACTGCTGTGTTATAGCTTGATAAAGCCATATATATAAGCTTTTTTATCCTTTCATTTGAGATGGTTTTTTGATGCAAAAACGCGACTTTGGTGAAGGCGACCGCATAAGGATAAAGAAAGAGGCCGATAGCGGCGTTGTCGTTTACGAAGGCATTGTTATGCCAACAGCATCAAGAAACATCGTTATAAAACTCGACAGCGGTTATAATATTGGTATACGTCCCGAAAATGTGGAGATAGAGGTTATAGCCCGGTTAGGCGTAAAGGAAGCAATAAAAGGGGAGGAAATAAAAGGAGAAAAACGGGTAAAAAGTTCATCCTTGTTGTCCATCCTCTCTACGGGCGGCACAATCGCATCTAAAGTGGATTACAGAACTGGTGCGGTTTCTCCGCAATTCTCCACCGAGGATATACTTGAGGCAATTCCAGAATTGGGCGCAATAGCAAAGATCAAAGGGAAAGTAGTTTACAGCATACTGAGCGAGAATATGCGTGCAGAATACTGGCGGAAGCTTGCAGCAGAGGTTTATAACGAGATAAAAAACGGTGCGAACGGTATAATCGTCACGCATGGCACGGATACCATGGGCTATACTGCAGCAGCGCTGTCGTTCATGGTGCGACCGCCGGTGCCTGTTGTGCTTGTTGGCTCGCAACGAAGTTCAGATCGCCCTTCCAGTGATGCGACAATGAACGCGATATCCGCTGCGAAGGTTGCCGCTTGTAGCGACCTTGCCGAGGTCGTGGTGGTAATGCATGGAAGCACCTCCGACGATTATTGTTATATTCACCGGGGCACGAACGTGAGAAAGATGCATACCTCCGCACGAGACGCTTTTCAATCGGTAAATGATACTCCAATAGGCGCTGTGTATTATGATGCGAGCGATATAGAACGAATAAGAATTGAGTTTTCCTCACCCTATAAGAAGCGTGGAGAGCACGAATTAGAGTTGAGAGACAAGCTTGAGGAGAACTGCACCCTAATGAAGTTCTATCCCGGTGCGGATCCTGCAATACTCGATTTCTTTGTAAAGCAGGGATACAAAGGCATTGTATTAGAAGGAACGGGATTAGGGCATGTATCTGCGGAGTGGATTCCAAGCGTGTCGAGAGCTGTAAAACAGGGAGTACCCGTGGTGATGACCTCGCAATGTTTATACGGGGCTATATGTGATAGAGTGTATGATACCGGTCGTGATTTACTTAACGCGGGCATAATAGAAGGGGAGGATATGCTGCCGGAAACTGCTCTGGTGAAGCTGATGTGGGTTCTGGGTCAGACCACTGATATGGAGGAAGTGCGGCAGTTGATGCACGAGAACATTGCAGGTGAGATAAAAGGGAGACGTGTCGTGTAATAGATGGGTCTATTTAGATTCTTTAAGTCCTGACTTAGTATATCCTTTTTATAAGGAAGTAGTATTTTTTAGTAAGGGTTTTTGAGGAGAAAAAAGCTTATGAAGATACTTGCTATCGATATAGGGGTGGGAACACAGGATATAATGGTATACGACGACGAGAAGGGATTTGATAACGCTTACAAGCTCGTTCTACCTTCTCCTACTCGCATCTTGGCCACAGAGCTGCGGAGATGCAAGGAGGACGTGGTCATCTTTGGTGACACGATGGGCGGTGGGCCGTTCACACGTGCCGTTCTTGATCATCTCAAGGAATACAAGGTTTACATGACCGAAAGTGCCGCAAGAACGCTCAGAGACGATTTAGAGAGCGTTAGAAATTACGGGGTCGAGATTATAGCTGAGGATGAGATGGAGGAATTAAGTGAAGAAGCAGCACCTATAAAGATTTCAGACTTGAATCTCCAGCTTTTGACGTTTCTCCCCGCCTTCGGTGTTGATACATATTTCGATGCTGTTGCAATTGGGGTTCAGGACCACGGTGTGGCGCCACAAGGAGTTACCGATCGAGAAAATAGGTTCCAGTTAATCGAGGAGAAGATAGAAAGCGGCATAGAATCCTTCGCTTATCTCGATGGTGTGCCGGAAAATCTTAGCAGGATGAGATCAGTGTATCAGTCGGTGAAGCGATGGCATGAAGGGCACATACTATTGATGGACACAGGACCGGCTGCGATCTTGGGCTCACTCGAAGACGAACGCGTGAAAGAGAAGAAGAAGGTGGTGTGCATAAATGTTGGAAATGCGCACACAATTGCGATGTCCCTGAACGACAGAGAAATAGCCGGTGTCTTTGAGCACCATACTGGGCTCCTTGATAAACAAAAGCTCGAGAATTACATTAAAAAGCTGTCCGAGGGAACGATAACCTTTAAAGAGGTATTTGATGACGGTGGGCACGGCGCATTGGTAAGAGGAGAAATCCAACCTGAAATCATCTCAGTTACAGGCCCAAGGAGGGGTGAAATGAAAGGACTCGGTATTTTTGCGGCTCCCGCAGGTGATATGATGATGACTGGTCCGGTGGGCTTGATAAAAGCGGTTTTAAGCCGACTGTGAGCCGGAAAGCAGCAAATGATCTTCAAATCGCTCATTCCGTTCATTGCAATAGGGCTGTTCCTTCTGGCACTGGTATTCCGTAAAAGAGCGGTAGGCACTCTTGGTTGGATGTTTTTTGCAGTTTACTGCTCTTCCGAACTCTCCTACTATATCACCAAAGGCGAATACTTTGAAGCTTCTGCAGCACTCGTATTTCTTGCATTCACGCTTCTTTTAGCTGCGCTTATGGTAAAACCAACGCCCGAGGCAAGCGATAAAGGAGACGAGGAGTTGTTTTTCACGATAACCAAAATTGCACTGATCACCGCGGTATTTTACTTCCCGGTTTCTGAAATACCATACCTTGAGACTCTGCTCATTTACGTCACCACTAAAATCACTACCGCCGTACTCAATCTTTTCAACGTGGGCGTTTATATGGTGTATCCTTCCAGCATTTACTCCACTACCAGTTCCTTTCATGAGGTTTACAAACCGATAGAGATAATCCTGGATTGTACTGCGATACAAAGTATGGTGCTTTTTATCGGGCTGGTATTTGGTGTCAGTGCACCGCTGAGAAGGAAGCTCAAAGCCTTTGTCGTCTCTGTTCCCACAATTTATGTGCTGAACATAGTCAGGAACGTGTTTGTTGCAGCGGCGTATTTCGAGCAATGGTTTGGGTCTCCTCTCGAGAGCTTTTACATTGCGCACGGCGTGATAGCGAAGATATTCGTGATGATTTCGTTGATTGCTGTTGCCTATGCCGTGTTCGTGATACTTCCAGAGGCTCTGGACTTAATCGAGGGCTTTTTCCGCGTTATATTCAGGAAACGGCACGTTTAACTATCTTTCTTCCGAGAAGATCGCTAACTTTATATGGCGTGCGTGCCATTACCATTAGTCAAGGATACTGAAATAAGACAAAGCTATTCTTGTAAATTATAGTGTGTGTGGGGTGAATTGAGAGTAGATGCGCGGAGAGCAAAAAGGGATAAAGGTGCTGCATGTAGATGACGAGTTGGATTTCCTCGCATTAACAAAAGCGTTTTTGGAGCGAGAAAACGAGAATTTTAGTATAGAGAGTGCAACCTCGGCTGAAGAAGCCATCAAGTTCTTGAAAGGCGCTAAATACGACGTGGTCGTCTCGGACTATGAGATGCCGGTGATGGATGGTCTGGAATTCCTCAAAACTCTTCGAGCAAGTGGCAACACGATTCCGTTCATTATGTTCACGGGAAAAGGTAGAGAAGAAGTAGCGATAGAAGCACTGAACAGAGGCGCCGACCACTACCTGCAGAAAGGCACAGATATTAAAAGCATGTATGGAACACTGGCGCATGCAATAAAACAAGAAGTAGAGACAAAGAGAGCGGATGAGACGCTACGCAAAAGCGAGGAGAAATACAGAGGATTTTTTAAAACATCAAGAGACACGGCTTTCATTACCTCAAAAGAGGGTAGATTGATAGACTTTAATAATGTTACGTTGGAACTCCTCGGCTATAAAACCAGAGATGAATTGTCAAAAATTAGAATCCCGGAACTTTATGAAAATCCCGAGGAAAGGAAAAAACATACCAAAATAATTGAGCAAGAAGGATTTGCAAAAGAGTTTCCAGTTAATCTACGAAGAAAAGATGGCAGTATCATCAACACCCTTATCACATCGGTTGCAAGAAAAGACGAAAACGGGAACGTGATAGGCTACCAGGG
>DATKWH010000050.1:0-34420 GCA_035529655.1 Bathyarchaeia archaeon
GTATTAAAGAATACCCAACATTTGCAGCTATTTTCTCCTTACCCTTCAATCCCGATCTTTGCCTGAGCCTATCCAGCTCGGTCAAGACCATTTTAGGCACGATTATATGCACATAGCCCAGCCTCGCCAGCTCTTCAAATATATCAACTCCAAATTCGCCTGGTATCAGCAGCGCATTGGTGTCCACTATCACTTCCTTTCTTATCATTTACGGTCACTACCGCCTCTTAAACCTCTTCTCTATCTCTTTCTTGCTCAGCCTTATCATCGTCGGTCTTCCATGCGGGCATGTAAACGGTATCTTCGCGATCTTCAACCGCTCCACGATCTCTCGCATATATTCATAGGACAGTTTCTCGCCCGCCTTTATACTCGCTTTGCACGCTGCAGTGCTGAATAAAACCTTTATTCGCTCCTCTCTTTTACCACGCTCCTCCACTAATCGCGTTATTACTTCTGTCATCTCCTCCTCCCCGATCATACCGTGAAAAACGACTGGTATCGCCCGTATAACATAACTGTCATTGCCAAGTCGCTCTATGTCAAAACCCATCTCTCTAAGCACGCCCTCGTTCTCCCGGAGTAAATAAAGTTGATGTGGGCTGAGGTCAGGCATGTATGGTCTCAAAAGTGTTTGCTTGTCTATTCGCCCTCCATATTTCTCTATCAACTTCTCATAATTTATTCGTTCAGCGGCAGCGTGCTGATCTATCATGATCACATCGTCCTCTTCACTCTGTGCTATGATGTAGCTATCGAGGACTTGATATAACGGAGCGGAACGTATGTCCAAACAGCCGCCAACTCGTTCCTTTTTAGTGTACTTGTCTTCCTTTACATCTTCTTGAAAGGAAGTTTGAAGACTTATGGCTGCTTTTTTTGCTCTCTGGATACCAAATAAATCAACAGCACCAGCTTCTGTACCTTCCTCTCGCTGAACAACAACTTCGGGAATTAAATCTGCGTGGCGTAACGTTGTGGCGACGGCATTAGTTATAAATTGGAAGACATCATCAGCACGGTAAAAACTTATTTCACGCTTCTTTGGATGGATGTTCACGTTTATTTCGCCCGGGTCAACAGAAAGTGAAATAACAGCAAAAGGATAAGCATGCTTCGGTAACAAAGACCCATAACCTCTCTTTATTGCTTTCTCCATGACTTCACTCCGCACGAACCGTCTGTTTACATACGTGAAGAGGCGCTTTTTTGTGCCGTAAGATAACGACGGTTTGGAGATATAGCCGCTGATGGTGGCAACATGCTGATGCTGATGAGAATCCGGCTCTTTCAGTTCGATCAGCCCTTTCGCGACGCTACTTCCATACGTATTGACAATGGCGTCCAACATCTTTCCCGTACCTACCGTGCTTATTATGGGGTTTTCCTCATGAACAAGCTCAATTTTTATCTCCGGATAGATTACCGCATAATTTATGCACACCTCCACGACGTGCCGTAATTCGGTGGATTTTGATTTTAAGGTGCCAATTCTTGCAGGGAGGTTGTAAAATAGGTTTTCAACTCCGACGGTCGTGCCACAACCTCTGGTTATTCTTCTTCTTTCCTTTATCACGCCGCCCTCCACTTTCAGATACGTGCCAAAATCTTCGCTATCATGCCTTGTGCTCAGATCTATCCTTGACACAGCAGCTATGCTTGGCAATGCTTCACCACGGAATCCAAGCGTCCGTAAGGCAGTCAGGTCATCAATTCTCTTTATTTTGCTCGTTGCATGCTTCTCAAATGCAACCGCTACATCTCCTTCACTTATACCACATCCATCATCTGTTATTCGGATATAATCTCGTCCGCCATTACCCACCTCCACCATCACATGGCTGCTTCCCGCATCTATGGAATTCTCTATCAATTCCTTAACCACCGATGCTGGTCTGTCTACAACCTCACCAGCGGCAATTTTACCAATTGTCAGCTCCTCTAAAACGAAAATGCACCTCATAAACCCCTCTTTCATAAAAGAACCTACGCTAATTTAAAAGTATCAGAGGAACTAAAACTAACCGATCTGATTTCTATATTCTAATATCAAAGAATATACTAACCAAAACAAAGAACAATGAGGAAAGAGGGGTTTCTACTGGATATTGATTACAGAACGGAAAAAGACGGAGAGGGGCAAGATAAGCCCATGATAAGACTGTGGTGCAAGAGTAAAGAAGGTGCGGACTTCATTGTTTTAGATACAAAATTTGAGCCTTACTTTTATGCTTTTCCTTTTTCTTACCCTCATTCTTATGGTCCCGATTATGATCTAGAAGAAAAAAAGAAACTGATAGAAGAAATTCGTATATATAGAGAGGGAGCGGAAATAAGCGTTAAGCGGGTAGAATTTTGCCAGAAGAAATTGCTTGGTGTTGATCGGAGCGGACTGAAAATTTTCACTACACATCCGAGACATGTTCCACTGCTGCGCGAGGAAGTCAGGAAGGCGGGTCTTACCGTGTTGGAAGCAGATATTCTATTTGCAGTTCGGTACTTGATAGACAAACGGCTCAGACCTTTCGACGGTGTAAAAGTGGAAGGCGAAGAAATAGATTTGGACTACGCTGATACACCGAGGAGAAACGCCATCCTTGCTTCAAACGTGTCATACAACAAGATGGACGGAGGCGAGTTGCCCGTGCTTAAAGTTCTTGCTTTTGATTGCGAGATGGCTACCAGAGGAGGGCATGGCATGCCATCACCGCGTAGAGATCCTATAATAATCATCTCTGTGGCATATCACGAGGGCGCGGGAATAAAATCGAAGTTATTTGTGTTAAGTGATGAGGAATACGAGGCAGGGGACGATGCAAGGGTTTTAAGAGATTTTTTGAATTTCGTCGAACAATTCCAGCCGGATATCATCGTAGGATATAACACAGATAGTTTTGATTGGCAATATATAAGGGAGCGGGCAAGATTGCATGGTATTCGATTGACCGTAGGCGCTGATGGCAGCACGGTTCGTTATGAAAAAGGGGGGATGTTGCCCGGTGTAAATATCTCCGGTAGACTGAACGTTGACCTTTTTAAGCTCGCAAAACGTGACTTGGGCAGCGTGAAGATAAAAACATTAGAAAATGTATCAGAATTTCTTGGCGTTGTGCTGAAAAATGAACGGGTGAATTTATCACCGAGAGAGATCAACGAATGCTGGTTCAATGCTCCTATGCGAGAGCGGCTATATGAATACTCGAAGGCAGATGCTGTGAGCACACTGGGCATCGCGGAGAAGATGCTGCCACTGCAAATTGAGCTTTCTAAGATGATTGGTTATCCCTTAGACGAGTTAGCAAAGATGGGGAGAGGTCGGCAGGTAGAAGCCTTTTTAACCGCGGAAGCATTTAAAAGGGGAGAGCTGGTCCCTCCAAAGGGCGGGGCGGAAAAGACATTTGAAGGTGCTTTCGTGCTACCACCCGAAAAGGGTTTGCACGAAGATGTCATCGCTCTTGACTTCTCTTCCATGTATCCAACCATCATGATCTCTTTTAACGTCTCGCCGGATACTTTCGTGTCATCGCCGGAGGCCGAAGATGACGTGCATCGAGCACCAGAAGTAGGGCATGCATTCAGAAAGGCGCCAGATGGCTTCTTCAAGCGGATAATGAGTGATTTGATTGCGAGAAGAAAGGCGATAAAGACCGAAATGAAAAAGTATGACAAGAAATCAGATGAATATCGGTTGTTTGATATACAGCAGCAAAGTATCAAAATCCTCACGAACAGCTTTTATGGATACACCGGGTGGAGTGCCGCGAAATTTTACAAACGAGAATGCGCTGAGGCGACAACGGCATGGGGGCGTTATTTCATAAAGCGTGCGGTAAAAATGGCGGAGGAACTCGAATTTAAGGTTATCTACGGTGATACCGACAGTATATTCGTAAAACTTCCATCTGAACTTGAGTTAGAAGTGGATAGAAAAACGGAGATATTGAAGAAGGCGAGAGAAGTTTCGGAACGAATTTCGGAAGAGCTCCCGCTTGAACTTGAGCTACAGGATTTCTACAAAGCCATTTTCTTTACGGGAAAGAAGAAACGGTATGCAGCGCTCACAGATAAAGGTGAAATAGTAGTCCGTGGCTTAGAAGTGCGTCGAGGGGACTGGTGTGAGTTGGCGAAGGAAGTACAGACGGAGGTGATACAGCTAATATTGCTGGAAAAAGATCCTGAAAAAGCTATGCGATACGTTAAAAGCATTATTCATTACTTAAAAGGTGGGGAAATACCTTTTGATAAGTTAATAATTCACAAGACGCTCACCAGAAAGATAAGTGGATATGAAACAAAACAAGCCCATGTTACAGCGGCTGAACGAGCATTAGCTTCTACTTCCCGTATTGCATACGAAGTTGGCTCGAAAATCCCCTATGTGATTATAAAAGGTCCAGGAAAGACGAGTGACCGTGCTTTTCCCGCAGATGTTATAGAGCGAAGCGAAGGGAATGAGCTATACGCAGATGGAAAAGAATACCTGGTTGACGTCGATTATTATACAAGGCATCAAGTAATACCGGTTGCGCATAGAGTGCTACAACTCTTTGGCCATGACTTATCATCTTTTGAAGAGGGGGAACAGAAAACACTCGAGGGGTATGACAAAGCATCTTTTAAAGAGGGAGAACAGAAGGCACTCACCCATTGGTTTTGATGATGTTCCAGAGGTCAGATAACCCAAAAGCTTATATATACCCTCCTATTACTTGATTATAGTGATAAAAATGGCTGAACTACCTATAGCACCTGTAACCCGGCTAATGCGGAATGCCGGAGCAGAGAGAGTAAGTGAGGATGCGAGTCAGGAATTGGTAGAGCTTTTAGAGGATTATGGCGAGAAAATAGCAAGAAAAGCCGTAAGCCTTGCGAAGCATGCCGGAAGGAAGACCGTGAAAGTGGAAGATATCCTACAAGCAGTAGAATAAAATAAAAAAATCTAATAAAAGGGGGAAATAGAAAATCACAAAATTTACCCCCTCTTTTTTTTCTAATTAGCATAGATGGAGAAGCGCAATTTTGACTTTAAACCTCTCAGTATCGCCATCTGTAGAATTTGACTTTTGCACTTTGCATTTTCATTGTCTGCTATCTTATGCCGCTTACCTCCGCACACCTACTCCGCATCGCTTCTCTCCAGTGCACTCATCCTTTTTATCCCTTTTATCTCTGCTAAGACATCCACAACTGCTCGAGGCACTAAACTCTCCCAGCTTTCCTTCTTCAAGATTCGCCGCCTTATTTCGCTACCTGAATATTCTTTCCGGTTAAAGAGCAAAGGAACACGCACCTTGTAGCCCTGCTCCCTAAATAAGCGCTCTATTAGCGGGTTATTTGTGCATACCACATCCACAGGAGGTATCAATGACTCAACATGCGATACCCAGACGGCATTCCAATTCACATCCAAGACAGGTACGATGTAAAAGTTAAAAATGCCATCATCTCGTAAGGACTTTGAAATCATCAGATAGCGTTCACCCGCAGTAAATGGATCATCCAACTCGTGGCTTCTCTGTGCTGATCCAATGCATATAATGACTTCATCAGCTTCAGAAGCCATCTCTTTTATTACTGCATGATGTCCGAGGTGATAGGGCTGAAATCGCCCTATGTATAGCGCTCTCATTTTTCCTTTACTATTACCGCTCTTAGAAAATATACGATGACCGCGATGACACAAGCTGCGAAGCCTGCTTGCACCAGAGAGTGGTATTCATACTTGAATAGCGTGGAGATAGCAGCCATAGCGAAGAAATAGAATTGGAAGGTAGCAACCAGAAGTAAAAGCATAAGGATTATGAAGATGCCAAACCTGAAATATTTAGAAATATTCTCGGATGCAAATCTCGCGTCATCTTCCCCTTTTATAGCAATAGCATTATCCTTTTTTTCCATTCTCATATACCTCCTCTTCTTTTCTTTAGCAGTAAAACAAAGGCAATAAGTAGTGCAAAAGCTGCTGGTAACACTTCAAAGTCTGGCTCCTCTGGAGCAGCAGGCATAGGCCTGGGAATCGGTGCTTCATAGCCCTCTTCTTCGTATCCCCATGAAGGGCGAGCAAAATCAGATATTTTGATTCCAGGTGAAATCTCCACCGTTTTCTCCTTCGACTCCAATACCACCGTTCTGTTTGCAAACGGGCTTAATAGAACCATTCCGCTGCTTTCCTTTATTACCCTTTCCGATTGCCATACTTGAACTTCAAATATATAATCTCTGCCATTGAGCACCCTTAGCTCTGCATAATGTAGCGATGTAGTGCCTTCTTTTAGAAACCCGAGGTTGCCCCATCTCTTGTCTGCTATCAATTTCGTTTCATTTTCCCTCGCTTTTATCAATACTCTCAGATCGCTGACGTCTTTTCCGAGATTGTCAACGTAGAGGGTGGTATTGATGACTGCGTACTCTCTGTTTCCTGCATTCTCAGCTTCTACCGCTTCCACGAAGAAATCAATCTCGCGTATAGAAATTTTTGCGACAGAAGGAGGTTCCAGGCTGGTCAATCCATAAATCATTGTCTCAGCACGCTGTATCCCTTTATCATCTTCAAAAACAACAATTTGGAGTCGGTAGCCGCCTTCCTTCGGGAGCTTCAAGTACGTGCTTGCAGATTTTGTCTCTCTTCCCTCTATTTTCCCTACTTTCGTCTTCGTTGAAGTAACGAGCAAATTCGTATCTGCATCGTATGCCTTCACCGAGATGTTTATTTCGCCTGAGTTCGCATCTCCGCTATTATCAAGATACGTGGTCACGTTTAGCGATGCTTCGGCGATATCAAGCGCTTCTGCAGATATGTCTATATCAGCGATTGTTACTTCTGACCAATCATGGGATTCTAAGCCCCCGCCAATTGTTGCTACCAATGCAATAAGCACTAAGAATGATGAAACTACCGCCACGGATGCAAATGCCAATCGCTTCTCCTGCAAGTCCATGCCTTTTCTTTACATTTACACAATTAATAACCTTAACTCCGCATCACTTAGGGAATATGTTCATTCAACCCAAGTCTCTCTTCTCTTCCATTCCAAGTCCCAGACCTTCTTTGGAACCTCGGAGATCATGCTATGCTCCCCCAGATCGACATGATAGACCTTGCCGTATTTGAACAACAGATCAATCGGAGTGAGCTTACTTACGGTTGAGTTCCGCCTTCTTCAAGAGCTGCTCCAGTTTACAGTGGATATAGAGTGAAAGGAACGATATAAACAAGCTGTTTGCTCAAATCTGCAAGTGCGTTGAAGATAACGTCCTGGCCAACCCGGTTTACACCACACCACACCTACTTCTCGCAATACTCTGGTGAGATTCTTCGGATTTAGATGCGGATTGATGTTTTCTGCGTTTTAGAGCATCCACCAAGCGTCTTTTACACGTTTCAAAGGTACACTGCCGGTGACGCGCACCATAGCAATAGCACAGACCTCAGCCCAACAGTCAGGGAAACCTTCTTTCAATAGTGGTTTGAGTCCCCTCATTGTTTCATGCAGCAACATCGAATTGCCATATTCCATGATGTTTCTGATATCGGACGGATGAATTCTATGTCTTCCACCAGAGTTGATGAGCCCTTTATCTGGATCAAGCTTTCCAAGCTATTTTGAGTTATTTCTTGGCTTTTTCCCTGCATCTTTACCTCAAGGAAAGCATTTTGCACCCTGATCCCTCTGTTCCTTCAGCCATTCTTTGACCCATTTCTCAATATTCCGTATCGGGGGAATATGTCAGTATAAAAGTTCCCGCTTTCATTTATGGGTGATTGGCAAAAGATGAGATATTACGGGCTATCAAGTTAGGCCTATTCCCTATTCAGACGGATTTAAGGTTATAAATGTGACGTTGTTCGTTATCGCAAGAACAAAAGCGTTAAAAGATATCAGAATTAAAAGTATGAAAGCTTTCAGGGATCACATCGCAAGAAATGGTTATTCATTCTGTGAGAGGGATTTTAAAGATTTTTACAATGTTTTGGAGATCGCAAAAGTGGATATATTTCATGAACACTTCGATAAAGATGAGTTAGTTCATTCTGACAATGACAACCTATAGACTCCTCCCGAATGACGCCCTAATTACAGCAACTTGTAAACACCACGGCATTCGAAAGATAGCGACTTTTGACCCTGACTTCAAAAGGGTTGATTTCCTTGAGGTGATTACGCCTTAAGATTTTTTTTATTGTGTAAAAAGTTGAAAGAATGCTTGCTTGCTTGCCTAACCTCTCCATCATGCTTATTCATCCTTCAGTCAGTCCATTCATTCATGTCCTTTCAGTTTTTTCACTACCGCACTGCGGGCATCTTATAGGCATTTTGTATGGGTCTTCCGGAAATACGTGGCTGCAAACTTTGCAGACATAAAATACCTTCCCACGGTCTATCTCGAACGCCATTTTTTACGATTATTTACTCCTCCTTTTATAACCACTAAGCCCTTAAAGGGCTTGCGGGGTCAACGGGGCGGATCCCCGTTAGATTACATACACAGAACAGATTTTCACAAGAATTTTTTTCTTTATATATAAACTTGATCCTGCATCTTGCATCGTCATCCATTTATTTGTTAATCTTGTGTAATCCTGTATTTTTATGATATACTAACGTTATGCGAGACAAGTGTTAGGTTACATGATATAGGAAAGCCTCCAAACTCGTCATTTAAATATCTTGTCCAGGCAACACTGTAGTCGCCTGTTACGTTGATGTATAGGTTGTTTACAGGACTCGAGGAATTATAAACCTGAGTATCACGAGTAACATTGTAAAGCCCCCCAGGTCCTCCTATCTGCATCTCTGCCATTCCGCCACCGGCAGAGAAGTCACCGGAGACGTTTATGACCGAGATGAAGACATTCTTATTACCGCTATAATTCGTGAAAAATATCGGTGGGTCCGAGATGATTATATTCCCGCCGGGAGTGGATTCAATTACTGCGCCAAGCTCATAAACCACCTTGCGAGTGCCGATCGTGTACTCGATATTGCCGAATTGAAAAGTGTAAGGTCCTCCTTCATCTGTTGTGACCGTGATGTTTCCAGCATTATCATTTGCGCCTATGCTGCCCTTTATCAAGTTGAACTTCATCGTTCTTAAGGGCGACTGCCCGAAAGCTACTTTCTTCGTATGACCCTGCAAAGTCACGAAAGAAGTTTCCATGCTCTGGAATGCCGATTTATCTTTTGTATCCTCCACTACCGGCATACCCGATGCGTAAATAACAGCTACCACAGCGACAACGATGCCGAAGGTTAATAAATAACCTATAACTTCTGATACTCCTTTTTTATCCATTTTTATTTTATTTATTTGTGTTTGTTCAGCTGCTATGTTTCAGGATGCATTCTCCTCCTGCATCCTGTATCTTGTATCCTGCATCTTCCTCATATTCCTATCGTCCTGTTTAATCTTATCTTTACTTCTTTCGTACCGCCACTAGCCCCGGTTGTCTCTATTGAAGCGTTTACCTCTGCACTCATTCCACTCAGCGTGTAATTGTAAGAATATCCTTTGAAGGAATAAAGTTGTATTTCATCTGAGGGCGCGTCAATGAGCACCTGGTAGTTATGCCCGCCTATCTCCTGTGGTAACGTCTCCTCAAATTCCACCACGCCTCCATGTGGTAATGCGATCATTGCACTCGTGGTCTTCGTGCTCAACGCATTCCCTAAATCGTTGAACTGCTGCTGTATTGCCACGTCTGAGGGGAAATCCACAAATGCCGCCTGGTAAAGATAGAGCGAAGCGAAGAAGACCATAAAAGCAGCACCGAAAATGATAAAAGTTAACGGTACCGTTGTTCCTTTCCTCTTTGCTAATCGCCTACTTCTATGCACCTTCTCCATGGTCATTAATTAATTAATTATATTGTTACCGGTAATATATTATTATATGTCGTGGCTTTCGATTATAAATGAAATAAAATAAAAAATAAAAAAATTGTTTATCTTACCTTTTTTATGTAGATCGTTTTTTTCACTGTTATGCTGTTCTCTGATCCTTGTGCTTCGGTCCAGAACTCTGTTCCATCATCCTTGAGTCCATGCACGTGTATTGAGATGGAATGCCTTCCGCTGGACATCGGTATCCACGGAGTGGAAACCAGGATTTCTTCCTCTTCTTCCACAACGATTGGAACCGAGTCCCTGCTTAATGGGTATCCATCAACGCATAATTTTACACTAACGTTTGCTTCGCTTCCGGTATTCTTAATTACTGCATAACCCGTAACAGGTACTGACTCTCCTATGACTCGTTCTCTAGGTGGGACCGAAACATTTACATCTTCCAATGAAATGCCTATCATATCCACAGAGTCCTGTGGGATTTTCACGATTCCTGACGAGCCGCTATGAACCTTGATAGTACCTCCCTGAAGCGTGCCATTTGCTCTGTAGCTAAAGTTTCCGGGGCCTCCGATTAAAATCATAAACGTATTATTTCCTGATTCACTTTCGTTAGCAAATACGGTGAAATTGTATCCACTTGTGCCATTTACCGTAGCGTTACCGCTGAAAACGGTGCCATTTCCAGAATTCGCTGTAAGGTTCTCTATGGATTCGCTGTGAAGATTCATCCCGGTTGCATGGTCCTGGAATTCTAACTCGCCTTCTGGCGACTCTTTTCCCTTCTTATGTTGCACCACAAACCCGAAGGTCGCTTTTTTAGTAGAGTTCGCAAGACTTAGAATCCAACAACCTCCTGCGGTTACTTTTTTAGTCTCTTCTGCTGTTTTGGGTTCGTAAGTCACCATCGAAAATGGCACTTCACTTACTGGAAAATTTTTTCCCATCCTTTTTGGACGCACATCAAATGCAACACTCCACGTTTTATCTGGTGCTAAATCCCCTATATCCCACCTCAATGTATTCCCTATGATTTCGTCTGGTTCAATCGTTGCATTTCCCGCGTATTTAACATCATCAGAAAGCACGTAATATGCAGAAGTGTCATGTATGTCATCAGACCCATTTACCGTCAACGTTACCCTCGCCTTCAGATAGCTATTAAGGTCTATTCCGCTCGTCTTCGCATATTTATTAATATCTATCACTCCATGATTTATCGAAGTATCGGTAGTTACCGTTCCATCGGTATCCGCGGAAACAGCAGGCACAGCAAGCGTAGCAAGCACAGCAAGCACCGCAAGACTAATGCTGGCAATAACTATAAGTGTCAATACCCCTGAAAGTTTTTGCTCTTTGCATCTTTTCAAAGTCATACCTTATCTTATCACCTCCTTTTTCATCTTTGCAGATACTTTTAGGGTATCCATTGATGGAACCCCTATTACTACTTTCAATATGGCCGCATATATAGCGAATTGAAGGGGATATAACCCATTTTAAGCAATATTGTTAAATCATGCGTACGTCGCGAATGGACTTAAACTATCGCGGATCCATAAACGGCGTTCAAATTCAAAGAATACGTTACCGGTATTATGTTTAGCCTAGTAGAAAATCCAAAATCCAAATAACTACCAATTTTTTGGAGTTGGTATTTATTGAAATTTTGAAATTACGCCGATAGGCGTTGGGATTATTTCTCCAGCTATACAACTACATTAATTATATTGTTACCGGTAATATTATATGCCGAGGTTCAGTAGTGGTTCCCAGCGTGAAGTTCAACTTGCCATCGTAATAGTGCATACTCATATTCATTATGTTAGTAGAAGCATTCATCGTAGTGTTTATCTCGACGAGAACACCACGAGTTGCATAGATTTGGGACATATTATCATTAAAATTGCTCATATTGGTCTCAAATTGTGTCTCGTTAGGATTAGCAGTCCACACGAGCCATCCAGTCCTCACGGTCTCCTCGAAAATCTCTGTTATCTCTCTGCTTTGAAAATCCGTTTCGGCAACAGAAACCCTATAGCCCGCGGACATCGCCTGATTCAACAGAATAACCAGAAACACGAGTCCTATCGCAAGAATCATTCCAGAAAGAATTATCCACTGCCCTTTCTTATTCATCGCATTGCTTTCGATTATAATATAAAATAAAAGATAAAAAAGGTGTTTGTTTAGCTGCCAGGTTTCAAGATGCATTCTCCTCCTGCATCATGTATCTTGCATCATGCTTGCATCATGCATCCATTCATCATTAGCTATAGCTTACTCTTTCACCTTCTTTATGTATATCGTTTTTCTCGTTGTATTCGTGTTCGGTCCCTGTGCGTCCGTCCAGAACTCTGTTCCATCATCCTTGAGCCCATGCACCTGTACTGAGAGGGCATGCACTCCGCTGGACATCGGTATCCAGGTAGTGGAAATCGGGATGTCTTCTTCCCCATCGGTTAGAACTGCGCTTTTTTTCTGGGCTATTAGGTTCCCATCAACGCATATTGTTACACTAACGTTTGCTTTGCTTCCTGTATTCTTAACTTCTGCATAACCGGTAACCGGTACTGAATCTCCTATGTATAGTCCTCCAGCAGGGTAAATCTCTAAAACTTTCAAGCTGGCACCGGTCATAGTCACAGACAACGGTGGGAATGGCACGTATCCTGACGAGCCGGGATCAACCTTTATCTCACCTCCCGTAAGCGTGCCCCTTACCCTGTAGCTAAAGTTTCCGGGGCCTGTGATTGTTATCTCAAATATATCTCCTGCTGCATTTTCTTCGGCTTGTACGATGAATTCGTATCCACTTGTGCCATTTACTTCAGCGGTACCTCTGAAAACGGTGAGGCTTTCTGCTGTTGCGAGTATCTCCATGGATTCGCTGTGAAGATTCATCCCGGTTGTATGGTCATGAAATTCTAACTCGCCTTCTGGCCACGCTTCTCCCACCTTACGCTGTATCACAAACCCGAAACTCACATCTGTATCAGCGTTCTCAATCTTGGAATTACCTCCTGCCGTTACTTTAAGTGTTTCAGTTGTTGTTCCGAGGAGTTCGTAAGATAAGCCCGAATATTTCACCACATTTAATGGAATCTCTTCTCCCATTCCTGCTATTGGGCGCAGATCAAATGAAACATCCCAGGGTGTAGAGGGCTCTAAATCGTTTATACCCCATAACAGCGTATTTCCTATGATAATGTCTGGTTCTTTCGTTGCATTGTCTGCGTATTCAACATTATCAGGAAGCACGTAAAATGCATAATTGCGACTGCTCAATCCTATTATATCTCCCGAAATGGCCTTATAAATCCCTTCTAAATCACTCCCGCTTGGTGCATAATAATATTTCCCACCTGTTATATCAGCAATATCTTGTAGCAATTCATGGTCAGCTTCTCCAAGTCCAACCGTGAAGATTTTTATATTTTTAGCAGCAGCTTTTTCTGCCTCCGCTATGGGATCGCTCCCGGCAGTATTGACACCATCTGATAAAAGAACCATTACTTTTACTGCCTCACTTCTGCCTCTTGCTTCGTTTGTAAGCTCCCCTTTTGCCGTTTTGATACCCTCACCTATCGCAGTTGAGCCACTGGCCTCCAGAGAATCTATGGAGTAATTAACAGAATCTCTTTTTAATTGCGTGTCGAGCAGAGTTAATTGCTTGTTTAGTGTGGCATACGTACTGAAAGAAACAACGCCTATTTGGTCTTGATCGCTCATCAAACCCACGAAAGTCGTTGCCGCATCCTGAGCCGAATCGAGCCTCTTAGGCATAACTTGCACAGCGAACTTGTAGTCTCTGGGGGCTCCATAAGAAACACGAGCCCAGGCCTCCCATGTGCCAGTTTCCACCTTTGAACTCCCAACCACAATCCGCTCTGCGCTCTGAGAATGGACATATGTTATTCCAGGGGGATTATATTTATCCGCCCCATACCAGTTACCACTGGGACTTCTTATTTGTAGATATTCATAGCATTCATCAGGTGTTTGACGAACGAGGAGCACATCGAAGGTATTTGAAGAATTTATATAAAACTCGTCGATCCTGGTATAACCACTGGAGACCAATGTGCCACTTGAATTATGTATCACGTCACCATACCAGTCCATACTTCCAGACCGGTCTATCACATGCATCACATCCACCGGCACCTTTTCTGTCACAAAAACACTATCTGCCGTCAATGTCACCCTCGTCGTCAGATAACTATTAGGATCTGCTCCGCTCGGCGCATTCGCACATAATATGTTAATATCTATCTCCGCCGGATTTAATGAAGCGTTGGTAGTAACAATGCCATCGGTATCCGCGGAAACGGTAGGCGAAAGCGCCACAACCGCAAGACTAATACTGGCGATAACCAAAAATGTCAATATCCCCGGGAGCTTTCTCCCTTTACATCTTCTTAATGTCATACCTTATCTTTTCACCTCCTCTTTCATCCTTTTTTTCAGATACTTTTAGGGTTTCCATCAATGGAATCCCTATTAATACCTTCAATAAAAATTTTATGTATATATTGTTAACGTAATACAATATTGCTAAATACAAACAATATTGTTTAATCATATGCCGGCAACTTACGGAATGAGCATAGGAGACACCTCTGTTAAAAGCATATGTAGTTTCCCACGGGGTTTTATCCCACTAACAATAGGGTTTGCTGACAGAGCTGGCTTGCGAAGCTGGACATCAACCTGAAGATCCCGCTGAGAAGCGAGTGTGTGAAGATATTCAAAAAGGTGTTACAACACTTTTTCTTTTTAGAAAAAAAGAAAACCTGTGCTAAAAGAAAAACAAATAGAAATTTTTTAGTGGAGGTTTTTACCAAAGGTAAAAAGTTTCTTCGATCCAACTTTCTTTGTGAAAGAAAGTTTGATGGTAAAGCTTTCTTTTCAAAGAAAGGTTTGTTTTGGATTTTGATTTTTTGTCATTCGAATTTGTTTGAGATTTGGTATTTGTAGTTTGGGATTTTTTGACGTTCAGACAGACTATGCACACTGCCAACTCATATGATGTCTCTCGAAGTGTCTATCTCAATTCCACCCACTGCTATCTTCAGGCGCATATGCATCATCAGCGGCCGCCCTCCCCTCATCTTCGGCACCGCAAACTTCACCACCACCGCTTCTCCCATTCGCTCCGCACTCAGGTCAAAGAAGACATCGCATAAGTACGCAAGACGATTTGACATTTTCTCGTCGCACGAGCCTTTAGGAATGCATAAGTAGCATAGAACATCTTTATCTGCACTTTCTTCCAGAATTTGCTCCACCAGCGAATCATCGCCGATAAACGGAGTGAAAGTATCTATCACCACGTTAGCGTCACCTGCTTCTCTTAGTGTAGTAATTATTTCTGAAAATCTTTCTTCACCTTTCCTTAGGTCTATAATCTCAAAATCCTCTAAGTTCACACCCGCATCCTTCATATTCTCTTCCACTCTCTTCGGATTCCGTTCCGTCACGAAGTAGTAGGTTTTCCTCCCACCCGCACAGAACTGGTAGAGAACCCTCTCGGAGGCGATAGTGGGGTCTGCTGAGAAGTATATAAGTGACCCCACTGGAATGCCACCGATGATTTCATCAAATATCCCCCCTGTTTGTTTGAGTTTCATTCTGTTATTAGTTTAGCTTTTTTTATTTCGGATAAAGCTTTTTTCTATTTTTTCAGATAAAAAACGTGAACAGCATCCATGTAATAAGAAGCATCAACAAAACATGTTTTAAACCCGCAAGAATATTTCCCTCTCCCATCTGACCCGCCATTAAACCACAAAACAGGGACTGAAATACCGTGGCCTGCAGGAGAAGAGAGCTAATATCCTCCTCTTTTAGTGTAGTCCCAAATGGCATCCCCGCACCACCCATTCCTGCTGTGCTCCTAAAAGCTTCAAAGAGCGGGGGTAACAAACTGGTAAACAGCATGTAAATTATTCCCAGGAATACGCCGAACGCTATGTAGAGTATCATGATGTAAATAAGCATATTCACCGCCCTCTCTTTCACAAGCGTTCTCTCTATTTCCGCATCCTTTGCTGAAATGCTCAGTGCTTCTGGCATATTACCCCCCGTTTTCAGGACTTCGGTGAGTAGTGTAACCGCTCTCGTGAGCGGGGCAACTTTTACACTGTTCGCCAAGTTTTTAAATGCGTCACCAACCTCAGAGCCCCATTCTATGCTGCGATTCATCTTTTTTACTTCTTTATACATCCCCCTTTCTCCTGCACCCGCTATCAACCCAGTCGTTCTCATCAGCGTCAACCCGCTTGCCACCGAGGATGACATGCCCCTGAGAATATCCGGCGCCTGGTTTCTTATCCTACGCTCATACCTTGCCTTAAATTCATAGAACACTGTCAGCGGCAAGATCCCCACAAATAGCGCAGGAAGAATCCACCCTGTCCCTAATATGAGTAGCAAAGCGATTGCAATGGGAACGCTCATAGCTAAAGAGAGCAGGGGATTCTCCTGCATCTTCTCAAAAGGCTTCTTTATATACTCTTTCACCTTCCGCCTCTTCTCTTTCGCTTTGTAAGCCTTATATGCATCGCTTTCCTTCACTTCCTCAGATTCCAATTGCTTCTTCTCCTCCTCAAACTCGGTCTTCAAAATCGGTACCTTCTTGATATCAGAAGGTGTTATCATGTAGATGAAAACTATGAAAAACGCAGACCCTAGGGGAATCATCAAATATACTATTGCTTGAACCGCCGTCAAACTCCCGGTGCCCATTGCAAGCATTATTATCTCAACGATTATAAACAATAATGGCGCTGCCACTATTGCCGTTATGTAAGTTTCTGCAAGTAAACCCAGAGTCTCCAAAAAACCCTTCTGATCCACCCTCGCTCGCTCCCTATACTGCTCTGCCTTCTCTGCTAAGAATAGGGGCAGACTTCCTCCGCTTTCTATCATCGTAAGAATACCGCTTATGAATTCTTTTAACGAATTAGACGGTGTTGTTTCGCTAAGTATTATCAAACCCCCTCTCAAGTCCTTTCCGAAGTATTCCACCTCGCGCACAATAAAATCCATCTCCTTTGCCATCTCACCGTATGTATCCTCATGCGTCGCAAGCGACTTTATAATATCAAGAATACTTATTCCGCTCTTGCTTAGCGCATACATGTAGTGCACTGCGTGTGGCATCATCCTATCTATTTCCCTCCGCCTGTCTCCTGCCTTTGACGAAGGCAACAGATATATCAGGGCATAGGTAGAGCTAAAGAAGACAATGAAGCCGAACAAAGAGAGGAATATCTTGCCGAATAACTGCCCGTGTGCAATTATCGCTGATGGGAACACTTCATATTTTATGGGGATATCAAATGTTGAAAGCAAGTTCGCAAGCATAAAACCCATAATTAGACCCAAAACCCCTGTAAGCAGCGCATAAAAAAAAGCACTCGAAAGGTATATGTCAAAAGTTATGGGGTATCTCGCAGCGAGAAGTGTCTTTTCAAGCTCTTCATACTTCTCCTTCTCACCCACAAAAAACCTTCCGAATACAGTATGTGCAAACCTATCTATATTCTTCTCCTTAAATCCCATATAGCTCCTTCACCTTTTTTGGATTCACTTGATAGGTCCTTATAGCAGAGATGAACTCCTCCGGCGCTACTGCACTCTCAGCCATTAATTCCAGAAGCTTTTTCCTTACCTCTAATTCCTCCCTTAACTTCTCACTGCTCCACGCATTGAATTTCGCAATATCTTCCAGGATTTTCGACGAGATAGATGCCCCAAATCCTGTGAAAGAGTCCTTAGCGGGAATCCACTCGAAAACTTTCATTGTCTTTATGTTCCTCGTTATCGGATCTATTCCTAAGTTCTCGGTTATCTCAAAGATCCTTCTCTCCCTCTTTTGCCCTATAAACACCTGCGATTGAACAACAAAGACATCGAGCGCCTGCATCATCGAGCGAGGGACGCTGAGCGGTGGATATTCTAACCTGTGGATAGTCGAATCCACAGAGTCCGCATGTAAAGTGGAAAAAGAGGTGTGCCCGGTAGACATCGCTTGGAAAAGTGTTATAGCCTCCTGCCCCCTCACCTCTCCTACAATTAAGTATTCCGGACGCTGCCTTAACGCCGATTTTAACAGATCATACATACCTACTTCTCCTTTATCACTACCCATGAAAGAATGCCTTGTAACGCCGGGAATCCAGTTTTTGTGTGGTAATTTTAGTTCTCTTGTATCCTCTATGGTTACGATTTTAGCATTTTCGGAGATGAAAAGTGAAATGGCATTCAAAGAGGTCGTCTTTCCAGAAGCAGTACCACCTACAAATAGTATGCTCTTCCCGTTCCAAACGCAGAGCCAGAGATATGCCATTTGCTCGGCAGTGAATGTCCCCCAGCGTATTAGGTCTGCAGGGGTTATAAGAACTTCTCGGAATCTCCTTATTGTGAACGTGCTTCCTCTCGTTGTTATTTCGCTTCCAAGGGTAAGCTGCCCCCTCGAACCGTCCTGCATCGTTATGTCCACCATCGGGTCCGAATATGACAGATGCTTCCCTCCTTTCTGCGCCAACTTCATAACAAAAGAGTCCAACTCGCTGTCATCAAAGACTACATTCGTCTCCGTGCTACCATATTTCCAGTGGTAAACGTAAATTGGAATATTGTATCCATCGCAGGAAACGTCTTCTGTAAACCGGTCACACATTGGAGCTTCTATCTTACCAAAATTCACAAAATCTCTCACGATATAATAGCTTATCTTCCTGAGAGAATTGTGATCCAGTTCAATATGATGTCTTAGCACGACCTCGTCTATTTTTTCTCTTAGAATCTTTTCTTTATCTATCCTTCCATCTTCACTCTTTATCTCGGTGAAAAGCAGAATATTCCTGAGTCGCTCACTTATGTCCGAAAAGAAGAACTTCTCCTCAGCATTAAGTCTCGGCTCCACTACATGATACAAATACGCGTCAGTCTCATTGTTATATAAAATGCTCACAAACACATACGGCTCATTCACAAAGTATCTCTCCACCTCTCTACAACCTTCTGGAATAGAAAAATCGGTGATGTCCGTGCCAAGCTTCTCAAAAAACGTGTCAATAGCCTTATCTGGAAGCTCCACACCCTCGAGAGAATATCTGAACTCTTCGTCTTTAACGCTCAGGGATGAAAGAAAACTCTCATCATCCTCTGCTTCTACTACTTCTATTTTCGCACCTTTAACTCCTTCTTCCAACTTGACATCCACATCCCGATACTCAACATTATCTAATAATGATTTTACCCCTTCCTCTCGCTCATCCAAAGATTTTAAAATTTTCTCCTTCTCTCTTTCTTCCATACAAGCTAACATAAAAATGTGATACTTAAATAATTTACGGATACAGAAAATGAAATGATGAATAGTTAATCAAAGTTGAACATTGGGATTTAGAGTTCGGAATTTTGTGTTTCAATTACGCACTATCTCTATCCTTACCTCTGAAACCAGCCGTAAATTATGTGCTGAGCAGGAAAGACAGGGGTCATAGGCTCTGATGGTCGTCTCTATTCTGTTCAGGAGTTTCTCATCCGGCTCCAAACTATTCTTATCCGAGAATATTTTCCGTGCAACCTCTTTCACGCTTTCGTCTATCCCCGGATTGTTAAATGTCGTCGCGACTATCGCGTTCATATCCGTTATGAATCCATCCTTGTCGGTAGCGTAATGGTGGATGAGAGAGCCTCTTGGGGCTTCTACAACACCAATCCCCGCACCTTCCCTGAATTGTGGGACGTCCGAAATTCTCTTCCTTACTTCTCCTTCTTCCATCAAGATTTCTGAATCATCGAGAAGTTCAAATGAGCGCTCCACACTGTGCAATAATTCTATCATCCGTGCAAGGTTGTAAAGCATGGTCTTGTGTGTGAATCCAAACTCATTTTTAAACTCTTTAAAGTGCTCATCCGCCTTCGGAGTTCCAAGTCTTCCGGAGATGTTCAACCTGGCAAGCGGTCCAACTCTTATTATCCCTTCCCTCAGCGTTTTCTCCTTTAAATACGGAGCTTTTGCAAATGAGTAATCAAGGGTTCCCTCTGCAATATGCTTTAGATAATCCTGGGACCCAAACTCAAAACTATCTCCTCCCTTCTCTGCAACTTTAAGATCACCATCGTAGAGTTCATGCGTCCCGTTATTCGTAAGACCCATGTAATTCGTTTCTATCTCACCGTCTTCAAGCATTCCCGCAGCAGAAAGCTCCGCAGTTATCTTCTTATATAACTCTAAGAAAACCTCGGAGATTTCAACCGCATTCTGTCCCAGCTCTTTTATCTTCGAACGCTTCTCCTCCGTGAAATAATTCGCCATTCCCCCTATTATTCCTGCTGTTGGGTGTATAGCAATGCCCGCAATTATTCTCGACCCTTCCTGTCCAAACTTCCTGAGTTCAACGATTTTCTTCGCTAAATCGTTGTCCGCGGTTGCGAGTTTGAAGATATTCCGCTCTTCTGGAGGAGCATCTTTCAGTAAGAAGTCGGGCGCTGCCAGAGCGAACAGATGTGCGGTATGGCTGTGTATGTGATGGAGTTGAAGCCAGAGCTCTCGGACTTTAACTGCGGATTCCGGAGGTTTAACCCCGAGCAAATCTTCACAAGCCTTCACCGAAGCTAAATGATGAGCGACTGGACATACGCCGCAAATTCTCGCAGTGAACCTCGGCATATCCTCAAGAGCACAGCCTTCCAGAAACTTCTCAAAACCTCTTACATCCACCACGCTGAAATGCGCATCTTTCACATTCCCATCATCGTCCATGAATATCGTAACTTTACCAGAACCTTCAACTCTCGTAATCGGGCTTATCTCTATCTCATTCATATATCTTTCACTCCACCTCAAATTTCAAAAGTTCCGTAATCTTCGATGACCGGCGGCGCCACATCACGGGATGCGTAGAGACGAAGGCGTAGAACTGGTGTCTTAGGTCGTAGAGTTGCTCCTCCACCTTCTTAAACTCTCGCTCTGTCACTACTTTTTCAGGTTCCTCACCGCTCAGCAGTGCAAGCCGCTTCACAACCATCCGCATCGGGTCCCTTTCGTATTCCCGCAAGACTTCGAGGCTCGGTCCAGAACAGCCCATGCAGGGGAAGCCATTCTCCTGACATGCCGCTCCACATCGGTTTAGCGTGACAGACCCCGTGCACAAAACACCCTGACTTAAGAAGCATTTCTGCCTATCTTCCACGACAAAACTCTCGTCAAAAGCACCTACTTTCCTTCTTATCATCTCTGCAGGTGTGGTCATCCTTCTCGAGCACTCGGAACAGCAGGTCTTGTGCTCCACCTCCGGCTTTTTACCCTCAGAAACTGCGAGCAAGAAATTCGCAATCGTCTCCGGTGGTGGGGGACACCCGGGGATATAATAATCAACTTCCACGAGCTGATCCGCAGGTAGCAAGCCCCTTTCCAGCTCTGGAACTTCCTCTGAACTTGGAATCTTTCCTTCAACCGTGCCCCTTGTTTTAACATAAATCTTACTCATCATCGCGTCCACCGTGTAGTAAAAGCTTAAACCAGGAAGCCCACCATAGCATGCACAGGTTCCAAATGAAATGAGTGTATCCACCTTCTCTCGAAACGATCTCAGCTCTTCTTCGTGTGTCTTTGTTCTTATCGTCCCTTCCCAGAAGCCAACGTCCGCATGGTCGAAGTCCTTTGGATCACAGAGCATCTGACAGTAAACGAAGTCAAACCTATCAATCACATCGAGAATCTTCTCATGAACGTCGAGAATCGCAGTGCAACAGCCCCCGCAAATCGCTCCTGAGCCGTAAGCGACTTTTAATTTAGTCATTTATTTATTCATTCCCCTGTTTAAGGTTAGTGTAATCTCCTTTAGACACGCGTTATTACCGGCATGTGTTATTTCTATATTGCCCTTTACATCGAGCATGGCTTCTAAAGCCCCGATTATATATCCATTTGTAAGATGACACATCGTGCTTCTTTGCGGTAAGTTCACCCTCAGTAAAGTCTGCCGTACCGTGCAGTCCCTTATCACGATTTTGAATTTTTTTACGCCATCGCTCTCTTCTACCAATGCTTCATCCTGCTTACTCCAGAGATTTATGTTCCACCAGTCCTGATTCTCATTCAGAGCGCCAATCGCTTCCTCCAACCCCTCCTTCTTCCCCAGCATCATCCCCAGTTTAGCTCCGTAACCCTTGCTAACCGTGTAGCATAACGCACGAGCACCCTTCCCGGTCGCGGACTCAATAATATGCACCATCTCTCCCGCAATATCCATAACCGCATGAAGGGATGTCTCGTACTCCTCAAAAGTCCTGAACTCCTCCTCGATTTCATAATCCTTCCGCTTTTTCTCCACTTCCACTTCGAAAGCTCCTAAACAATTTTTTTCGTCATTTCAATGACTTTCGTCTCCACATGAAACCTCCGCGTAGGTGTCAACTCCTCGTGCTCTATCGCATAAGCGGGGCATATCTCGAGACAAGAAAGACACTCTATACAGTTCTCCTCCTTTATTACCTTCGTAGGCTTGAAATCCGACTGTTTCTCCAGAACCTCGGTTGTACAGACGTCCGCACACATCCCGCAGCCCTTGCACAACTCCTCATTTATCGTTACTTTTACCATATTATGCTTCCCTCATGGCGGAGACGAAATCATGCCCTCTACCAACCTTCCAAAAGGCTCCTTGAACTCTTCCGGCAGTCCCTCCACCACTCCTTTCATCTCTTCCAGGTTACTTTTTATCCGTTCAACGTCTCTTTCCGTCTTCAAGTTCGCCCAAATCGAGACATCCCACATGCTCGGGACGAGATACAACTCAACAGCACCCGCCTGTAGCAAAGGAAGAACATCCTTTGTTTTTAACTCATCCAGATCCATCTTCACGGGTAAATTTGTTATTAGCTCTCTCCACTTCTCTTCAAGCTCGTATTCCTCTACAACGCGCTCTTCAAGCTTCTTAATCAGCTCCGCCTTAGCGGAAGCTTCAACTTCTCCCTCAAGCTTCACGCTATAAAAACGCTTAACAAATCCCTTTTCACATAACTCATCCTTTACATTCGCGGGGACCTTATCTGCATTACCGGTGAGGATATTTGACAAAGCTCTTAACACCGAATTATTGAGCGTGCAAAGAGCCATTTGGATCTCTTTCAGCAGTTCAATAAGTGTCGCTCTAAGAGAAGTATCCGCTTCTCCACAATTCATCAATGAATCTATACAAATCTTTGCAAGTCTTAATAATTCTTCTTCCCTATCCCCCTCTTTTCCGCTCTCCTCTACTCCTCTATACTCCTTTTTCTCTTCCTTTTTAACACTCCCCCTCAACTCAGCAAAGCTCCTCTTTATTTCCTCCAACTTCTCCTCGCCACCTATCGTTTCAGTCTCCTTCCTTCTTCTGAATGTGAAAGGCATCTCAAATTTAGAAAGGTAACCAACTAATATATATATATCTTTATATCTTTGTTATATCCTAATATACTAACCCATAGAGGAAATGACCGTTTACGCGATAGCATCAGGTAAAGGCGGTGTAGGGAAAACTACATTCGCGTTAAATACAGGTGCAGTTCTCTCAGAGCTGGGAATGAGAACGCTAGTTATAGATTGCGACATAGGGATGGCTAATCTTGGCCTGTTGATAAACACTGAGTCTAAGAAGATAGTTTCAATGCATGAGATCCTTGCTGGGAAAGTGGAGGATGATGTATCCAAAGCGATAAGTCAGACACCCTATGGCGTGGATGTGCTTCTGAGCGGGATTTCAATCAGTGGATTCCAGCAAGCGGACCCTGATAAATTGAGAGAGGTCGTTGGAAAGCTCGTTGACGAGTATGAAGTTATACTCCTGGATTCTCCTGCGGGTATAAGTAAGGAGAGCGTGATTCCTCTCGCTATCTGCGATGAAGTCATTCTTATTGCGAATCCTGAGCTTCCTTCTATCACCGACGCACTGAAGACGAAGCTCATGGCGGAAATCGTTGGCAGAAGGGTTAAGGGCGTCGTCATAAACAAGATAATGAGTACGAAAGGTGAGCTTGCAGCGAGCAAAATAGAGGATTTGCTTGAAGTTGAAGTCCTGGGAGCAATACCGCATGACAGAAGTGTTACGAAAGCTGTTGCATTTAAAGTTCCTGTTGTTGTAAGAGAGCCAGGTTCACCAGCGGCAAAGAGAATTAAAATGATAGCAAAAAAACTCGCAAAGGTAGAGGAGGCGTCAGAGGATAGTGAGAATGGAAAGAGTAGAGAGAAGCACGAATTTATAGAGAGATTTCTGAAGGCTTTTAGGTCGAAAACAAAATTATGAATATCGCATCTTGGGCTCTTATAGCAGTCCTGTGCGTGATGGTAAAGTGGCTAAAGTCCAAGGTTAATGCATTGAACGCGAAGTCAGAAATCACCGATGAAGAACTAGAGCAATTAGCAAGGGACATAGTAATGGTTAAAAGATAACTGCATCCACAGTTTCCTTTACCTACCTACACCTCTTCCTCTCCACCGATTATGAGGTGTCCGAGACCCTCTTCTCTCAACCTTCTCTTTATTCCCTTTAATAACTCACCGACATCGGGAATTGCCTCTTCTATCGCCAACTCAAAAGCTTCAGCCATTACCTTTTCATCCCTCCTATTTTTTTTATTTTGATGCTGCAACGCTTTATCGGGATATCGTACGTATTCACGTACCTCTGAGAGCGGGCAGACATTTTTATATATGGACTAGGGGTATATAAAGGTTTTGGCAATTTTTCCAATGGAAAACAATATTGCTTAATATGGGCAATAGCGGGTTACCGCTATACGTTCACCCTCTGCTATTCCTTCCTTATTTTCTACTATCCCGACAAATCCGTCCGACTTGGTCATGCAGGATACTTTACCAGAGCCGCTTACTCGTATGGGTTCTGCATAATATCTGTGTTCGGTGCAAATCAGTTTTACACGCAATTGCAATAATTTAATAGCAGTATCCAGTAAAGCTTTCTCAGAAATCACCGATGAATAAATAGAGCACTTGGCAAGGGACATAGAATGGTTAAAAGAAATAAAAAATGCAGGAAAGCTTTATTGAATCATTTGTATCTGCTCAAAAATCAGTGGAATCGTGGTTTTCTCCTACGTCCTCGCAAACTCTGAAAGGGTTTTAAGAAAGTACTTTTTCATGGAGTCAATTTGCATTTTGCATTTACGCTATACCATAACCGCTCGAACCACCGTAAGGAGACCGGCGTTTTCAAGAGCATTATCTAACTCTGCCTTTACGAGCGCTCTCGCAATACTTTCTGACTTAGCAGAGGAGAGCATTCGCGGTTTGAACTCAAATGAGAGATTTACAGTTCTTTCTTCGATGTTGAGGACATAATTCTTAATATAAATTCGATGCTGCTTCGCAATTTTTTTGATAACTTCACCCACAGTTTCCTTTACTTCCTCCTCTCCCTCTACCTCTTCTTCTTTCCCCGTTATGAGATGCCCGAGACCCTCCTCTTTCAACTTTCTCTTTAACCCCTCTGACAACTCACCGAAATCAGGGATTCCTTCTGCTATCTCCATCCCAGAAGGTAGTTCTATTTTAAAAGGCAGTTTGACCATGTGCCCTTGTGCAGATACAAGGGCAAGCGCCGAATCCGGAGCTTCAAGCATCACTCTGAACTCCTCAATGTGCTCACTTCCTGAAAATAGCACATCCCTCTCCATAGTTTCTATAAGCATGTTCTCTGAGAACAACTGGAATACAACCTTCATACGCCTCTCCATCAAACGTTCACGGAATTTTAAAGCCCTTTCTGCTGGCATATCCTTTTTAACCTGTTCCCACCTTTCCTCTGTAAGATGTTCCGGGAATACGAACTTTGCAATACATCTCAACTCCTCACCAATTGTGTATACGTCCTTATCCAGTTCGGCAGAGAGTTCGAAATCAAACGGAAGGATATCAAAAATACTCTCTACCAACCTTTCAAGTTTTCCGCATCTCATCTTTGCAACTGCTTTTGCTTTCCCCGCCTTTTCAACGACCGTTCCGAATTCTCGCCTCATTTCCCCTTCAACAGTGATAGTATCCGCTTCGGAGTGTACCTCTTCACCGTCGATTGTGAGGGCGAATAAAACCTCCACTTCATTCTTCATACCGGAAGGCACTGAAATGTTCAAGATACCGAGGAAATTATCACCCACGTTATACACATCCTTTTCAATCTCAAGAGATCCTTTTAGGCCAGAAACGTCAAAAGGTAGTTCAACGGACTTTTCCGCACCTGCACCCCCAATGGCGGTCACGACCAGCCTTGCAGGTCCAGTTAAATCGCTTTTGAGTTTGAAAGTCTCTTCTAAACCTCTTTCCTCCTGGATGGTCACTTCCTTCTCTTTCTTCTCTACGAGTTCTCCATCCGCAAATAGCTGGAATATCATGCCAAGCGTCCTTCCCATAAGATATTCCGGTGCGGTTATCCTTGCGATACATCGCAGCTCCTCATCTCCGCCCTCTGTGAAGGAATCTTTATTGAGTTCAGCAAATAGCTGGAAGTCAAAAGGGAGAATTTCTATCTCCTTCCCCACCCCCTTCTCAAACTCTCCAACCGTTATTTGTGTAAGGGCCATCGCAACTCCGCAGTCTTTAAGTATCGCCCTGTATTCTTGTTCCTTCTCGCCACTTGCCAGAACTCCTTTCTCTTCGAAAAGGCATTTCTCATCCGAAGAAATAGAGAAGCTTACATCAGCATTTTCTGAAATCGGTGCATCAACCTTAAATGTTACAATAACCTCATCTCCTGCGACATACTCGTCGCTATTCGTCTCAAGAAAAACTCCGGGAACAAACAGTTCAGCGACATCGAGCGGTTTATTTAGATTTGCCTCTGGATTCCTCCTCTTTATTGCGTTTAGCTCTTCCTCTGTCAGTTCAAAGATATCAAGGTAGCCTCCTCCTTCCAAAAATATCCCTTCAAGTGCCTCCCTGCCATATCTTTTTATTCCCTGATATGAGTCTTCACAACCTATGACTTTACCCTCTTCGAATAGAATTATCTGCTCGGAATAGCCATCTGCTAAAGCCCTAAAAATACGCACGTAACCATTAAAATGCTCTTCTTTTATTCTCGCCAGCTCTACGTCTAACTGGACATTCTCGAGTCGTATATCCTTCTTCAGAGGGCGTCCCGGTGTTAGCTCCATCTCATAGTCATACCAAGTCTTTTATCTCATCAGCGGCCCTACGCATATCAAGGAATACAAGTCCGAGCTTTGCGTCCTTCCTCGCAAGTGTGACGAGGACCGCGTTCTCTCCAATGCCTCTCATAAGGAGGTATCCCTCGCTGCCCCTTACATAAACCTCGTTCAATTCGCCCCTATCAAGCTCCTTCGTATTCCTCTCCGCCGTAGAGACCATCAGTGCGGACATTGCAGCAACAAGCTCCTCATCAGTACCCGCGGGTAGCGCAGAAGCCATTATAAACCCTTCTGAACTCGCAACCGCCGCACCTTCGATATCCGGTGAAGTCCCTTCCAACTCCCTTAGTTTTTTATTTAACAGATCTACTCTCGCTGCCATAACAATCATTATTTTATGTGCAATGAGTATATAAACTCTTCCATTCAGCAATTCTTTTATGCAAAATCAAATCACTTTGTATTGTAAATTATTTTTCTATTCCCGAGTGGTATATTCTCCTTCAGGGGACGCTTTGGTATAACGTAACTTTAAATAGGAATGGTTTCATATCGAGTTTTATATCATATCAGTTTCTTATTAAGGTGAGAAAGTTGGGCTTGAAGGAGGATATAGGGGAAATTCTGAAGGATTCGAAAGAGAGGCCTCAGGGGGGCATACTCGGTGTGGCGGTGGTGAAACCAAGTGGACAGCTGGTGGCTTCGGCGTTACCGAAAGATATAAGCGAGAAGAGATTTGCGGCTATGGCATTGGTAGTGCTTGGGACTGCGGATAGGGTCTGTGATGAATTGGGTGCCGGCAACATGGTTCAAGCAATTATAGAGGGCAGTAAAATGAAAGCGATTTTGATGAGTGTTGGGGAAAATGCTCTGCTCACCGGGCTGACATCGAAAGATGCGAACGTTAACTCGGCGCTTTCCGAAATGAAGAGAACCGCCATAAGGGTTAAAAAGGTTATGGCGAAATATTAAGTAAGGGTGTGAAAATGGGGAATTTTGTGAAGATAGTGGTCTTCGGAGCTTTGAATGCGGGAAAAACCACTTTCTTAGAGCGCGCGAGTAAAAAAAAGTTGAGCATGAAGGGGAGCTATGAAGGTATGACGACGAGTCTTGATTTCACACAGTTGAAATATAACGGCAAGACGGTACACTTATTCACCACTCCGGGACATAGAAGATTTGATTTCATGTGGGAAGTACTTGCAAAAGGGATGAATGGTGCTATTTTGCTTATAGATTCTACCGTGGGGATAACAGAAGTGGACCGGGAAATAGGGGGTTTGATTGAAAGCAAGGGTGTGCCTTATGTCGTAGCGGTGAACAAGAGTGATTTGGCAAACTTATCTCTGGAAATAGTGAGAGAAGGGCTGGGCATCTCCGCAAAAGTGCCGGTGATTCCCACCTCTGCGATCTACGGGAAAGGTGTGGAGGAAGTCTTTCATAGGTTAATGGAGTTGGAAAATGAAAGAAGAGGAACTGAGCAAGGTATTGAATGAGCTGAATGGAGTCTATGGCGTTAGAAATTCGGTAATTACGGGCTTGGATGGCCTTCCAGTCCTGTGGGAGAATTCAAGCGACGTTTCTTTAATATCGGCGGCGAGTGTGGCGGCTCTCGGTGCTATTGAGGAGATGCTAAAGCAAGTGGGTGAGGGGAAGCTGGAAGACATACTCGTGGAGTCGGATTCTGAAAAGGTCTTTATAAAGAAGATAAGGGAGGAACTTGTTCTCATTCTTTTTGCTCAGAGAAAAGCCAATCTGGGATTGATAAGGTTGGAGATGCGAAGAGCGACGAAAAAAATCGAGGATATACTTAAAAAGTCGGGATGAGTCGGGAAAAATTTTAAGTGCGCCCCAACTTTTTTATATTGAGATCATATACTCATTATCCTGAACGATGGGCGGGTAAGCATGGATTATCTCATGGCAATCACTATTTAGGCTTTGAAGATAGCAGTGTGATAGGAAAAAAGCGGGGTATCATTTTTTCGGTGCTTCTCGGTGTTCGTCCAAATGCTTTACAATTTCCAAAGTCAGGAAAACCTAATCTAACCCAATAGTAGCCACATTAACATCCAACCCCTTCCACTGCACCCTGTACCCCAAGTAAGCTAATATTTCGTCTGCGTTTTTTAGCCCGTAATCTTCAATAACCCTCCGTGCCTCTATATATGATTTTATAGACAACAGTTTTCCCTTTACCGCTCTTAACAACTTCTTGTTAACCACAAGTTCTTTGAACACCACATAGTCCAGATGCTTCAAACACGCTCGAACGGCTGTCGGAGATCCCCTTGAATTATTGCCTCCGTTTATTTCAATATCTTTACACAAAAGAAACCATCATGACCCAAGGGGGCACCCATGAGCATGAAAATGAGTGCATCACATTTTAGTACCAAAAATAGAAAAACTTTTATGGTACATGACAATAATATAAAAGTGAATGTTAGGCCTAAAACAAATGATCTCAGAAATAAAGTTTGAATATTGTTCTTTGCATTACCTAAATCAATGGCTTTCAAATGACAAGCGATTTGTAGAAACTCTCGCGGGCCAAAGCAATGACAGCAAATTAGAAATTCTTAAGAAAGCGGCAGTATTTTATAAGGTCGCAAGAAACCTGCCAGAAACTGGCGACACAAAAAAGGGAATGCGAAGATATCAGCCCGTTTTAGATATTATCGATAAAGTCACTCATCCCACTAAAGAATCAGAGGTGATTAACGTAGTCAATGGAGCACAAAAAGCCATATCTGATAGCTACCATAAGGGAAAAGTTTTATCATTAACGACGAAATTTCTTTGGCTAAAGGTTAGACACCCGATTCTTATCTACGATAGCCGGACCAAAACCGCCATAGAAGCGGAAACGGGAAATTATGAGGACTTTTGTATTAAATGGAAAGAGGCATATGAACGTAACTTAAAAGGCATTGAGCGGGCTTGCGCAAAACTGTACAAAATGAGCAATTATACCACAAATCCGATGATAGCAACTGAAGACTACATTAAAAAAATTTCAGAGGAGCAATGGTTTATGGACAGAGTCTTTGATATTTATCTTTGGCACAACCCGACTGGGATTGATTAACGCTCGACGGGTTTGCATAATCGCTTGACCCGGCGGGTTAGCTTCATCGTTAGAATTTTTTGGTTTTAATACAACACTTATTGAAGCGCAAGGGTTGCCGCACTTGGATCCAGCCCCTTCCAGTGCACTTTGAACCCCAAGTAAGCTAACACTTCGTCTGCATTTGACAGCCCCATATCTTCAGTAGCTCTACGTGCCTCTACATATTTGTGTATAGATAGCAGTTTCTCTTTTACTTTTCCTAACAACTCTTTTTTCACCACGACTTCTTTGAACACCACATAGTCCAGATGCTTCAAACACGCCCTTACCGCTTCTTTACTCGTGGAACATCTCATGGCAATGTCGCTAATATGAATCACATCACCTTCAAGCTCTATCTGCGTTCCCTTCAAGCTTTCCACCTGTTTCTCTATCGCCACACTCTCAATCTTTGCTAAATACCTGACGACATCACCAATCGGCACCTTCTTGCTGAACTGGATCACAGGCTGATCAAGCCCGAAACCGAACTGCGCGGCATTGAAGCATGCTAAGTTTCTGTCGATGGCGACCAGCATCGTAAACGGTAAAGCTCGTAGTTTTGCCAATTTCCTCTTTATATATGAGTCAGTCCAGAACCCGACTATCTCAAAATAGGTCTCGATATCAAGCTCTTTATGCCTGAACTTGAAATCAGGTATGAACACGCCTTTGCTTGTGAAAATCACGTCTGGCTCTCGTATCAATTCCCAGCTCTTTGCTACAGGTAGCGATAAAAACTCGTTATAGAATTTTTTTTCAATACTGCTGTCAAAGGTCGTTGTCGCCTCTTCATGCATCAAATCTTCACTCAACAACAGATTTCTGTCACGACTGTCCATGATGAAATGATAAATCCTCGGTGTGTCTCGTCTAATAACAATCTCAGCATCTATCGCCCATTCTTCGCTCTTTACGATTACGGGCAGCAGTTTTGCCAGTGCCGTACCGTACTTCTCGCTCAATTTCAACAACGAAGAAGCGCCTTCAATCCGTATTTTGTTGTCCTCCTCCTGAAGATACATCAAGCCAAAATATTTTATCGCTCTAAAAATCTCTTTCGCATTGCCTTTAACAGCAATGGTCATACCAGTTGATTTGAATAACAGCGTTTGAGCAAGCGAAAGGTTATACCACTTTAACAGCGCTTCAGGACTCAAAGGTTCAAAATTCTCTAAAATAACCTCGGATTCCTGGTCTGCCCATAACGAGTGCTCCAAATCCTCTGCTGAGACGGTCAGGTTATTGGCAACCGATTCGATAACCTCTGCTCTTTCTTTTCTGTTCGTGATTTTTTTGATGTTTGCCTCCTCGAAAACCGCTCGTCGTGCAAGCACATGTTCGATGACGAACTTCGATGTAAACGTGCACCGTCGCTCCAAGAGCGTTCTCAAGCCACGCACACGTTTGAAATTCAAGCCCTGTTCAAGTTCCTCCAGGAGTTCATCTATTTCGCTCTTCTTCTTGCCTGTTATATTTTCGTAAACGTCTATAAGCTCCTCAGCCAATTCAAGATGCTCTGCTGCGTCAAGCTGAGCGAAATCGGGATAGATTCTGTCCTTTTTTATCCTTGTGATGAGCAGTTCACTCGGTAACATCTTTACGTCTCCGTGCAATTCCGATTTCAGTGGTCCCTTTTGATACGATCTCGTATAGAACAGCGAGTTTACCTTCTCTCTTCCGTAAGATCCTACCTAATCGCTGCTTATATTCCCTTTTACTCCCGCTTCCGCTTAAAATAACGCCCACTGATGCTTCAGGTACATCAATGCCCTCTTCCAAAACCTTAGAGGTTACTATCGTTTTATACTTGCCCGTTCGAAAATTATCTATGATTTCCGCTCGCTCATCTTTATGTGTGGTATGCGTAATCGCAGGTATAAGGAACTCTTTGGAGATTGCGTAGACTAACGAATTGTGCTCCGTAAATATTATCATCCGTTCACCGAAATGCTTATCCAGAATTTCAGACAGTGTCTGTAACTTCGATTGTGAGTTTAACGCTATTCTTCTTGCTCTGTTTCGTGCCAGCAACGCCTCTCGCGCACTCGCGTCACGACCACTCCTCATAACGAGCAATCTAAAATCTTTAGGTGATTTCAGGATTATGTGCTTTTCTTTCAAGAAATCGGTGAATACCCCGTGATATTTCTCGTATTCCTTTCGTTCCTCGTCCGTCAAATCGGTAACGATTTTCCGCGTTTTATATTCTGCTAAATGCTTCCCTTTTAGTTTATCAACCCCGATTTCATAAACCTTACCGCCTACCAGTCGTTCGAGTTCAGTATGGCGTCCATCTTCTCGTTCGTACGTTGCGGTCAATCCCAGCCGGTACGGAGCGATAAACATTTCGGCTATGTTCGCATAGCCCGGTGATGGCAGATGGTGCACCTCATCGAAGAGCAATAACAGGAATCGGTTTCCAAGCTCTTCCGCTCTCAAATACGCCGTATCATAGGTTGACACGGTTATTGGCTTTAATACGTGGCTTTCACCGCTGTAAGTGCCAATTTCCAGTCCAAACTTCTCCTTCAGCTCGTGTTTCCACTGCTTTACCAGTTCCAGCGTTGGCACGACAATCAGCGTAGGTACATTCAGCACTGAAATCGCTCTTATTCCTATTACAGTCTTACCCGCACCGGTAGGTAAGACCAAAACGCCATTCCGTGTTCGGAGCCAGGTATGCAATGCATCTTTTTGATAATCGCGTAAGGTCACATTAAACTTCAAATGCGGCATCGGCAGTACATTCAGAACGGTATCTTCGTAATCGAGCTTGGAGAGTTTGAGATACTCGATCAAATCGCGGTAGAACATACCCAGGCATCTATAACAGCCTGACCTTGTATCCCACACTGTATGTGGCAGCGTGAAATTGCTCTTTACAACAAGTGTTCCTTTTTCGTAGTGTAATTGTATCATTTAACGGTGACTGATTGTTAGGTAGAATTCAGAAGATAAAATGGTGACTATAAGAAGTCACACACCTTACAAAATCAGTAACAAATCTTCGGTCGAGCATCAGGTATATAACAAATAACCCTCCTATTTTCAAGTAAGGTATGGCTAAAGGAAAATCGTTCTTTAATGCTGAGATAGAGACAATGGAGCGCGGTGATCTCGATGCGTTCGTCGATGAACGCATTCATTATACGGTTACGTACGCGAACGAACATTCGCCGTTTTACCGCAAGTGGTTCCGTGAACACAACATCAACGTGGCTGATATCCGCGCGCACGAGGACTTACGAGAACTACCCATAATCTCCGGCCAGACGATACGGGCGCATCAGCCTCCCGAGACTGCGGAGTTCGAATTCAAGAGCGTTGCGTGGAACGAAGTCTTTACACTTCACGAGACGAGCGGGACGAGTGGAACCCCAAAAGCGTTCTTTCTCACGTGGGAGGACTGGCAGCGCTATGCTGAGAAATACGCACGAATCTTCACGTCACAGGGCTTGGGATCCGGCGATCGCGTCGTGGTCTGCGCATCCTACGGCATGAACGTTGGTGCGAATACGATGACGCTCGCGGCACAAAAGATGGGTATGACAATTATCCCCGAAGGGAAGTGCACGTTTCCGATTCGCATAGTCAAATCCTATAAGCCGACCGGGTTGGTAGGTAGCGTCTTCAAGCTCTTGCATCTTGCCCACCGGATGACTGCGGAGAACCTGCCGCCGCCCGAGTCAAGTGTCGAACGTCTCGTTGTCGGTGGCGAGAGTTTTGCCGATGAATCACGGACGTACCTTGCCGAACTCTGGGGGTGCGACGTTTACAACATGTACGGGAGCACAGAAGGGACGATGTGCGGCGAGTGCACGGACCAGACTGGTCTTCACGTACCTGAAGACCTCGTGCATCTGGATGTCTACGATCCAATGCTGGCTAATTTCGTATCTGACGGCGAATGCGGACGGATTGTACTTACGACGCTCTTACCGGTAGACGGGAAATGCGGAACACTCCTTCTCAACTACGATACGGAGGATACGACCGTGGTTATCACGCGGGATAAATGCCCCTGCGGTCGAACGCACATGAAGATTATGAATCCACAACGCGAAGCTGAGACCTTCTGGGTTGCGGAGACGCCATTCAACCGCGTGGACGTAGAACGTGGCGTATTCCAGCGTGATAATATGGAATACCTGACCGGCGAGTACGAGGCCTTTCTCTATGGAGGCGACGACGAGGGCGAGACGACAATGCGTGTGAGCGTGGAATGCCGTGATCCAAGCGAGTGCGGTCAGAATGTAGTCAAAGAGAACTTCCTCAAGGCTTTCTTCCAGTATAA
>DATKWH010000051.1:0-6599 GCA_035529655.1 Bathyarchaeia archaeon
GCCAGTGGGTGCGGGTGTTGGAAGATACGGCCCGATAAATTTCCATTTCTCATCTGTTAATTCCTTGAATATCATATTACTCCCTCAACTACTGCTAGTTTGTTATTAAGAAGGTATTAATAAGAGTTTTGAAATAGGCTCATGAGAAAAAACGGTAAATCGTAAAGTATGGAAAGAATAGGGAAGACCGTGATCATTTTCTCTTTGCTTGGCGTTTGCATCTTATACAGTATCTCTTTATTTGTAACGCCTCAGTTCGTGCCTCTGGATGAGGTTGCGCTTCATGAAGGTACGGTCATACGCACAAGCGGTGTTATTACTGAGTTCAGCGTTACCGAATACGGTAATGTGCTCATGAAAATCGAAGGAAACAAAACAGAACTCCCAATATTTGTTGAATCCGCGAATGATAGGACTGAACTATTAAATCTGAGCTACGGCGATGAAATAGAGGTCGAAGGTAGAGTGCAGGTATACCGAGGCGATTACGAACTCGTAGTCTCTGGAAATGCGATAAAAGAAGTGACTCCGCAGAAAAGTGATATATCGTTTGTAGCCCAGATAGCCGCGCAGCCAGAGGAGTACCGAGGAAAAAAGATACGTGTTGCGGGTTACGTCGAGGACGTTTACACGCGCGTTTTTTATCTCCGCGATGAACCCGACAATCATCGAATGCGAGTAAAGCTCAGGACTGCTAACTCGATCTCAGAGTTGCACGAAGGCGATAAGATAATTGTAGAGGGCGTGCTTTCTTATAATGCCGGAGACATGCGGTACGAGTTGAATCTGATTGGTTTTGAGGCACTGTGAGTAGTGTGGGGGGAAAGCTAATCCCTCTCCACCATCACCCACTTGTCTTTCCCTTCCCATAATCTTATCGAATGCAGCGTCACACCCAAATTCGAGCCGTTCAACCGCTTCTCCAACTCAACCTTAAGAAACAGCGCTATGTTCTCGCTTGTGGGATATGAAATCACCTCGTTCAGGTGCTTATGATCCACAAGCACAATTACGTCTTCTATCAGTTCTTTCACTTCCGCGAAATCGGCGACGCACTCTGTATCTTCCTTCTTTGCGCCGTCCACCACTACATCTACTCTATACGTATGCCCGTGCAGATCCTTACATTTTCCGGGATGTCTTGGCAGCGAATGCGCAGCACTAAAATCGGTTGAAACGCCTAATTTCATCTTCTCTTCAATCCTTCACATTCAACACGACAATCCTGTGTACTTCTAACGTAGAATCAGAGATATTTAAATAAAAGGGAATGCTTTTAGATATTAGATATAATACAATGGCAAGAGGGAAGAACACAATAGGCAGGAAAATCCGGCTTATTAAGGCGAATAAACAAAACAGAAGAATTCCTGCATGGATAATGGTAAAAACGAACCGCCACGTGACAACGCATCCAAAGCGGAGGCACTGGCGGAGGACAAAGCTAAAAGCGTAAGTAAGTAAGTGAGTGTCTAAAATGGGAGAAGAAAAAGGCAAAGCTATAGGTGAACGCATTTATACGATACCACTGAGAGCGGTGAAGAAAGCACCGCGGTGGAAGCGGAGCAACCGCGCAATAACGTTGATAAGGGAGTATCTGATGCGGCATACAAAATCGGAGTATATTGTATTAGATAGCAAAATAAACGAGAAAGTGTGGGCGCGAGGCTCGCAGAAGCCACCTTCTAAGATACGTGTAAAGGTGACAGAAGAAGAGGACGTAATTAAGGCTGAGCTTGTGGAATAAGGTATGTAAGGTACTCATCGTGATGAAAAGGCGAGGGGATAAAGAGTCAAAAAGGTTATTTAGCGTTGACGGCAGCTCGTATATAGGGGTTTTTGCAACCTGCACTGAATCTCTGGTTCTTTTGCCTCCACAGGCATCTAACAGGTTAGCAGCGGAAATGGAGCGTGCTTTGGAGGTAAAAGCACTAAGAACGTCGATAGATGAAATCTCGTTGGTTGGCTGTTTAACCGTGGGGAACTCGAATGGCTTTATCCTTTCTCCTTATGCACTGGATAGCGAGATTCAAAGGATCGAGGATCTAATACAGGCAGAGGGACTAAGAGTAAAACTTAGCCGAATGCCGTACAGAGACCCGATGAGCGCTGCGGGGAATATCATACTTGCAAACGATACGGTTGCCCTGGTTCATCCGGAATTATCGGAGAAGACAATCGACGTGATAAAGGAAACGCTGGGCGTTGAGGTCTTTAAAGGCACAATCGGTGGCTTAAAAACCGTGGGGATGGCTGCGGTAGCGACAAACAAAGGCATCTTAGCACATAAAAACGCCACGCATGACGAATTAGAATTTTTGGAAGATATTTTCGAGCTGCCAGTGGATATAGGGAGTGTTAATTTCGGCGTTCCATTGATAGGTGCTGCTTTGCTTGCGAACACTAAGGGCTACGCTGCCGGATATGAGACCACGGGTGCGGAGTTAGGAAGAATCGTGGATGCATTAGGGTTTTAGTAACCACAAGATCACACAACACTTTTTCTTTTTCACAAAAAGAAAACCTGTGCTAAAAGAAAAACAAATATGTTTTTCCGAAAACGCTTTTTCTAAAAGGGTTTATGATGCGTCGACCGGGATTTGAACCCGGGCTGTAGGCTTGGAAGGCCCAAGTCATACCTCTAGACCATCGACGCTTTTTTGTGGTTATTTATTACGTAGAGCTACTTATATATTTTTTACCGTTGCTTATTTCTAACTGTATCTCTCATCCATCTCTCGCACGTTGTATATATAAGAAATGACCGAAAATCAAAGTAGACTTTATCGCGATCCTAATCTTCAAATCGTCTTTGTGGTAACGTTGATTGTCGTTATGGGCGTGTCCAGCATATCGCCCGCCTTTCCTGAGATACAAGAAGCATTCGGGATTTCAAAGCCCACGGTTGGCTTGCTCATCGTGGTATTCACGCTTCCCGGCGTTATCCTCACTCCAGTCTTAGGCGTACTCGCAGACCGATTCGGAAGGAAAAAAATTTTGGTACCGTCACTGCTGCTCTTTGGTATTGCAGGCAGTGCGTGTTTCTTCGCCCGCGACTTCAACCTCCTGCTGACACTGCGGTTCTTGCAGGGTATAGGTGCAGCCTCGTTAGGATCGCTAAACGTCACGATCATCGGTGACCTTTATTCTAAGCGGCAACTTGCCACTGCCATGGGCTACAATGCCAGCGTGCTCAATATCGCTGTCCCACTCTATCTCATCATTGGCGGCGTAATGGCATCCTTAGCATGGTACTACCCTTTTGCGCTATCCATAATTGCAGTTCCTGTTGGAATCCTTGTGTTGACTTCCCTTAAGAGCCCGGAACCAAAAAATCAACAAGATTTTAAGCAGTATCTGAGCAGTGCCTTCCAGAGCATTAAGAATAAACAGGTACTCGGGCTATTTTCCCTTACCCTGTTCACGTTCATCATACTCTTTGGAACATACCTCACGTATTTTAGCCTTCTACTTGGAGGAGAGCGATTTCATGCATCACCTCTTCTCATCGGGGTTATTATGTCCAGCATGGGTTTGACCACTGCAGCAACCTCCTCGCAATTGGGAAATTTAACCACACGATTCTCCGAGAAGACGCTCATAAAAGCCGCTTTTGTCATCTATGCCATAACACTGCTCGTTATTCCGTTCGTGCACACGATCTGGTTGTTTTTAGTCCCAACGGTAATCTTCGGTATCGCTCATGGCGTGAACCTGCCGAGTGTTCAAACGCTTTTAGCCAAACTTGCACCGATCGAATATCGTGCGGCCTTTATGTCACTCAACGGGATGGTGCTGCGATTAGGACAAACGTTGGGGCCACTCGTAATGGGTGCAATTTTCCTCGTTGGTGGATTTGAAGGCACTTTCTTCGCCAGTGCATGCTTATCAATTGCGATGTTTGTTCTGGCATCGGTGGTGTTGAAGTGAAGTTAACCATTGTTTTTATAACCACATGATTACACAGATTTTCACAAGAAACCCTTTCTCAACAGTTTTAAAGAAGAAGTATAATGAAGAACAGATATCTAAAGGGAATAAGCGCAAATATACTTTTGTTGGGCGTTGTCAGTTTTCTGAACGATTTGAGCAGTGAAATGGTCGTTCCGATTTTACCGATGTTCATCACCTCTTTAGGCGGTGCAGGTCTGATTGTGGGGTTAATTGGCGGATTACAGGACAGTATAGCAAGTATCCTAAAGGTTATTTCTGGCTACTGGTCTGACCGAGTAGGAAAAAGGAAGATATTTGTCTTCAGTGGCTATCTGACTTCTGCCATCTTCAAATTGCTCCTCGCTTTCTCACGGATCTGGCAGCACATATTACTATTCGTCTGTTTTGAACGCGTGGGAAAGGGCTTGAGAACCGCACCACGAGATGCGATTATCGCAGATTCCATGCCTGACGCCAGAGGGAAGGGATTTGGAATTCACCGCGCACTTGATACCTTAGGTGCAATCTTAGGAGGCATAATGGCCCTTGTTTTGTACTGGTTTCTGGAGTTCGGTTTCACGTCTATCATATTCATAGCTGCGAGCATCGCTTTTATCTCGCTATCACCGCTTTATTTTGTAAAAGAAGTGAAGAGAGAACCACAGAAGATAAACTTACAGATAAGCCTGAGAAAACTGCCTAAACCACTTATGCTCTTCATTATGGTAGCGACTGTCTTTGCGTTGGCCAATTTCACCTACATGTTCTTCATCTTAAAGGCGGCGGCTGCGTTTATGCCTCTAATGCCCGTAAAGGAGTCAATTGCCCTTGCGATTTTTTTATACGTCCTCTTTAACATCTTCTATGCCCTGTTCGCCATTCCTTTTGGCACGTTATCAGACAGAATAGGAAAGAGGCGAGTGCTTATTTCGGGCTATCTCCTCTTCTCGGTAACCTGTCTCGGATTTGCCTTCTTCGATTCACTACTCGCCTTTATGGTTTTATTCCCGCTTTACGGAGTGGTTTATGCCATGGTAGATGGAAATCAGCGGGCTTTTATATCTGACCTGTCCACGGAAGAGCTAAGGGCAACCGCTTTGGGCACTTTTCATACAATGATTGGCCTAATGACGTTACCAGCGAGTTTAATCGCAGGAGTTCTATGGACTATAACGCCCACTTTAACCTTCTTCTTTGGCAGCTCAGTCAGCATCATATCAGTCATTCTATTTGTTGTCCTCAGAAATACGAAATTTTAATTGTTAGGCTGCAGGATAGATATAAATAGAGACAGGAGGTTTGTTATGGTAATGCGAATATTGGGTGGGGGTTGAAAAGGAATGACATTAATGAAACGTGACGCTGCGGAGGTTTTAAGACAATTCGAATCTGTCAAGAGCCAGGCAAAACAACTTCGGCAATCTATAAGAGATTCGTTATCCGGCCCTGTCGAAGAGTTAAAAAGTCTTGTTGAAGCGTACAAGGATGCAAAACTACATTTTGGGGGGATAGCATCCGAGCAAAATATTAACGTATATCTCCGTGATATAGAGATAAAAGGGAGTGATTATTCTGCGGTTTATAAACAAAAAGCGTTATTAAGCGAGATTGATGTAGAATGCGATAAAGCTATTGATATTTTAGGAAACATGGCTGCTCCCTTAACGGAAGATGATTTTGAGAGACTTGCGGCATTCAGGGAGCAATTGGAAACGTTATCAGAAGTTTTACCAGATATAAACTACGAAATAAACGTAAATGAGGCACTAAACGAATACGAACGGGGTGCTTATCTCGCATCTGCATTAATATCCGGTCGTGTAATACTTTATACCTTGAACCAGATTCGCGGAGAATCCGCTGAGAAAAAAGTGCAATTTTTGCGCGAGAAAGGAATTATAGAGAAAGGTGGGAAAGAGGTTTACGAATCAATATTAAACGCGGATAGAAAGGCAAGGAATTTATTCTCTTTCGATTTATCAGTATTTCCCTCATCCTCAGATGCACTTTTATTGTTAGGTGACGCTATTGAAATATTAGAAATTGTCAGCAACGTTTTGAACGCAGAGAAAAAAAGTTTTGAAAAGTGAAAAAATCCGGTCTGTAACATAACTGTTACCTAACATAACTGTTATCTAACAAAACCGTTAGCTTCGTACGAATAAAACCACGGAGTCGTGTTTTTTGGCACATTCAGTGCGTCATCTTTCTTCCAATATTTCCACATGCTTCATGGCCTTATCCCAGTAGTACTTAGCGTCCTCTTTGATTTGAGCGCTTTCATCAGGGCTTAATTCGCGCACCACTTTGCCAGGGCTGCCAAGTATAAGACTACCGGGCGGGAAGCTCTTACCTTCGGTGAGCAGTGTCCCGGCACCGATCAAGCAGCTTTTACCCACCGTGACCTCATTCATGATAATAGAGCCCATACCTATCATGCAGCCGTCACCGATCGTGCAGCCATGAACGATGGCGCCATGACCCACCACGCAGTATTCGCCTATCCGCGTGAGATGCTCATGTTCAGCATGCACGATGCAGTTGTCCTGGATGTTCGTCCACGAGCCTATACGAATAGCAGTAGGATCGCCTCTGATAACCGCATGCGGCCATACACTGACATGATCGCCCAGCTCCACATTTCCGATTACCGCACTCGAAGGGTC
>DATKWH010000052.1:0-4516 GCA_035529655.1 Bathyarchaeia archaeon
GCGCAGTTGATTCAGATTCCCTCGATTTATTTGGTCGAGAAATATCGGATTAGACGGGCAATTACTGTGTATGCAACTGCTTCAAGTAGGATATTCTGGTTGGTAATTGCCTTAATTCCATTCCTGTTCTCTATTGAAGCAGGATTAACCTTTCTCATGGTAGCACTATTACTCTATGCGGCGTTCGGTGCAATTGGGAGCAGCAGTTGGAACCCCTGGATGCGAGACCTCGTGCCACAAGACCGATTAGGAGCGTTTTTCTCTAAACGAATGAGTTTAGCTGCCAGATTAGGTATCCCTCTTAGCCTTGCCGCTGGATTTTATATTGACTACTGGAAAAAGCTATTCCCGGCGTATGAGTTATACGGCTATTCAATTCTTTTTTTCCTGGGATTCCTTGCAGGGATGCTCGGTGTTTACTTCATATCAACCATCCCTGAGCCTCGAATGGCACCACTCGTGGGAAAGCTAGGTTTTTTAAAGTTGCTCTCACAGCCCTTTAAGGATGCTAACTTCAAAAATCTCCTCATGTTTCTGGGTTCCTGGAACTTCGCCGTCAATTTGGCTGCTCCCTTTTTTACCGTTTACATGCTTACTCTCTTGCAATTGGACATGTCGTTTATTATTGCCCTTTTAGTATTGAGCCAATTAACAAGCATCGCATTTCTCCGAATCTGGGGGAGGTTTTCAGATCGTTTCAGTAACAAATCTGTGCTTGGCGTCAGCGGTCCTTTATTCATGCTCTGCATCCTCGCCTGGACCTTTACCACATTACCTGAGAAATACGTATTAACGATTCCACTGTTGATAGCCATACACATCTTCATGGGCATTTCGACCGCAGGGGTGACCCTGGCTTCGGGAAACATTGGGCTTAAACTGGCACCAAAAGGGCAGGCAACGCCATATTTAGCCGCAAATAGTCTCGTTAATTCGGTAATGGCCGGTATTGCACCGATTTTAGGCGGTATGTTTGCCGATTTCTTTGCCCAACGTGAACTTGCATGGGTGCTAACCTACACGAGCCCAGGAGGAAAACTGGTTATTCCAACATTGAACTTCCAGCAGTGGGATTTCTTCTTCTTTCTCGCCTTCTTAATTGGTCTGTATTCTATTCACCGGTTAGCCATGGTAAAAGAACTCGGAGAGGTTGAGGAGAAAATCGTTATTCATGAACTTATTTCCGCGGTGAAGAGGCCCCTAACGAATTTTTCCACTGCTGGCGGGCTCCAAGAATTAGTCCAATTTCCGTTTTCTATCATTAAGCAGATCTTCGAAAAGAACGGAGCTGAAAAGCGAGACAAATACGAATGAGTTTTTAGAGCTGTTATTTAAATAGTACCACAATGAATATCCAAAAATAATCTAAAATACTTTAATTAATTGTTCGAGGAGAACAACTCGTATGAGTACCATATACGTGCTGACCGCTCTTGTGGGTGTGATGATTATCGGGATTTTTGCACACATGCTCGGTCGAGTTGTCAGAATCCCGAGCATCGTATTCTTGTTAGCGGCCGGGATCATCTTAGGCCCTGAAGTTACCGGCTTGATAGAACCCGGCAGGTTTGGAAGCGGCATCGAATTGCTTGTCGGATTAGCCGTTGCCATAATCGTTTTTGAGGGCGGTCTGGATATTGATATCAGACAACTGCGGAAAATGCAGCGCAGCATAGTGAACCTGGTTACGATTGGAGTCGCTATTACCGCGGTACTTACAGCGGTAACTGCGTACGTTCTGCTCAATATTCCATTTAATATCGCTTTACTGTTCGGCGCGTTTGTTTCCGCAACCGGCCCCGCGGTGATTTCACCGATTATCCGGCAGGTAAAGGTGAATACCAAAGTTGCCAGCACGCTCCAGGCTGAGGCTGTATTGAACGATGGCGTAAGTGTGATACTGGCAGCTTTGATCTTTGAATGGATTGCCGTACCCTTAACAGGAATCAAAGCGGCTGAATTCCTGATAATCCGAATCTTAGACGGAGTTTTTTTCGGCGTTTTAAGCGGTATTATTCTAATTCTAATTTTACGGAAAAGTCCCTTACTCACCCCACAGTACGCTCGATTGTTCACCGTAGCAATTCTTTTGGCTGCGTTTGTCAGCGCTGAGAATATCGGAAACCAGTCAGGTGTATTGGCAATGGCAGTCTTTGGGATCATTATTGGCTCGTCTGAAATCCCCCATAAAGAGGCAATAAAGCAGTTTAAGGAAGATTTGTCGATAATTCTACTATCCGTTATCTTTATTTTGCTCTCCGCTATTATCGATTTTGACGCGGTTAGCGCAATTGGGTTTAACGGTATACTTTTAGCGGTTTTATTGCTGGTTATAATAAGACCCGTAGCAGTATTTGCATCTACACGGTCTTCAGACCTGAAACGTGGTGAGAAACTATTCATTTCCGCAATAGGGCCACGAGGTGTTGTTCCTGCTTCAATGGCTGTGTATTTTGCCATACGACTGAAGGCTTTAGGGTTTGATTCTGAATCAACCAACCTCCTTGGCTTGATGTTTATTACCATCATTATTACGGTGCTCGCAACGGGAGTTTCCGCAAGCTTTATAGCAAAACGAACAGGAGTAATACCTATGGAAATATTAATCGTCGGTGGAGGCGGAGTTGGAAGGGCTCTGGCAGAACGATTCCTCAAGCGCGGAGAGAATGTCGTGATAATTGACGATGATGAAGAGAACTGTCAAAAAGCATTGGAAATAGGAGTACGAGCAGTTCACGGTGACGCGGAAGATGTAGCAATACTGAAAAAAGCTGGAATCGAAGATGCCAAGTACCTCGTCGCCACAACAGATCAGGATAATACCAATCTTTTGGTATGCCAGATTGCCAAGACGAAATTCGGATTCACGGGAGAAAAACTCGTTGCCCGGGTTAATGAACCGGAAAACCTTCACGCGTTTATGGACCTCGGCATTCGCTCCATTAGCCCCGTTACCGCCACTGCGCTGATGCTCGACGGTATGGTCGGGCATCCGGATTTGTTTACCATGTGCGAGGTCACTGAAGAGGGAGATATACTCGAGGTTGAAGTCTCCAATAAGCGCGTGGTGGGGAAGGCTATAAAAGATCTATCGCTGCCAGAGGATACGCTGATCGTCTTGGTTCGAAGAGAGGGAAAATCCCTGATCGCACACGGTGAGACACAGCTCCTCGATGGTGATTTTGCCACGATCATTGGAAAACTGGGGGCGGTACAGGAAGCAGCGAATATGTTACGATAGTATCGCATGATAACGCCGGAAGTTAATTCCAGTAACTTATAAATAAGCCCCTATGTAATTTCTTTAATGGATGAAGAAAGTCATTGTAACCGCCAAGAAAGAGGATTTAGAGAAAATAGAGGCAGTAACAAAGGATGTACTCCATTTTTCAAAAAAAGAAGATGACCTTATCAGGGTCACCATTTACATCCACAATAAAGAGCTCGATTGTATCATCGGTAAGCTTCGAGATGCCATTGACTCCAGATATAGGGAAAGCATAATCGAAGTTTATACCCCCGATTTTATCATTTCATCCGTGTTAAAACGTGGTGAGAAGAAGGTCGAAAAAGCAAAAGAAATAACTCCAGTTGAAAAGCTGATAGACACCACCAGACCTCATCTAAGGCTCGATCTCAGTAAACTTGCACTTACCACTATCGCTGGAATAATAGCCCTCATGGGCCTTTTCCTTAATAATGTGGCGATCATCATTGGTGCTATGCTGCTCTCACCACTTCTTGGCCCCATCTATGCCTTTACTATCAACACCGCAGTCGGAAAGACTAAAGATGCCTTGAAAAGCGTTGGAAATCTCGGTATTCAGCTTCTTATGGTTATCATACTCTCTGCTCTCGTCACACTTGTCATTTCATTATTTATAGATCTGTCACTCACATCGGAAATCCTTTTACGAATGAATCCAAGCTTTATTTACATTCTCATGGCGTTACTCCTTGGTTTCGCCTCTATTCTTGCTCTATCAAAAGGCATAACAGAGATTATCGCTGGCGTGGCAATTGCTGCTGCGCTGCTTCCTCCTGCAGTGGTGACTGGAATCACAATTGTTCTCTACCCGCACCAGACGCTCAGCCCACTGACGCTCACGCTTGAAAATGTCCTCGGGTTGATGGCGGGAAGCTTATCCGCCACGCTTATTCTGGATATCAGCCCCCGGAGATATTATGAACGAGTGGTTGCGAGGAAGTTCATTGCACGAATCTCTCTGGTTCTTATCATTCTCTTAGCTTTGTTATTTACGTCCTCACTCCTATTGTGACTTTACTTTACTCACGAGCTTTACGTTCCTGTTACCAAAGGTTTATATGTAAACTTACGTTAATAATTGATAAGAGGCTTTATGTTCGGATATTATGATATCCCTTTAGAGATTGTAACAGAAGAAATTTCGCTATCCCTTGAAAGAGAGGGAGAGGCTTTTATTTACCGGAGTGAGTGTGCTGATACGAAAGTGGAGAAGATACTCCTGTTAGGAGCGGGAAAAGTGCTCATCAA
>DATKWH010000053.1:0-9576 GCA_035529655.1 Bathyarchaeia archaeon
TCTTTTGTGTGCGTCCCCACCGACACCGGCGTGTAGTGATCCGGCATGACCAATATCCTGTAACCCTCTTCCGTATCTGCGAAGTTCTGCTCCATTCCTTTTAAAACGGTGCCGACCACCAGCGCATCAAAATCCTCTATCGCATTCACTTTCAGATCTATATCACGGAGATGCCCTGCCTCGTCCGGCGCCTCTACATGAACCAGAACAAAATCATTTTCTTCCAGGCTGCGCAGTGCGTACTCCGCCTTGCCCCTGTAATTCGTATCAAAATATCCGGTAGTGCCTGGCACCTCTATTGCATCCAGACCTACGCACCTCCCAATTCCTTTTATAAGGTCAACGCCCGAAATCACCGAACCTTGCACGCCGTACAGCTCGCTAAACGGCGGCATTGCAGGCGTTTTACCGCCGCTCCAGAGCCATACCATATTCGCCTTCCTCTCGTTACGTGCCCTCCTTTGCGCATTGACTTCATGCGCATCCAACACCTCCTTCGAGGCGAGCATGACCTCCCTTAAAATCGCCTCTTTTGGGAGGTACTCTTCGATGTTGGCACCAATTATGTCGTGAGGGGGTGCGCCACCTATTTCTTTTTCCGCCTGGAACTCATAATCTTTTGACCTGGATTTGATAACAAAGATATTTCGATAGCTCACACCAGCATAAAAGGTAAGTTCCCACCCTTGCTCTACCCATTTATCTCTAAATTCTCCATTAAGCGCATCTATTAACGCGCTCGCTTCTTCGGTTGTTATATGCCCACTACTGAAATCCTCTATTCTTCCTTCTTTCTCTGTTATAAGATTACATCTAAAAGCAATATCCTCTTCATTGAGGGGTATTCGCATTGCCATCGCTTCTAACGGACCTCTGCCCGTATGATACTTTGCAGGATCGTATCCAAGAATAGAGAGGGTGGCAATATCACTTCCGGCATGCATTCCATCCGGTATTGTTCTTACCAAGCCGCACCTCCCACCTGTAGCGATGAAATCTAGATTCGGCGTGGATGCGATTTCTAATGCCGTCCTGTTACCACGTTCAGGGATTGGATAATCGGCCATCCCATCTCCTATTAAAATCACGTATTTCATTTCACACCTCAACAGTATTGTATTTAAATCATACTTCCGCTAATTATAATTGTTGAGGATACATGGAGACCGATATACCGCTAAGGGATGTAATGGTACGGGAGGTAGTGAAAGGGGATATAGATTTAACCGTGCTGGAAGCGGCGAAGCTGATGAGGGGATATAGCGTGGATAGTATCGTAGTGCTTGATCACGGAGACCCAGTGGGAATAGTTACAGAAGGTGATATAATCAGCGAGCTGGTGAGTAAGGACATAAAGCCGAGCACGGTGAAACTAAAGGACATAATGACCACGCCCTTGGTAACTGCATCTCCTAATGACCGCCTATCAAATATAGCGAAGAAAATGGCAAAGGAACGAATAAGAAAGATACCGGTAATTGAGGACGGCAAGTTGGTAGGGATAGTTGCAGATATAGATATACTATCAGTGTCGTCAGAGATGACCTCGATACTGGCAGAGTTAGTAGAGATGAATGTGGAAAGGGAAACATTGGAGATGGAGGGTGAAAGTGCAGGTCAGGGTATATGCGAAAAATGTGGTGGCTTCTCACATTACCTGGAGATGAAAGCCGGGCTAATGGTATGTGAGAGTTGTAAAGAAGAGCTGGAGATGGAGGGTGAGGGCTAATCTAATCCCGAATTCCTACTGACGACACAGAGAACACAGCCTCAGCTTCTGGTAGGTTTGGTGAATCAACTAATCGTGCTATCCTTTTCTCACCTTTTGACTTACGCAGGTATAATCTGAACGTAGCGGTGTGTCCCACTATATGACCGCCTATAGGTCGCGTAGGATCGCCGAAGAAGGCATCTGGTCTCACCATCACCTGGTTCGTTATCATTATCACCGCATTATTAAGGTCCCCAAACCGCAGAGCGTCGTGCAGATGCTTATTTATCTTCTGCTGCCGGTCAGCTAACGTGCCTCTTCCTACATATTCACTTCTGAAATGAGCAGTCGCCGAGTCTATTATCAGTAGCCGCACGGGCTTTTCCGTCTCTTTCAACTCCTCTGCAAGCTTTTCAGCTTTATCTATTAGCAGTATCTGATGATTTGAATTGTATGCACGTGCGATATGTATATTTTTTAGAACCCCTTCGTAATCAAGCTCGGCACCTTCTGCCATATCTTTTATCCTTTCCGGCCTAAAAGTGTTCTCAGTATCTATTATCACAACAGAACCGTTTAATCCGCCCTTCTCCAGCGGTAACTGCACGTTTACTGCGAGTTGATGTGCTATTTGTGTCTTACCACTGCCGAATTCACCGTAAAACTCGGTTAATGCCCGCGTCTCGATCCCTCCGCCTAATAACGCATCTAACGATGGAGACCCAGAAGTTAGCTTCCCGACCTCCTTCCGCCGTTCCAATATCTTATCACCGGTCTCAAACCCGCCGATGTCCGCGGCGTCCCGCGCAGAATTTATTATCTTCGCTGCTGTTGCTTCCCCGATCTCAGCGGCTGCTACCAACTCAGCAGGAGACGCTACTGCTATTGCCTCTAACGAATTAAAACCGCCTTCACGTAATTTCTCCGCGATTGCAGGTCCAACACCGGGTAATTCCTCTAAATCCACTTTCTCTCTTCACCTCTTAACGTGATAGATGGATAAATAATTATATTTATACACCTGTTAGTTTAACACTTATTTTAACATTTAAATCTTCCGCATCTTCAGAATACAAACACCAGTGCTACGACGACCGAGCCGAAATTACCCTTTTCCACCTCTACCGATTCCACTAACAAATCCTTTTTAAGTATTTTCTTATCGCGAATCTCAGCCATCTTATATAACTTCTCTTGTACCTTCTCCGCCAGGTAGTCTCGTGAACAATGCCCGTGGTGCTCGCAGATGATACCAAACTCGCTTTGGCTTTGCTCTTTACCATGCTCATTTTCTTCCCCTATCCAGCCATATCCTATACCCGCACCAATGACCCCACCCGATTTACCCTCTGCTCTTGACATCACGCAGAAGGTTATGCTCCCCGGTGTTATCCCCACGCTACTTCGTTCCGTTTCCACCGCGTTCGCAGGCAGTATAGAAGAAACCTCGACTAAATTGCATTCGCCTATGCCAGCATCCCGTAAAGCGAGGTCAAAAGCATTCGCTTGCTCTGGGTCCATACCCACACCGGAAGTAACGAAAAACGCCTTTGGTAGTATGTGTTCGTTCATCTTATCTCCTTCTTTATTTATTCCCACTTACTATACAAATCTCTCACTCCTTTTAATGTTGGAAATACATTTCCTCGTCTTTTTGTGCTTATATATGCTGCAGCGCAGGCATTAGCAAATCTCAGGCATTCCTTTGCTTCTCTACCCGCCAGAACGGCATATATAAACCCTGCATTGAACACATCTCCTACACCTGTTGGGCTTATCGGCTTCACGTTAAACGCTGGACGGTGTATCTCAAACTCGTTGGTTATCCAAGAGGACCCAAGTGCACCACCATGAACAATCACGTTTTCGCATCCGTTATCTAATAAATCGTACGCGCATCCTTTATCCTTCTTTTCACTCAGTCCGTTTATTTCCGCTTCGTTAACAAAAAGAAAATCGGTAGAAGGAAGAAGGTCAAAAACGGTTTTTCGTGCACGCGCTGTCCATCCAAGATAAGCGCTCCATCCTATATCTACGCCGGTATAAACGCCTCCGGATTTAGCAAACTCGAGTATTTTCTTGTTTGCTGGAAAGAGCCCTTCGGTGTTCCAGTGACCAGCACGCATCACGAAACGCGCTTTCCTTAGAAGCTCGAAGTTCACCTCCTCTTCCGTGAGGTCTAAATTTGCGCCCCGGTCGGACAGCATTGATCTGCTCCCATCTTCAAAGGCTATGCTAACCGTTATACCGGGATGCTGTAGCTCTTCTTTTTTTGTTAGTTCGGCAAAGCAATTAACACCTACTTTTTGTAATTCGGATAGCACCCAATGCGAAAGCACGTCATTTCCGGTCTTGCAGATAAGGGCCGTTTTTAAGCCAAGGGAAGCGCACGCAGCAGCGCAGTTTCCCGCTTGCCCCCCTATCTTGAGCATAAATTCACAGCCTATCTGCTTGTCACGCTCTGGATAATCCTCGATTGGCATCGTGGCTATGTCACAGAACACATCGCCTATAACTACTACATCATATCTTTCTGCATTTTGCTTTGCTGTCATAGATAGAGTCGCTCTTCCAAAGTTATTTATATCAATTACAGTATGAGATGAACATATAGAAATAGAATATACGATGGGTTTATAAAAATAAGGGGTGAGAACTAAAAATGGACCAATTACCAGGACCGAAATTTGTGGTTAAGAAACATCCGGATTTCAAACGATTTTATTCATCAGGCGTTTTTGGTGGACATACTCCGTATGAATTCAAGATGATCGTGTATCAGGAGGGCTACGAGGACGTCTCGGAGGGCACGGTAACAGGAAAAGAACCACCAGTGATACTGAGAGAGTTACAAGCAGAGATAACAATGTCGCCGGAGCAGGCTAAAGCGCTTCTGGGTTGGTTAGATCGGCATATAAAGGCGTATGAGAAGCAGTTCGGCAAGATTCCCACACCACCGGTAACGGAGGAGGAGCCGAAAAGACCACCTGAAGGCATGTACGGCTAAGTTTGTTCTCATCTCTTTTTGTTTCCATTTATGGTCGTCTGCCTTCTTATCACCTTAAGCATCCCGCACTATCTTTACAATTATGCAGATACCAATGCGGCACTCATCAATTGGTAGTTGTAAACGACTTCTTTCTGCTCGTTTAGCTTTTTAAACTTTTTTTCTTTTTTTATTTTGGCTCTTCTCCAACTTTGGGATGAATAGGAAGATATAACTACGGTGAGAGCTATCTCTTTTGGCAAAAATGACTTGCCTAAAGCGGTCTCCCATATTCAGAAACATGTTTGATTTCCACGGTTATAAGCTTTGCGATGTGGTCGAAGATGAGCGGAAGATAAGATGCATGTGTGGCTATCGAGGTGTCGAGAAACTGGACTTTGTTGACAAATACAGCTTCCACACCACACGATTCGAGGAGTACGTCAGCACGCTGTCTGTGCAACCCGCTGTTACGCCTTCACCTGCGCTACCACCGAGTGCAACGCCACTAATCACACCGCCGATAACGCCGGCACCGACGCCTGTACAAACGCCTGAAGCGACACCAACGCCTGAAGAGCCGGGTTTTGAAGCGATTCTGTGGCTCTTTGCGGTTGCCCTTGTAGTGTTAATAGGTTATCTAAATACATCAAAGAGAAGAAAATAATCGAAACTATCTATTTCATAGCATTAAAGGATACTATTAAAGCGGGGCGAGTACGAGAAATGGCGTTAAAGACAAGCAAAAATATTGACATTAAATTATTGGTGATTCTTGGCATAATAGCTCTGGCGATCGTCTCTGCCGTTTACTACGTATCGCATCGTGAAATCACTGATCCTCAGGTCTTAATAGCGAAAACGGTTGCTGCCTCAGAAGATATAACGACGTACCGGTTCGCCCTCGCCACCAACATCTCGATGCCCGAAGGAGCTGTCGAGATGATGAGCAGCACGGGATCTGTTGATTATCAAAATAAGAAGTTGCACACAACGGTGACGGCGATGAATCGCTCAATGGAGATGATTGTCATCGGTGATACTGCATACGTACGAGAATCTTACGGCTCATGGCAGACCCGGAACGTAAGCGACTATTCAAGCTCTACCTGGGAAAGTGACCAATTGGCACAGCAACGTTCGCTCTTAGCCAATGCCACGAATGTAACGATGCAAAAGGAAGAGAATGGCTGGGTATTGGATATTATCCCTGACCGTGAGGAAGTAATCGAGCAGATGAATCGCACAGGTCTTGAAACTATCAAGGAGGAAGAGTTGATCGATTTTTCGATTAAATATTGGATTGAAAAGGATACGTACTGGATAACAAAGATAGAGAACAAAATAGAGCTTACAATGAATATCCAAGGGTTGGTAACGCAGATGAAATTAAATAATTCCGTTAAGCTCTATGATTACAATAAGGAGATGGCGATAGAAGCGCCTATTTGAGTGATAAAATAACTATAATGCTAATGACGACCATAGCATAATAACTTAAGGAGTCGTGTGGTAGCGGACTATCCCATCGGGCTTCGGACCCGGTGACCTGGGTTCAAATCCCAGCGACTCCGTCAAACCTCTTCTTTCCAAGAAAAGGGTTATCAAAAGAAAAGTTCAAAACGGAAAAAGAAGAGGAAAGGAGAGCGGAGGAATCACTTAAAAAATCATCGTCCCAATTCCTCTATTGGTGAACAACTCAAGCAAGATGGAATGGGGCTCTCGGCCGTCTATTATATGGGCGGTGACGTTGCCAGAAGCAGCCTTTAAACTTGCCTCCACTTTAGGGATCATTCCTTCTCCGATAACGTCATTCGCGATAAGCTCTTTTATCTCCGCTGGTGTTGCCTGGGATATCAATGTAGTAGGGTCTGAGGGATTTTTCAGTACTCCCGGGACATCAGTGAGTAATATAAGCTTCTTTGCCTTTATTGTGTACGCTATCTCACCAGCCACCGAATCGGCATTGACGTTAAGGCTATTGCCTGCATTATCTACTGCTACCGGCGATATTACCGGAATGTAACCCCTATCACTCGTTATGTTTAGTATCTCAGCGTTTATAGCTTCTATCTCGCCTACCCAGCCGAGGTCAACTTCTCGTTCCTCGCCTGCAATGCCAACCGTTTGCTTCTGCTTCTTCTTTGCTACGATTAATGTGCCATCGTTTCCTGACAGACCAATGCCCTTACCGCCGTGTTTCCCGATGAACGATACGATACGCTCATTTACGCTGCCCACGAGCACCATTCGTGCTATTTCCATCGTTTCGTCGTCTGTTATGCGAAGCCCACCGATGAATTTAGGTTTCTTGCCTAACCGCTCCATTAACCTCGTTATCTCTAGACCGCCACCATGCACCACCACGGGACATATTCCAACAAATCTCAGCAGCACTAAATCCTGCGTGATCTTATCCATGATGCTTTCGTCTATTAATGCATGCCCGCCGATCTTTATCACGACTTTCGAGCCGTAGAATTCACGGATGTACGGCAACGCCTCTATCAGGATTTCTTCTCTTTTCATTGCACTTTCTTTTAGAAGAAGACGTTAATCTCTTTAAAAGTTTCGATTCATAGATGTTAGGTCTAATCTAATTTCTCCAAGTGACTTCAACGTCATCAGGTCTATAATTTGGCCTGACCTGCGATTTATCAAGTGGCGTTGTGTTACCGCTTTTAAGCATGAGCAGTCCAAGGTAAGCGATCATTGCGCTATTATCCTTCAAATATCTGTTCTCAGGTACGTAAAACCTTCCTCCACGGTCTTCACACATCGTCTGGAGCATCTGTTGCAATCTACGATTTGCTCCTACGCCGCCTGCTAATAACATCTCATCCTTACAAAGATGTCCCATGGCGCGTTCTGTTACTTCAGTGAGCATGGCAAAAGCTGTCTCCTGAAAGGAATAGCAGACATCCTCCTTTTTATCGGGTTGTGCATCTATTGCGTCCTTAGCGGCTGTGGTCAGTCCGGAGAAGGATAAATCCATTCCCTTTACTATATACGGCATATAAATATAGTTGGTGCCTCTGGACGCCAAATCCTCTATCTTCGGACCTCCGGGATGGCTGAGTCCGAGGAAACGAGCGAATTTGTCCAACGCGTTCCCTATGCCAATGTCCAGCGTTTCTCCTAACACACGATATCTCCCGGAACGGTATGCCAATACCTGCGAGTTTGCGCCACTTACGTATAATACCACCGGGTCTTTCGCTCCACACTGCCATCTTCCGACCTCTATATGGGCGATGCAATGATTAACGCCAATTAACGGTATTTTTAACGAGATAGAGAGCGCTCGTGCTGCTGTAGCCACGGTTCTGAGGCAGGGGCCCATGCCCGGTCCTTGGGAGAATGCGATTGCATCTATATTAGCTAATGAGAAACCTTCTTCCGCTTCTTTTACGCCCCGTAAAGCTCGTGAGACTACGTCTTTGAGTTCGGCTGCATGATGCTGTGCCGCTTCTCGTGGATGAATCCCCCCGTATTTAGGCTTATAGGTTGATTCAGCTTCGGATAGCACACGCTCTTCACTGACCAATGCAGCGCTTAGGTTCCATGCGGTTCCTTCAAGACCCAAGATGAGCGTCATTTTTTTCTCCAGTCTGCAGTTATACTATACGTATCCTCTCTGTTTTTAGAGTAGATGTGGTTAAATTTAAGTATGTTCGTGTTCACCTTAACTACGTAGATAGAACCCAATGAAAGAGGAGAGCTATGACGTTGTCGTGGTAGGCGCGGGACCTGCGGGCAGTGTAACTGCGGAAACTGCTGCGGAAAAGGGATTAGATGTTCTGTTAATCGAGCGGAATCCTGAGATCGGCGTGCCTGTGAAATGCGGGGAGGGTGTAAGCAGAGAAATAGAGCAGTTTGTTGATATTGATTCCCGATGGATATGTGCCGAGCCGGAAGGATTTGTCACTTACGGTCCTGGCGGCGCGCGGGTGGCATTATCAACAGAAGAATCAGAACCAGTAGGATATGTACTTGAAAGACGGCTATTTGATAAGTTCCTGGCACAGCAAGCTGCGCATGCAGGTGCAGAAGTGCGTGTTAAGACGCAGGCATATGGTGCCATCAAAGAAGGCGGATATGTAAAGGGCGTTTATGCAAACTCTGCTGGTGAAGATGTTCGTATTTCTGCGGATGTCGTTGTTGGTGCGGACGGCGTGGAATCACGAGTTGGCAGATGGGCCGGTATTGACACAACGCTGCCATTAGCAGACGTCGCAACATGTGCACAGTTCCTTATGTGCGACGTTGATGTGAGCAAGAACTATTTTGAAATTTTCTTTGATAATGAGATCGCCCCAAATGGGTATGCATGGATATTCCCAAAGGGTGGGGATTGCGCAAATGTAGGACTGGGAATAGGCGGCGATGTTTCTGGTGATCACCATCGTGCACGCGATTATCTGCATGCATTTGTGAATGATAAGTTCCCGGACGGGAAGGTACTGACAGAGATGTATGGTGCGGTGCCCTTGAGCGGGCCGGTGTACGAAACGGTAGCAAATGGACTGATATTAGTCGGTGATGCGGCACGGCACGTCAATCCCATCACGGGCGGCGGCATTTTACAAGCGATGCAGGGTGGCGCTATAGCAGGGGATGTCATTGCCAAAGCGGTGCGTGAAAAGAACGTTTCGAAGCGACGATTGATGGAATACGAGAAGAGATGGAAGCGAGATTTTGGTAAGGTTTTGGAAGTGGGAATGAAGATCAAGAACATCGTGTTAAACTTGAGCGAAGAGGACTCCATAAAGTTCTTCCGCCTCTTATCCGGAGATATAAAGCTGAAGGCGTGCACCGAACGAGCGTTAGTGAAAGAGATGATAAAGAAGAACCCACGGATACTCTTCAGCCTTGTAAG
>DATKWH010000054.1:0-7757 GCA_035529655.1 Bathyarchaeia archaeon
TCATCGCTCAGATGAGGGGATACCTGCAAGCCTTTCAGGATACCTATGGCTTCAATAGTTTTGTTTATCTGCTCTGACATCTTTTCTACCGAGAGCCCTTTCTTCTCTCTTTTCTTTGCTCTCTTATGTTTCGCCCGTACATGATGAGCCAACAATAAAGGCTTCCCAAATGCCTCGCCACAATACTTGCACTTATATTCCTTCTTCACTTCACTCTGTTTTTCTTCCATGTTCCTAATCTTTCATCTTCATTATATAAATACATTTAACAAAATGCGAGTAATAGTGAAAAATAGCTCACCTCTTTTACTGCTAAAGATGGATTAGAACTATAGGTATTTTATCGTTCTGAGCCTATGCGCCTTACCGAAGTAGTGGTTGAGAAGACAATAAAACGCTATTATCACAAGTCTTCAGAAGGAAGTTAGTTATTCTTGGATGGGAAAGGGCTCATAGAAACGGAAATGGAATGGTGAATGAGGGATGTATCAAGAGTTAAAGCGATTGTTATATTCAAGGCAAAGACGTAGCATAAGGAACACAGAGGTATGATACGTATATAGCGGGTTTTGAGATGCTTTTACTTATTGTCTTTTTCTGATGCCATTATTTCTTCGGTTCTTCGTTTGAATCCGATTGAACGTTTCAGGCCATGCGAATGCAGAAGGCAATTTAGGCGAGCGGAGAGAGGAGGATGGTAAACTCGCTTACAGAGATGTTGAGCCTGTTGCCTTTCTCAGTGCAGCCCTTGCCAGTAGCCGTGTGGAATCCAGGATAGGTAAGGGTGCATCTTTTTGTGTTACAAGCAGCGGTATTTCGGTACAGCCGAGAACCACGGCGTTACAACCTTGATTTTTTAGTTGGTTGATAATCGTGGTGAAATAGGCACGGGACTCGGCAGTGAAACGACCATTAATCAGTTCATCGAAGATTATCGCATTAATGCGCTCACGAGCCTGCACTTCCGGGATCTTATGTTCAATACCCACAGCAGCAAGCTTAGTGAGATAAACTGGACCCTCCATCAAGTACTGTGTGCCCAAAACGCCGAGACATTTATAGTTTTGACGTTTTGCTTCAGCAGCAACTTCCTCCGCAATATGAAGCCATGGAATTGGTGATTTCTTAACTACAAGATCGAACGCTTGATGGATTGTATTATCAGGGCAGATGGCAAAATCCGCTCCCGCTTTTGCTACCTTCTCTGCCGAAGACAACATCAAATCCGCTACTCTGTTCCAGTCGCCCACTTCGATGTATCGCATGTACTCGCTCAGAGGGTGAGTATGCATAGTGACTTCAGGGTGCGCGTATTTGCCCAGTATAGCAGCACCTTCTACGCAGATGGTGCGATAACACAGGGCTGCCCCCTCCGCACTACAAGCAACGATGCCAATGTGTTTAGTCATATCATTTCTCCTTTTCTAAGTGTATTAGTCCTCTTTCAGAACCTCTTTCACTTTCTCAGCTACTATTTTATTTAGCACTTTTCCATCCACTTTTCCCCGCAATTCAGTCATCACAACACCCATCAACGGTCCCACTGCGTGTGCACCCTTCTCCTTTATAAAGTCCTTCTTTGCGTTCACTATATTCTCTATGAGCCGCTCCACCTCCACCATATTTACGCTCAGCCCGATCTCTTCTATTGCTTTAGCCACATCCATCTCAGGCTTATTCGCCAGGAATTTCAAGATGTCCGGTACTGCCTCCTTACCAAACGAATTCGTTGAGAGTTGCCCGAATATATCCATGAAATGCTGATCTTCCAACGTTTCCACAGCTACACCTTCTTGCATCAACTCTGCTACCGCATCCGTAAGTGTCCTGACCACCAATGTTGCGGATGCATCTCCATATAATCCCATTATGCGTTCGAAAAGTGAGAAATTGATGTTTCGAGCGATTTTATCCGCGAGTTCATCATTTAAATCGAAACCCTCCTTATATCGTGCCTTTCGGTGCGCAAACGTCTCAGGGAGATTGGTTTTTATAGCGTGCAATATCTGCTCATCTATATCTACTGGTGGCACATCGGTTTCCGGATACATTCGTGCAGCACCAGGTAGCGGTCGCATATAAGCGCTGCTACCGTTGGGCAACGCTCTTCTTGTTTCTTTTGGTATTGCTCGCATTGCGTCTTCCGCTCTTCTCAGCACTGCTTTCAATGCTTTTTCCGCACGCGCTCGTTCCGCAGCAACGATCACTACACAATCATTATCAGTAGCGTCAAAGGTTCTCTTCAGCCGCTCCACCTCGTCCTCACTAATACCATACGCAGGAAGTTCATCGGTGTGCATCAAACCCGCGCCATACATAGCTGCGAAATCCGCTAATTCGCTGCCAAACCGTCTTTCAGGTTGGATCTCAGTTCCGAGCACACCCGAAAAACCATAAAGGCACACTCCAAACACGTTTCCTCCTGATTTTTGTATTACCCGTGAAGAAGTAGCCTCAAATATACCTGATAAATCTTCAATTCGATGCTCTACCCGCGCTCCTCGTTTATTCAACTCCTCTTTCAGCGCGATAAGCTTTAACTGTCGAAGAACTTCATTTTTCACTATTTCACCTATCAGCCTCAAGTTCTGAACGCCCTTGATCTCCACGCGAGCACCTTCTGCTATAGAAATGTTTATGTCCTGCCTGATGGTTCCTAATCCGCGTTTCACCTTACCGGTGGAGCGTAATATCATGCCGAGCTGCTCAGCTACGTTCACCGCCTGCTCTGGCGTTCTTATATCCGGCGCAGTGCATATTTCTACAAGCGGTATGCCCAGCCGATCTAAAGAATAACCAACTGCACTGCCTTCTGTTCCTGTTTCTATCTCTATCTCTATCTTCTGTGCCGCATCTTCCTCAAGGCAGAGCGAATCCACCCTCACAGTACCCTCTTCCGTCGAGAGCAGACCATCTGTCGCAACTAACGCGGTCCTCTGGAATCCACAGGTGTTCGACCCGTCTATAACAATTTTCCGCATGGTGTGAATCGCATCCACAGGATTCATGTTCAGAAGTAGCGCTACTTCCAGGGAGACATCAATAGCTTCCCGGTTCAATTCACGCGGCGGCTCTTCGTCATTTTCCACCAGACACGTGCTGTCATAGCCTTTATAAATGAACGTCCTGCTGTATTTCGCTTCCTCACGAGCAGCTCTGTCCACTTCGCCCATTTCGCTCTTTGACGCTCTCAGATACCGTTTAAAGGCGAATGTCGAATCCTTCTTCTCCCTCAATGTCGTAGGGCAGTTGCAGAAGAGTTTTGTTCTCGTGTCCAACTGCTGGTGTATCTCCAGGCCTGCTTTCAGTCCTATTTCAGAATGGTCTATTTCCTCATCCATGGCTCTTCTGACGCAGTAAGTAAACAACAAACTGTTGTCTAATAGAATAATAGCTAATAGAATAGTATACAAATATTGATAACTAATTTATTAAGGCATCCATACCATACATCTACTAACGCGACTTCGTGGCGGTACCTACCTTATAATGACCGAGAAAAAGGAAGCGGGAAAGAGAGCTAAATGGAGTAAATTTTGCCCAAAATGCGGTAAACAGACAGATGAATTCTTTGATTCCATGTGTAAAGACTGCTTCAAGCAGGGGATAACGTTACTTGCGCCTGAAAGTCTGGAACTAAGTGTGAGTGTCTGCCCGCACTGCGGTGGTTTTTTCAAAGGTAAGGAGCAGACGAGTATCGAGCCGGCGGTTGAGACTGCGGTGCGGAAGGCGATACGGAAGAAGTACGGGCCTGAGACACCCGTAGAAATAGTAGGATTAAGCGTCGAACTCGCGGAGAATAAACGCCGTGCACACGTGTCTCTAGTAGCGGTGAAAGCGGAGATAAGCGGTGTGGATATAGAAGAAACAGGTGAATTCACCGCTGCGCCGAAACGAAAAATCTGCGACCGGTGCAGCAGGATAGCAGGTGGCTATTATGCAGCAATCGTGCAGATACGCGCTGATTGGCGAATTCCGACAGATGACGAACTCAGTATAACAGAGACCATTGCGAATTCGTCCTTAGGCGAATCGGATTTCGTGTCGAAAGAACAGGTGCTGAAAGAGGGCCTGGACATTTATGTTAGTAGTGCGGACTATGGTCGGAGGATCTCGCGCGCGGTCGTGAAGGAATTAGGCGGGAACTTTTTCGAAAGTAAGAAATTGTACGGTCGGAAGGACGGCAGGGAGATCTATCGGGTGACGTTCTTGGTACGACTGCTGGGCTTTCAGCAAGGCGATGTGGTGGCAATCGGAGATAAACGGATTACCGTGGAGAACGTTGTTGAAGGGAAAGGAATAGAAGGTGTGGATCTGAACACGGGCGAGCCGGTGTTTGTGAGTAAGAAAGAGATGATGAAAGCGAAACGAGTTTAATTCATTTTATTTTCAGGCGATGTTTAGTTTAATCGAAGAGCATTATATCTGTAACTTAGGCCCAAAACCAAATCATAACCGAAAGTCATATATACCTCCGAAAACTATTTGCATATAGAATTTAACAAGAAGGAGGTGAAAAATAAAAGATGAAAAGCGATAAGAAGATGGCTATTCTGATTACAGCGATAATGGCTGTCTCGGTGTTTGCTGCGATGCCAGTTACGCAGGCATTGATAGCGTGTCCCGAACCTGATTTAGCATGGACACCTTTCAGTACTGGCTACGACATACCAGATGTGGCGATTGGTGATTTAACAGGAAATGGAATTGCAGATGTTGCCTTTATTGATGTTCAACCATCCCCATCCCCACCCCTCACCGTTTATGCAGTTTATGGAGACAATGGCACGGAATACTGGCACAACCACAGTGTGTACGGTTACTCGATTGCAGTCGGAGATGTTGACGACGATGTAAAGAACGAAGTTGTCGCAGGCGGCTATAACGATAACGAAAGTAGCTCAGGCATAACCGTCTTTGAGGATAACGGCATGGTCAAGTTCTTCTATGAAACTGACTCAATGGTTACAGATATTGAAATTGGTGATATCGACAACGATGACACAAACGATATTGTTGTCTGCGACCCTGTTAATGATGGCTGGATTTATGTTATTAACAGCACAGGGGGGAACGTAACAGGCTGGCCCAAGGGTCCTCTTCCTGGTGCCATCTTAGATATAGCCATTGGCAACCTTGACGGAATTGGAGGATTGGACATTGCTGCTATATCGAGCAGCGGGGGAGGTACCCTTTATGCATTCAACAGCACGGGAGGCGAGCTGTGGAACAATACAGCGGTCAGCGGTAGATCAGTCGAGATAGGCGATGTTGACGGTGATACGGAGGAGGAGGTCGTTATAGGCAATCGGAACGGGACTACGGGTTACGGCGTATATGTGTACGATGGTGCTACAGGCAACCTTGAATATTCCTTTGGTACAGGATCGCCTGTTGTTGAGATAGAACTCGGTGATCTGGATGGTGATCCCAGTGATTTGGAGATAGCTGCATTGGAGTTACAGGAGCCAACACTCTATGCGCTGAAGGTCGAATCAGGCAATCCTAATCTTGTCGAAATGTGGAACTTCAGCATATGCTGGTACACAGATTACTACGGAGAAGGTTTGGCTATTGGCGATGTGGACAGAGACTACAAGAATGAGGTCATTGCTGCCTCAAGCTTTGTGGATTATCCTAATGAATCCATAAGAGTATATGCTTTTGATGGCTTGGATAGCAACGGCGATGGTGAAGGGGATGTCGTATGGATGTATGAGATATGGTCTGGGATCGTATTTGATTATAAAGATATTCTTGACATTGAAGTCGGCGACGTCGACGGTGACGGCGATATGGACGTAATTGTAGGAACCGAGGTACAAGGAGGTGTCTATGCGCTGTTCACGCAAGAGCATACGGCTGAAGTTGGCGAAGAGACCATTTTCTTTGATTCTGATCCATCGAACATCACGGACGTTGCCAGTGTAGATATGCCGGCGGACCCACCGAGCGGTTACAACTTCCCCTACGGCGTCTTTGCCATCAACATCACGGTGCCGGTACCTGGACAATGGGCTATTATTACCTTGACGTTACCGGATAATTTGCCTGCGAATTCGGAGTACTGGAAATACAGTCCTAACGGTAACGGCTCACCAAGCGTGCAGCCCGGCTGGTATCAAGTTCCCCTGGGCAGCAACGATGGGGATAATGTGATAACGATAACGCTGCAAGATGGAGGAATAGGGGATGCCGATGGAGATCCAACGAATGGAGTAATCGTTGATCTGGGCGGTCCTGCAAATCTGGCAGCACAAGCACCTGCGCTAACGCCACTGGGCATCGTCGCGTTGATCGGGCTGCTGAGCATCGTCGCAACAAGCACGATAGTAAGAATAAGGAAGAAGAGCTGAATTTTTTTCTATTCTTCTTTTTTGTTTTTTTTCTTCTGGTTCTTAAAGGATTCAACGTTGCTTGCAGAAGAAATTACGAAAAGTGAAAAGCTTTTATGTAACCTTGTCACGTATCGTTTCTATAAGGGGGTTAAGAATAAAGATGAAGAACGATAAGAAGATGACGGTACTGATTACGGCGATATCGATCATTTCGATGATTGCTTTAGCGACGCCTGCAAGCGCAGCGTTATGGCAGTGGGAGCAGGTAAGTGAAGAAGGATTTGGCGATTTGACCAACGATTATGCGTGGTCTATGATTACTTATACGCCTCCAGGTGAAATAACAGAATACCTCTATGTGGGAACATTAAATAACGATCTTTCAGGTGTGCCAGGTGAAAAGGGCTGTGAGGTATACCGAACGAATGGAACAATGGACGGTGGAAAATATGTGTGGGAAGAAGTCGTCGGACCAAATGGCTCGCAAGCCAAAGCAGGATTCACGTCTATCCCTAGTTCTTTTGCATTTGGTACTCGTAACATAGTTGAACATAATGGATTGTTATGGACCGGAACCGGACCACTTGCAGAAGTCTTTGTGACTAACGGTACTACATGGAAACGCGCTAATTTGCCGTTTTTTAACACAGGAGGCAATGCAACTATTATCAAAGGTATGACCGTTTATAATGGGAGTTTATACGTAGAAGCAGAGGATCAAATAAATGGAGACCATGTATTTAGGTATGATGGGCCTGACGACTTCACAAACTTTACTGCTATTGGTACTGGGGAAAACAGGTCGAAATGGACACAGGTAAATTACGATGGATTTGACAATACAAACTATACTCGTGGATCGCTACTCATACCCTTTGATCCTTTAGATGATGGAGAAGACATTGAACATTTATATGTAGTTGGACGCTCCACTAATACTGAGGGCGGGGATTTATTTGAACAAATAGCTAATCCCAATGGCCTTGAGATATGGAGAACAAATGGAACAGAAAATCCGGATGGAACCTTCGTGTGGGAATGTGTTGTTGGAAGAGGAGATCCATATGGCTACCCCCCAGGATGGGGATACGATGCTAATTCAGCAGCGCTTACCGTATGTGAATTCGATAACAAGCTGTATGTGGGAACCGCTGACTTTCAAGGGTTGACAGCACAATTATGGAGAACGAGCGATGGAACTACGTGGGAGTGCGTTGAGCCAAATGGCTTTGGAAGACCAAACATCTATATGTGGCGACTGACTGAATATCAGGGTACGCTAATTGTTGGGACAATGGATGCATTTTTCGGGTGTGAGCTGTGGGCGAGTGAAACAGGAAACTTCTCGACATTTGAGCAGATAAACGTGAATGGAATGGATCTTTCATATACTCTTCCAGCAAACCTCGGTGCGTTTTT
>DATKWH010000055.1:0-3456 GCA_035529655.1 Bathyarchaeia archaeon
CTGCGTTGCGTGACATGAATGCAGAAAGAGAGGGAATAAGGGCTGTTAAGTTCATCGGGCAGGCGTCACGGGAAGCGGATAAGGGCTTGAAGCAAAAAGAGCAGGTAGAAATAATAGATAAGTTTAAAGAGGGCGTTTACAACGTTTTAGTTGCCACTTCGGTGGCTGAAGAGGGGCTTGACATTCCGGCAACCGATCTCGTGCTCTTCTACGAGCCTATTCCTTCAGCGATACGGAGCATACAGCGGAAAGGAAGGACTGCACGGAAGAAAGTAGGGAAGGTAATCGTACTTATAGCAAAAGGGACGAAAGACGAAGCCTATTATTGGCTCAGCAAGAGTAAGGAACGCGAGATGCGGCGAAGAATAAGCGAGATGGGGATGCTGAAGAGCAAAGCCGAAGACGCAGGAGGAGAAGAACGGGTAGAAACAGTGACCAAGGAGGAACGGACGGTTGAACCTAGGGATAAGGAAAAAGAGGAGCAAAGGAGAATAACAGACTTTGAAAACGGGTTTGCGCTGACCATCTTTGTGGACCCGCGGGAGACGAAATCTGGCGTGACGCGGTTTCTGGAGAAAGCTGGTGTGGACTTGAAATTACGGAATTTAGGAATTGGCGACTATGTGGTATCTGATAGGGTTTGTATAGAGCGGAAAAGCACGATAGATTTCTTGGATTCTTTGATAAATAAACAGAGGAATCTGTTAGAGCAGATTCTTCGCATGAAGAAAGAGTATGAGAAGCCTGTGCTCGTCATTGAGGGTGATTCTCTCTATGGGCGGCGAAATGTGCATCCAAATGTAGTACGGGCGGTCATGGCTACCATAGCGGTTGATTTCTCCGTTCCCATCATCCAAACGAGGGACGAAGCAGACACTGCATCGCTGATATACGTGATTGCGAGGAGGGAGCAAATGCCGAATAAAAAAGAGATAAATCCACATGGTAAGAAGCCTTCGGCATCACTGAAAGAGCAGCAGGAATATCTCATCTCCGCATTATCTAACATCGGCATCGTGACGACGAGGAATCTGTTAAGACGATTTAAGACGATTGAGCGAATTCTAACCGCCTCAAAGGAGGAATTGATGGAGGTAGAACATGTGGGTGAGAAAACAGCAGAGCATATAAGAGCGGTCTTGAGTACGGAGTATGAAGGGTGACAATTAAGTAAGGAGTATTTTGAAACATTGATTAATCTTTATTTTTTAAACGAATATGTGCCATGAGATATAGTGATTGGGAGCCGATCTATGAGGAGATATTGAAAGATTTTGGCTTCGATAGAGCAAAAGACGACGAAGCGGCGAAAGTGGCTTCTGCGATAATAGCGTATAAAAGGAAAACAGGTGAAAAAACCGTAAAGCAGGAAATAGAAGAGTTTATAAAAGGTAAAAGAGTGTTCATTTGTGGCAATGCACCATGTTTGGAACGCGATATAAGAGAGAAGGAAAAGGAGTTTGATGTTTTCCACTTTTCTCGTGACTGTGTGGTGATAGCTGCAGATGGTGCCACTTCTGTTCTTCTGCGTAATGCCATAATACCCGACCTCGTGTGCACCGACCTTGACGGAACTATTGCGGATATAATTACTGCAAACCGGCTTGGTGCGATGATTGTGGTGCATGCGCATGGTGACAATATAGAGATGCTGAAGAAGGTGTTGCCCGCATTGAATGAGAACGTGCTCTGCACAACGCAAAGCAAGCCGCTTCATAACGTGCACAACTTCGGCGGCTTCACCGATGGCGACCGGTGTGTATTCCTGGCGAAGGAATTCGGTGCACGTAGCATAGAACTCATCGGCTTTGATTTCGAGGATGAGCAGGTAAGTGAGCGAAAAAGGAAGAAGTTGACGTGGGCTAAGCGGCTGATTGGTGAAATTCTATAAAATATCGATTTTTAATTCAGTTCTTACTAATTTGAAATAAAAATATAAAAATAAAAAGGAAAAATAGGTGAGAGAAGCTACTTAAACGCTCTCCAAGGCGTTTTTTGCAGCGTCTATCGTTACGTCCTCCAGTTGCGCAAGCGAGGGGTCAAAGCACCGCTCCATATTTCTCAGCTCTGCAGCGGTCATACCGACGCGGATAGCTATTGCGAACTCGTTTACCCGTTCAGCAACCGTGGCTTCGCCGCACATCTGGGCACCGATCAATTTCTTCGTGAACGCATCAAAGATCAATTTCAGGGTGAGCGACGTCGCACCGGGGAAATAGCGTGCCTTAATGAGTTTTGTTGCCTTACCACTTATTGTTTTCATTCCGGCGCGGTTTGCCGCATCGGTAGTAACACCCACTGAGCCCATCAAGAGACCGCCGCCGATGTCCGCTACCGTTGGGCTAATACAATCGTCGCATAAAGAATATAAACTTGGCTGACCCTTGATATCGCTTAGTATGCTGTCAGCTATGACTCTCGCCTGGACGACAGCAGTAGACGCCATCTGATTCAGTTTCGGGCGATGGGTGATGCCATCAACCACCTCAGTACAGTCACCCAGAGCATAGACATTATTCAACGAGCTTTTTCCTTTCTTCACGTGCATCGATCTATCGGTGACAATTCCGCCGGCCTCTCCTATCTCTATTCCTGCATCCTTTGCCAGATCTGTTTCAGGAACCATCCATTTGCCGATTATCACGATCTCAGCAGGGATCTCTTCTCTCTCCGCCTCCGTTGCACCTATCACAACCGATTTCACCCACCCATTCTTACCTTTCATAGCGGTGATCTCGCGCCGATCAAGAATAAATCGGACTCCTTCCTTCTCCATTCGTTCTTTGACGATGTCTCCCATGTCAGGATCTAAGCTTGAAGGCAGTAACGAAGGAGGTCCACCGAGAACTGTTGTCTTGATGCCTCGTTCTGAAAAAGCAGCTGCCGATTGCAACCCTATAATCCCACGACCGCGAATAAACGCGTTTTTCACGTCTCTGGTATTCAGAGCAGCTTCAATCTCACACGCATCGTCCTCGTTATTAAACGTGAAAACCCCGTCGAGTGTCGTTTCTTTCACCGATTGTTTTCTTCCCGTCGCTATAACGAGACAATCGTAGTTAATCGTTTCACTGGTCTTGAAGGCTACGTTCTTCTCGTCTAAGTTGAGCTTCGTTACATCACCCGCAGCTCTGAAATCAATGCCCTGTTCGAGGTAGAACTCGGGTTTTTGTATCTCTGTCCGCTCGAGTTCATACCAACCACGTAACGCAAACGGCAGCCCACAAGTAGAGACCCAGCCGCTCTTCTCCCGCTTTATCAGTGTTATATGCAGCCCTTCTGGTACCTCCTCTTTCTTTGCGAATAAGTTCCGCAGGACGAATATCCCTGCAACGCCACCACCTACGATAACAACTTCTTTTGTCATTTTCCACCTCTCCTCTTTTTATTTAGTATGACAAGGAAAGGATACAGACTGAGAGCATAAATATTTACCGCTTTTTATCGCTTAGATTG
>DATKWH010000056.1:0-8594 GCA_035529655.1 Bathyarchaeia archaeon
TATTTCTACTTCAAGCAAAATGGTAACACCGAAGTGCTGGATAAGGGGGGATATTTTGACCTGACCACATTGGATGCGGGGAGCGACCTACGGCGAGATACCATCCTAACGTTGGAGGCGATGGGAATCGAAGTGGAGTACAGTCACCACGAAGTCGCACCGTCGCAGCACGAGATAGACCTCAGGTACAAAGATGCGCTCACAATGGCAGATCAAGTGATGACCTATCGGATCGCAGTAAAGGAGGTTGCACAGCGCTATGGGTATTATGCCACGTTCATGCCAAAACCTATCTTTGGTGTGAATGGCTCGGGAATGCACACGCATCAATCCTTATTTAAAGGGGATAAGAACGCGTTCTTCGACTCGAACGACGAATACAATCTTTCAGAGCTCTGTAGAGGGTACATCGCCGGATTACTCAGACACTCGCCGGAAATAACGGCGATTACCAGTCAGTGGGTGAATTCGTACAAACGGTTAGTACCGGGATACGAAGCACCGGTCTACATCTCATGGGCGCGTCGGAATCGCTCGACACTCGTGCGGGTGCCCATGTATAAGCCAGGAAAAGAAAAGGCAACAAGGGTAGAATTCAGGAGTCCAGATCCTGCATGCAATCCGTACTTGGCCTTTTCGGTGATGCTCGCGGCGGGATTGGAAGGCATAAAAAACAGCTATGAGCTGCCGAAGCCCATGGAAAAGGATGTCTATGAGATGGGCGAAGAGGAAAAGGCAAAGGAAGGGATAACATCGCTGCCTGGAAGTTTGATCGAGGCGATTGCACTGGCAGAGCAGAGTGAACTGGTGAGGAAAGCGTTAGGCGACCATATCTTCAGCAACTTCATTACCTCAAAGAAGGTAGAGTGGGACCGGTATCGCATACACGTGACTGAGTGGGAGTTAAAGGAGTATTTGGGGGTGCTCTGAGTCGATTTTTGTGATTAAGTGTGTGTCTCGGTAGCGGGATGAGAAGTATGAACGAGATAGTAACGGGGAGACTAAAAAGTCTCCTTGGGAACGATGCAAAGATAATCGAAGGCGATTTTGAGCGTGAGCTTTACTGCAGGGATGTCGGAGCGGTTCCATTCGCACAGCGGCTCTTTAACATGATGCCCAGACTGATAATTCAACCCAAGAGCGTTGAAGCCCTGAAAAAGATCGTTCGTTTTGCGAATGAAGAAAACATGGCAGTGTTTCCGAGGGGCTCTGCTTCTTCAGGATTGGGTGGCGTAATCCCCACAGTTAATGGTATCGTTCTTGACTTCTCACATCTGAATCAGATTGACGAGTTGAACCGTGAAGAAGAGACGATAAAAGTCCAGGCGGGCGTGAGCTGGTCGGCGATTGAAGAAGTTTTGAAGAACGAGAATCTTTCACTCAGAACGTACCCATCAAGCTTTTTCTCGACTGTCGGCGGCTGGATTGCTACGGGTGGCTACGGAATAGGAAGCTTTCAGTTTGGGCATCTTAAGAACCAGATTGACTCCGTCGAGGTTTTGTCTCCATCAGGGGAGATCAGGACTATTCATTCAGTCGAGAAGGAGTTTTCATATCTCTTCGGTACGGAGGGGCAGTTCGGTATACTACTTACTGCAACGCTGAAACTGAGGAAGAAGCCAAAAAAAACATTACCACAGTTGATATACTTTGGAAGTTCCGAGGCGGCCATATCGTTCATAAATGACATGATACAGGCAGAGATCAAGCCATACCATGTAAAGTATGTCGATGCTGCACATCTTGATGCGGTAAACAAAATCCTTGGCGAGGATTTGTTCTGGGAACGAGATGCTGTATTAGTAGCATTTGAGAATGACGATGATAATCAGAAATTTCTGACCTTCTCTGAGAATCGAGGTATCACGGCAGACGAGTATCTATCCCGTTACCTCTGGCATGAGAGACTCTTTCCCCTGAAAGGGAAAAGTGCAAAGCCAACTCCGTTAGTGTGCGAGCTGGTCATGCCGCTCGAAACCACTGTGCCTTATCTCGATAAGGTGAAACGAATAGCAAAACGATACGGGGTCGAAGTACAGGCAGAAGCGCATATACTAGGCGCGAACGAAGCACTCCTAATGGTAACGTACCTTTCTGATGTTAGAGAACCGAAAGCATATCTTGCACATCTCAGTCTCGTACCCTTCCTGATAAGACTCGGAATAAAGTTTGGCGGTGCTCCTTACGGTATTGGCATCTGGAATACGCCGTTTATACACGCTAAATATGATCGCAAAACACTTCAGATTTACAGAGCGTATAAGAGCGAGGTCGATCCCAGGAACATTCTTAACCCTAACAAATTCTTTTCGGTAAGGACGAAATGGGCAAATGTACCCGGAATACTGTTTCATCCGCTCGTCTTCAGAGGCCTCATTCGTACGTTGAGGTTCCTGACGCCGGTTCTCCTTCTGCCGCAAAGCCTAAGCAAACGAGAGAAAGCAGAATCATTGCTCGAAAAGACCGTATATTCGTGTGTTAAGTGCGGGAGCTGTGCTACCCACTGTCCTGCATACATCGTTACGCATGAAGAAACGGTAATCCCACAGAATAAGCTGTTTTTAGCAAAGAAACTTCTCGAAGATGAAAAAGTGCTAAAAGCTGATTCTGATAAAATCTTTTTGTGCACGCATTGTGGGATGTGCAGAGTGGTCTGTCAGAATGACTTAGACCTTCTCACAGCATGGACGGAGCTAGAGGAACGAATCGAGGTTCGCTTTGGCAAACCGAAAGAAGTAATACTGGATTTCATCTCAGCAACAGAGTCAAATGAAGACTATTGGAGGTGGGTCTATGCCCCAAAAGTATTCTATTGAGGTCTCACCGGCACCATCACGATTCCTTCCCATAGGGAAGTACGTGATGGAGCGGAGCGAAGAGTGCATCAATTGTGGACGATGCGCTACAGCGTGCATCTATAGTGTCCACCAGAGATGGGAAGAAGATCCAAGGTTTATGACGGACCCAGTTGATTACCTCTGTAAAGGATGCTTCCGCTGCCTCCAGGAATGCCCGAAAGAAACGTTAACCATCCGAAAAAATAAAGACTATCTCCTCCTTGGGGATCCTTATTGGACACCAGAGATAATCAGCAAGAACTGGTATCAGGCAGAGACCGGCAAGATTCCTGTCTCTGGAGCCGGATACACCGGCCCCTTTTCAGGTGAAGGGTTCGATTCGATGTGGACCGACATGTCTGAGATTGTGAGACCGACAAGGGACGGGATTCATGGACGGGAATACATCAGCACCTCGGTGGATATCGGAAGAAAGGTACCAGTAATTAAATTTGATGGTCACGGGAACATCGCAACACCACTTCCTCCGTCAATCAGTATTCCACTCCCCATCATCTTCAACGTGCTCCCACTCGGACGATATGAACAGGTATATGAAGCAATTGCAGGAGCTGCTTCTCACCTCGGTACTCTTATGATTGTGGATCCTGACGAATGGTTGAATATGACTCATAGTGCACATGTAGTGCCGTTACTCACACGGCTGTCAGAGAATTTGCTTAAGACATGTACAATGGTTGAAGTAGAGTATAACAGCGATGTTCTCAATGAGGTAAAGGAAGCAAAACGAACCAAGTCCAAGACAATTGTTTCTGTCCGAGTTCCGTTTCAGGATGAGGTGGAACGGATCGTAGAGGAATTGGCGAATGATGGTGTCGAGGTTATTCATCTTTATGCAGACATCAATGGAAGGGAAATCGACGCATTCTCTCAACCACGCTTTATCAAGGATATGATCCAGGAGGTTCACCGACATCTGGTGGAGCTCAACATCCGAGATACCGTTACGCTTATGGTCAGTGGTGGTATCGCCCTGCCAGAACACGTGGCGAAAGCAATACTCTGTGGTGCGGATGTGACCGCCATTGATCTCCCGCTTCTTATTGCACTTGAGTGCAGCTATTGTAAAGATTGCTGTCATGAGGCACCTTGTCCAAGAGCGCTAGAAGAGATTGATCCACGATGGGGCGCACAACGCATTATCAATCTGATCAGTGCATGGAGGAACCAGCTTCTTGAAGTCTTGGGCGCCATGGGCTTGAGAGAAGTGAGAAGGCTCCGTGGCGAACTAGGGAGAGCTATTTTCTGTGAAGATATTGAGAACGAGGTGTTTAAAGCGGTCTTCGTAAAGGAGGTGGAATATGATGTCAAATCCATCAATTAAGTTTGTTCCTTCACGATTTCCGAATGAGATCAGTGAGGTAGAGGTAAAGCGAGACACCTCTATGTGCATTAACTGTGGCATATGTGCTACCGTGTGCCCCGTTGGCGTACATGAGAGAAAAACGGGGTACAATAGGATCTCTAAGCCCTTGAGTTACCTCTGTATCGGGCCTTCGTGTGAGGATAAGCCCTTTTACTGCGTTGATCACTGCCCGAGAAAAGCACTCTCGCTGGACCAGAATTCCTCGTATAGAGCTATTGGCGATTCCCGGTGGACTCGTGATCTTATACTCGGAACATGGAAACAATCGGAGACGGGAATGCCTCTTAAGGGTCTCAGGTACGAGATCGGGGACTCCGAAGGTGGCTTCGACCGCATCTTCTTTAATTTTCCAGAAGAGTGCAGAAGAGATGCGATTGAAGGAGCGACCCTGAGTACCGAGATAGAGCTCAATAAGCGGGAAGGTAAGAACATCGGTATCAAGGTGCCGTTCTATGGAGGAGGTATGTCGTTTGGATCGGTAAGTCTCTCAGTAATGCTCGCACGAGCAAAAGCGGTGAGGGCATGGGGGACATTCACCTGTACCGGAGAAGGAGGGTACCCAGATGCATTACACGAATACGATGACAGCATGATTACGCAGGTAGCAACAGGACTCTTCGGGGTATCAGAAGAAACAATTCAACGAGTGAAGATGGTTGAACTGAAATATGCGCAGGGTGCAAAACCCGGTCTTGGCGGGCATTTACTGGGCGATAAAGTCACAACAGAAGTCGCAGGTATGAGAGAGGCAGTTTCCGGGAGCAGCCTCTTTTCGCCATTTCCGTTCCATAGCGTCTATTCAATCGAAGACCATAAAAAGCACGTTGATTGGATAAAAGAGATCAATCCCGATGCCCTAGTCTCTGTAAAAGTATCAACGGCAAGAGATGTCGATATGGTTGCAGTGGGAAGCTATTATGCTGGTGCACATATTATACATCTCGATGGTAGCTATGGTGGCACAGGAGCAGCACCCGAGATTGCAAAGAAGAATATAGCCATGCCTATCGAGTATGCAATACCGAAAGTGCATGGGTTTCTTTCGGAAGAGGGTATACGAGATAAGATGACAGTTATCGCGAGTGGAGGTATACGAACAGCCTATGACGCGGCAAAAGCAATTGCCCTAGGTGCAGATGGCGTTGTTATCGGCACTGCAGAGCTTGTAGCACTGGGGTGCGTGCGCTGCGGCAGTTGTGAAGCCGGAAGAGGCTGTCCTCGCGGAATTGCAACAACTGATCCAGAGCTTTCAAAAGCGGTTGACGTGGAATGGGGTGCGCAACGCCTCATCAATTTGTACGCGGCCTGGAGGAGCGAGTTCGTAGAGATCCTTAAAAAACTTGGAATAAGGAGTATCAAGGAACTTGTTGGAAGATACGATTGCTTGATCCACGTAGACTATATCCTGGGAAAGGGGAGACGAAGATATGAGTATCAGGTATAGTTTTGAGACGGAAGGTGGATGTGGTGTCATTGGTTTTGCTTCAACCATTCCGGTCAAGGGCAAGCACATTTATAAACCCGCCTTCCAGATGCATAACCGTGGGAACGGTAAAGGTGGGGGTATAGCCGCAATTGGACTCTCGCATGAAGATCTCGGGGTTTCTAAGTCACTCCTTGAAGATGACTATCTACTCCAGATAGCATTGCTTGACCCCGAAGTCCGAGAAGCGATAGAAGCGGATTTCATCACGCCTTTTATGGTGGTTGACCACTCAGAACGAATACCCACTGTTCCAGACTATCGAGACATAGAGGGGTTGGAGACAAAACCACCAGATGTATGGCGATATTTTCTCCGGGTAAAAGAGGACGTACTTGATGCGTTTATAAAAGAGCATAAACTAGGCGATAGAGATCGAAGAAAGGCCGAAGACGAGTTCATGTACCAAAATAGCGTGAACATCAACAAGAAATTTTACGCTGTGTTCGGAGAGAAACTGGCGTTTGTGCTCTCTCATGGGAGAAACATGATGATCTTAAAGATCGTTGGGTATGCCGAGAGCATTGTACGATACTATAAGCTTGAGGACTTTAGGGCTCATATCTGGATTGCGCATCAGCGGTATCCCACGAGAGGTAGAGTCTGGCATCCTGGTGGGGCTCACCCATTTATCGGCATGCATGAAGCGTTCGTTCACAACGGTGATTTTGCTAACTACCATTCCATAGTGGAATACCTGGAACAGCGCGGAAGGGAGCCATTGTTCTTAACCGATACAGAGGTAGCTGTTATGCTTTTCGATCTGTTAAACCGGGAGTATGCCTATCCCTTGGAGTATATAATCGAGGCGATGGCGCCCACAACCGAACTAGACTTTGATCGGTTACTGCCTGAAAAACAAGCGATATATCAAGCTATACAGACGGTACACCTGCATGGGTCTCCCGACGGCCCTTGGTTTTTCATCGTTGCGCGAAATGAGCCTTACGAGAATTTACTACAGTTGATCGGAATAACGGATACCTCGATGCTGAGACCGCAGGTATTTGCTCTTCTCGAGGGCGAAGATCTACAAATAGGACTCATCGCGTCGGAAAAGCAAGCGATCGATGCGACACTCAAGAGTTTAGCGGAGGAGGATAAACGATTCGCCACTGTTGCTGACAAGTACTGGAATGCACGCGGAGGCAGTTATACCGATGGTGGTGCCTTTATATTCACGTTACGAGGAAACGAGGGGAAGAGTCTGGAATGCACCAATAAATTCGGTGATTTTGTAGAAACATCCCAGTATCAGAGGAACTGTGATTTTTCCAAACCGATTACACCACTCCATGATAGTGAGAGGCAACGAGAACTGATAGAGGCTGTATTGCAGAGCCAGCTCAATTTATTCGAGTTCTTGGAAGACGGTGTTAGGAAATGGGATTGCAACAAATTGCGATGGACCGTATCCGAACTTACGCGGTACGCAAAGGAAGATGAGCGTGTAAAGAAAACTGTAATAGAAGGGTTAACACTGCTCAGCGACTGCAGATACGATACTGTTGGCAAAAAGAGGAGTTCGGTGATCCAGATAGTAAAAGAAGCACTTCACCGGCTATTTGACGATTCGCCGCTTATAGAGCAGAAAAGCGCTGGTATTTATCACTTGATTTGCTGGTCGAATAAAGACAGTTTAAGACCCCCGGAGGCAGGAGAAGATATTTTGCTTGTCAATGTGGCGGAGTTTCTACCCGAGGGAGTGAATAGTGCTGCACGGCTTATCGTCAAAGCTCATAAAATGGGCTGGAAGCGGTTTATCGTTTATAATACCCACGGTCAGCGTTTCATTGGTTCAGGATTAGGTCCTCGTACAACCGGTGTGCGACTTGACGTTTATGATAGTCCGGGCGATTATCTCGGCTCATCGATTGATGGCGCGGAACTTTATATACACGGTGATGGTCAAGATCAGCTCGGGCAAATTTTGAAAGATGGAAAACTGGTTGTCTTTGGCGACGTCGGACAGACCTTCATGTATGGGGCGAAAGGTGGAGAAGCATACGTTTTGGGCAATACGGCTGGCAGGCCGCTGATCAACGCCGTTGGAAGACCCCGTGTGGTGATCAATGGGACCTGTCTTGATTATCTTGCGGAATCATTCATGGCGGGAGATCCGTTACATGGTGGGGGCTTTGTAGTGGTCAATGGACTGAAGGTAGACGAGAACGGCCAGTTTGCAGAACAGAAAACACCCTACCCCGGTTCAAATCTGTTCTCGCTTGCTTCCGGGGGTGCTATTTATGTCCGCGATCCGCATTTTAAATTGGTGGACGACCAATTGAATGGTGGCGAATTCTCAATCCTCACACCTGAAGATTGGGAACTGATATTGCCGTATTTGCAGGAGAATGAGAGGCTTTTTAGTGTATCCATCGAAGAGGACCTCCTTAGGGTAAACGGTGATAAAAAAAGACCACAAGAGGTTTATAGAAAGGTTAAGCCAGTAAAGAACCATTTTTCTGAGGGGATGTGATAAAAACGACAGAGAACGGTTAAGTGACGACTAATATACTGGTGCATCTCGTTAGAAATAGGGAAAACGCGAACGTGCGAGTGAGGACATTGGTAGCGAACGGAAAGAAATGGTTAGGATCATTGGGTCGCGAATGATTTTGAAGCAGAAGCAGTGGTGACTAGGACAACCATTGAATGATAAACGTGCAGGAAGACTCGTGCGAGAGAGAAGGATGTGGAATAGTAGGCATCGCTTTAACCTCCGATGCAAGCTGCGACCTATTCCACTCCTTTGCTTCTTTAATAAGTGTAACCTTTTTCTTCCGGCAGTAGCCATCGCCACAATATTTCTCTGCCATTGCCATGTTTGGCTTGTATATACGCATCGATATTTTTTAGGATCATACCTTCACCTAGAAAAGCGAGG
>DATKWH010000057.1:0-13992 GCA_035529655.1 Bathyarchaeia archaeon
TATTTATGATGAAAAAAGGATTTGGCACAAAGCCTGAGAGTAAAGTTCTTGTGTTGTCTTTTGTTATAGCAGCCAGCGTTCTCATAGCTCTTTATGCTGCCTTTGTCGCACATATAACAATTGTTTATACCCACCTTTTCTATATCCCCATCCTGTTAGCCGGGATGTGGTATAAGAAGAAGGCAGTTGCCGTTGCGTTATTTCTCGGCATCGTACATATTCTCGTAACGCATTTCTCTCCGCCGCCTCTTACCGTGAATGAATTTGCAAGAGTGGTTATTTTTGTCCTCGTTGCATATGTTATCGGGCTTTTGAGCGAGCAGAGGGCTAAAGGCGAGGATACGCTTCTGGAGAGCGAAGAGAAATACAGAGAGTTAGCCGAATTATTACCTGAAGTTATTTTTGAGACTAACTTAGAAGGAACTATCACCTACGCCAATAAAGTTGCATTTGACTCCTTTGGTTATACTCAAAGTGACTTTGACAAAGGTTTGAACGCCCTTCAAATGTTAATTCCTGAAGATCGAGATAGGGGTAAGGAACACATCCAGAGGGGTTTTAGCGGAGAAAAGATTGGTAGTATAGAATACACGGCGCAGAGGAAAGACAAAACAACTTTTCCGGTCATCATAAATTCCAATCCCATTATTCGTGAAACCAAGCCTGTAGGCCTGAGAGGCGTTATCACAGATATCACCGAGCGCAAGCGTACGGAGGAGGAGCGAGAACGCTTACTGAAGGAGCTTGAAGCAAAGAGCACCGAGCTTGAGAGATTCGCACATACTGTTTCTCACGACTTACGGTCCCCGCTTGTTACCATACAGGGTTTCACCGACATGGTTCAAACAGATTTAGCACAGAATGAAGTAGAAAAAGCGAAAGACAATTTGAAGTTTATAGATAAAGCCGCTATAACGATGGACAAACTTTTGAGTGCCACACTGCAACTCTCTCGCGCCGGGCGTGTGATGAATCCGCCAGAGGACGTGCCGTTTGGAGCGATTGTCAAAGACGCACTGGAGCAGACCGCGGGAGAAATAAAAGCAAAGAATATTGAAGTTTCCGTAGCAGAGGATTTCTCGCCCGTGCACGTGGATCGAATGCGGATAGCAGAGGTGCTGGTGAACCTGATTGCAAACAGCATAAATTACCGGGGCGAACAGCCAAGCCCAAAGATAGAGATCGGGCATCGCATTGACAACGGTGAGCGAGTGTTCTATGTGCAGGATAACGGTATAGGAATAGATCCCGGTCAGCACGAGAAGGTCTTCGATTTGTTCTACCAGGTGGACACGAGTGGCAAGAAGGGAACAGGTGCAGGTTTAGCAATCGTGAAACGGATAATCGAGGTGCACAACGGCAGGATATGGATAGAATCAGAGAAGGGAAAAGGATGCACGGTCTGTTTTACGCTGCCAGTGGTGTGAAGATGCGTGTTGATTTTTTAAAAGAGAGATATATAATGAGAATACAGTGGAGAAACTGATGAGTGATACGAGCCCGGATGGACGCGGGGTTCCCCTTACCACGCTGTTACCCGGTGAAGAAGCGAAAATCGTCGCGTTAGGCCATGGTAAGGGAAGACAGCACCACTTCAGGACTATGGGGCTCATGGAAGGAAAAATCGTTAAAGTAATAGCTGCACAACCTGCACGAGGACCGTTCGTCATAGAGGTTGAAGGCACGCAGATAGCAATTGGGCGAGGGATGGCACAGCACATTTTAATCCAGAAACTATGAAAAACCTTTCTTTAAAAAGAAAGCCTTACCAAAGAAAGGTTATACGTTATGTGCAATGAAGAAGATAGCGCTAACAGGCTGCCCAAACGTTGGTAAGAGTGTTGTTTTTTCACGTCTGACCGGAGTGAACGTAATTTCGTCGAATTATCCAGGAACGACAGTTGATTTTACAAAAGGTAATACCTGCGTCGGAGAAAAAAAGTTCGAGTTGATTGACGTTCCCGGCACGTATTCCTTAGAACCCACATCAAAAGCCGAGGAAGTAGCTCAGACCATGCTGCAGGAGGGCGATATTGTAATAAACGTTGTGGATGCAACGCATCTGGAACGGAATCTTTACCTGACCCTGGAAATTCTGGAGAGGAAGAAGCCCACTATCGTTGCTTTGAACCTGTGGGACGAGACAAAGCACCTCGGCATTGATATAGACGTGGCGAAATTGGAACAGTTGCTCGGCGTGTCGGTTGTTCCAACGTGTGCGTTATGTGGAACTGGAATAAAGGAACTGGCGTCTGCAGTCAGTGATGCTAAGCCATCAAAAACGATTGAATTGCCGATGTCGGAAGAGGAGAGATGGTTGAAAGTTGGCGAAATCATTCGGGACGTTCAAGTGGTGCATCACCGCCATCACACGATTCGCGAACGTATAGCAGATGCCACGGTGAAGCCTGTAACAGGCATACCCATTGCGATACTCGTGATACTCTTCGTGTTTCTCTTCATCATCGAGATCGGGAATGCGATAATTGAATATCTACTGGATCCAATCTTCTATACATATTACGGGCCGTGGATTGTAAGCGTTGTAAATTCACTTGCGCCGAGCGGGCTGCTCCACGACCTCCTGATCGGCACCTCGACGGTGGAAGCGCTGGATTTCGAGCAATCGCTGGGTATCCTGACAACCGGATTATATGTCCCTTTTGGCATGGTTTTGCCATTTATCATTACCTTTTATTTCATGCTCAGTCTACTCGAAGACCTGGGATATTTACCTCGACTCGCCATTCTCGTTGATACCGGGTTGCACAAACTCGGATTGCACGGCTCGGCGATCGTGCCAACGATATTGGGCTGTGGCTGCAACGTCCCCGGTGCGTTAGCAACGCGCATACTGGAGACGAAAAAGCAGCGGTTCATCGCGATGACTCTCATGGCAATAACGGTCCCCTGTATGGCTCAGTCCGCAATGATAGTTGCAATTCTGGGTAGATATGGCTTAAAATGGATACTCATCGTCTATTCCACCCTTTTCGTGCTCTATATCGTTTTAGGCCTGGTGCTGAAACGAATCGTCAAGGGTGAGAGTCCGGAATTATTATTGGAAGTCCCTTCATACCGTAAACCCGATCCCGTAACGTTACTCAAAAAGACATGGTCAAAGGCGTACAGCTTTCTCGCGGAAGCGGTTCCCTTTGTTATCTTGGGCATTTTCATCGTGAACCTGCTCTATGTGTTTGGCATAGTTGACGTTCTCTCACTGGTATTCTCGCCAATTCTCACCACGTTGCTCGGTTTGCCAGAAGGAGCGATTGTTGCGCTGATCCTGGGTGTCTTGAGAAAGGATATAGCGATCGGCATGTTATTGCCCCTGGGCATGAGTCCGCAACAATTGACGATTGCTTGCATCATATTGGCCACGTATTTTCCGTGCATTGCTACGTTTTTCGTTATGCTCCGCGAGCTGGGCGTACGGTATATGCTAAAAGCGGCGGGGTTGATGGTTGCCGTTTCGTTGTCCGCAGGAATAATCATGCGAATGATCTTGATTGGAATATGATATTGGAGGAGAAGAGCAAAATCCTATGGGGAAGTTTAGATAAGCATTTTTGAAAAAGTAACTCTTGAACAGCCTTTCGAAATGCTTTATTTATATCTAAAACTAATTAGATTTGTGCGGGCTAGCCTGGAGGGTTAGGCGTCCTTTGTAACTCGAAATCGCCGATATGCGAGAGGCGAAGCTCGAGGAAGGCTCTGTAGCTGTCAACTTCAGCTCAAGGTTGGACAAAGAAGCATCGCCCTGCGGGGTTGACGGTGGTATGGTGGCTGGCTGGAGGGCCTATTGCCATGCCTTTGCCATGGATACCGGTTTAGGCCCGGAAGGGAGCAGACTTACTGTGGATCGCTGGCGCTCGGAGGATAGTGGTGCGGAGAAAGACCTTGAGGGCCTGGTTGACGGCGAAGGTGCCGACCGAGAGTGTGCCCGCACAAACCTTTTATTGGAAAGAAAAGGTTTATCAAAAGAACTGCTTCTCCTGCAGTAAGAACGTTTGATCAAAGAAACGTTCAATCGCACAAACCGTTTCTTATGTGGGGCTCAGCCCCACGATCCCGCAAGCCCTTACAGGGCTTACTAAAGGTAAATGCAGATTAATAGACAGTTGACTTTCCATTATCTGGTTTACCGCTTTTCACGGTCAAAGACCTGAGCTGGGATCCAAAGCAAAGTTCAAGGCTTGACCACCCTTACTTCTTCATCTTCGCTTTGTCCGTTCACTTCCGCTCTTCTTCGCTCTCTTTTTCCAGTAACCGGTTTATGATGTCCTCATAGCTTTCGCCATTTTGCTTACGATTTTTCAATTTCTCTTTCGTTTCTTTGCTTAACCAGATCGGATAAAATTGAGTTTTCTCAAGAGATTCTCTTTCAGCAGACTTATTTTGAAACCACTCTAGATAATCTCGATCCTTAACAACACTTTCTCCTAATTTAGCACGTTCTTGCATCCATAGCATTAACTCCAACCTGTTCTTACCAGTATCGGTGTACTTGGAATCTAACCAATATGCGATTATTCGAAAATTGATACACTCGAATCGTATACACATTACGACAAAAAGCAGCGCTAATGCTATTGCAAAAAGGATAAAACACCCAAATAAAGTGTTCAATATTGAACAAATCAAAGCGCAGAGCAAAGACACACTAGACCCAAATATGAGATAAAAGTAAAAACTGTCTATCGTGTAATGCATTCCCCCATGTATTTCCATTTCTGAACCATTCTGCAGCATCAGAGTAATTTCTAGCGGAATCGCTTAACTTAGCTTGGAGATACGCATTAATCATACTTTGCTTATCTGTTGTCCGAATAGTGTAGTAACTGGATGAAAAGAATATGAGAAACGCGAAAATTGAGGCGATTAATATTTTATACTCATCAGAGTTAGGGCAAAATACCAAGTGAAATAATCTAGATATTACTAAGGCTAAGAATGCTACGCCAATTAGCTTTAGAATGTCTTCTCCGAATTCTCGCATCTTTTCACTTAAGGTTTAATATAGCTCTATAGATAATTTTCTATTTTGGTTCAACCAATGCGATTTGTAATTGAGGGGGCTCCCTCTGATTTTGAGAATAATTAGGACGGAGCAATTTATCTCTAAATCCTCGCGGATTTCCCCGTTTAAAGTTTTTCTGTGGATTTTTGTGGTGAAAAAACATTAATGCGGGTCGAGCTAAATTTTCCGTTTCGCTATACGTTCAGATCTAAGTTACGATCGGACGCCCCAATATTACTAGTGAGGGGCGACCGGCGATTTTGCGAAAAAACGTAGAATCATCGTTACCGTTACCGCTTACAGTGGCTCAAACCCCTTAATCAACGCACGCAGAAGCATCAAAACCGGAATTATCTCCAAACGACCGATCCACATGTTTAAGATGAGCATTACTTTCCCTACGGACGACATCCCCGCATTGGTGATACCCGTTGATAGTCCGACATTACTTTGCGCCGAAACGACCTCGAAGATAACCTCGCTGAGCGTAAATCCGGGTGCAACGACATACGATAAGACACCCACGCCGAGCAATAAAAATAAGATCCAGAGGATGATAATCAAATTCGCTTCTGATTCGATACTATTCACCTCTTCATCATCTAACAATTTCTCTCCAAACCGAAAGGGTTTAATCGCTCTTTTTGGCAAGAACGCTTTCGTTAATGACCAATTTACCCCTTTCCACAAAGTTACTGCTCTTATTAGTTTTACACCACCTGCTGTCGAGCCTGCACCCCCACCTATGAGCATCGCTATCCCTACTATACCGATTGCTCTTCCTGACCAGAGATGTACATCTGCGGTCTGAAAGCCCGTGCAGGTGAGTCCAGAGACGAGTTGAAACGAAGAGAAACGGAGAGCTCCCCAAATACTATCGTAGGAGGTGGTATAATTCTCTATACAAAGAGCAGTGAGTAATACGAGGAGTATGACAAATAAAGCTTTGCATTGCATATCGGTTACAAACGCTCTTAAGTGCCCCCTGAGCACCTTGTAATGCACTAAAAATGGGATTGCACCAAGGATCATCATCGGAATGATTGCCACTTCTATCAGTGGATTTTTATAAACCGCCATGCTGTTGTCGGTTACGGTGAATCCCCCGGTGCCCAGTGCAGTCATTCCGTGGTTTATCGCTTCCCAGGGGCTCATGCCCGCAAAATAAAATAGAGCGATGCCGATAGAAGTTAGGAGGAGGTAAATCCACCAAATGATTCTCACTGTGGAAACAACGCTGGGACGTATTTTTCCCTCCCGCGCCTCCGCTTTATACAGCAGGAAAGAGCCCGTTCCGGGGCGTGCCAGGATCGTAACCATTAGCACAATCACCCCGACACCGCCCACCCACTGCATAAAACTTCTCCAGAACTGCATCGTGTGCGTAAGCGAAGAAGGATGTGCAACCATTGTCAATCCAGTTCCAGTCCAGCCAGACATCGCTTCAAAAAGGGAATCTAACGAACTCATTCCCTCTATGAAGATAAAAAAAATTGCGCTAATCGCTGGGATAATCAACCATGCCAATGCTGCTGTAATCATTGCGTGTTTCAGCTCTGGTTCTTTTGCATTCATGCACGAAAATCTGCACACCAAGCCAATACAAAGCGTAAAAGCAGCAGTGAGCAACAATACGTGCACCACATAAAACTCCTTAAAAAAGCTCGAGACTATGATCAGCACCAGCATTAGTAATCCAACAATAACCAGGATGCTACCGAGATCTTTCAGTACAGTCTTTAGATTTGAGAACACCTTCTCATCCGCTCCTACTCTGACAAAACGTTAAATTCTATTTCATCCCATTTACGTTACTTTTAGCCGTACTTTATATTTATCAGTTTCTAAAAAGTTTTGGTACAATTGCTTTTTTAAAAGAAAGTGTTCTGTAAAAAGAGAAAAAGTGTATGGATCAAAAAATCGTTTTCGGTAGCATAGGAAGCATCGTAAAGTATCTTGGTATTTTAATGATCGTTCCGCTTGGAGTGGCGATTTGGTATGGTGGAAGACCGATACACATTTCTCTTTTTATTATTAAAACCTGGTTGATCCCGCTTGCGATAACTACCATCTTCGGCGTGATTTTAGAAAGAAAGATAGGGGTAAGGACAGGAGTGATAAAGAGGAGAGAAGGTTTTGCCATTGTTGCCTTAGGCTGGCTCGCGGTTGCTTATTTCGGCTCTCTTCCCTACATATTCTCAGCGACGTTAAGCCCAATTGATGCTTTCTTCGAGTCTATGTCCGGCTTCACCACCACGGGTTCCACGGTAATGCTGAATATGGGGGATGTTGATCGCAGCATACTTTTATGGCGGAGTTTTACGCAGTGGATTGGAGGAATGGGCGTTATTTTGCTGTTCATTGCGGTACTTCCCACATTCGGCATTGCAGGCAGCCAGTTATTTGACCGCGAATTTCCGGGGCCGATGGCTGAAAGGATTAGACCAAGAGTTCAAGTGACCGCAAGAATGCTCTGGTCAATTTACGTGGTTTTGACAGTTGCAGAAGTTGTGGCTCTTTTTTATGCAGCGAAAATGCCCTTGTATGACTCGCTTTGCACTGCATTCTGCACGATGCCCACCGGAGGCTTTTCCCCTCATCCGGAAAACATTGCAGGATACCTGAACCCAATAGCAGAGTTGATCATAGTGGTATTCATGTTCCTCGCTGGGATGAACTTCGTTTTGCAATATTCGTTACTGCGAAACCCCCGGAAAATAATAGCCAACAAGGAATTTCAGGTCTACTGCTTCCTTCTCTTCATGGCTATTTCCATAATAACCGCTGATTTATACATCCATAAATTCGCCTCTATACAGGAAGCATTCCGTTACGGGGGATTCCAGGCTGTTTCCATCATGACCACCACAGGGTTCACAACCGCGGATTTTAATGTTTGGTCTCCTTTATCCCAGATCATATTGCTCAGCCTGATGTTCATTGGTGCATGCGGGGGGTCAACCGGAGGAAGCATAAAAGTCATCCGAGTATACGTTTTGCTAAAATATATTGGACTAAGGATTCGTCAGATTCTGTATCCCCATGCAATTTTTGTGCTGAAGATGGGAAAGGTGCCCATTTCAGATGACATCCTACAAGGGATTACCGCCTTCGTCTTCTCTTATTTCTTGATATTTGCCGTGTGTTCGATTGCAATGACTGCGATAGGATTTGATATGATCAGTGCCGTCTCTTCCGTAGCAGCGACACTGGGAAATGTTGGACCCGGTTTTGGTCTTGTAGCAGCCAATTATGCGTCTGTTCCCACCATAGGGAAAATAATTTTGTCTTTTTGTATGTGGATAGGTAGGTTAGAACTCTTTACCGTTTTAGTTCTGTTGACACCCGCATTTTGGAAGGGTTGAAGTGCTGCTCAGGTTGCGGGAAGATTTTATCAATTTGGCAATCAAAAAATTTTTTCGCGTGTGAAAATGGAACTTATCGCATCCACTTCCTTCGTTTTCGCGAATACCGTTACGAGATCACCCACTTCGATGATTGCATCGCCTGTCGGCAGAATTATATCACTATTTCGCTCTATCGCCACCACGATCCCCTTTTTTATATTCAATTGCGACAACTCTTTTCCCGCGGCACGTGAATTCTCAGCGACAACGACCTCAAATATCTCTGCTTTTCCCCTACCAATCATAATAAAATCTTTTATCCTCGGTCGCTTCGCCGAAAGATAAAGATGCCGTGCAACGGTCATGTCTGGATTTTCAAGCATTGAGACATCCGCTTTCTTGAACATCTCCACATGTTCTTCCTGATTCACGATGGCAATGGTATTTTTTGTACCCAACTCTTTTGCCGTTAGCGCCATCATCAAATTATCAGCATCGTCAGAAGTGGTAGCGATGAGCGCACTGGCTCTTTGCGCATTCGCTTCCTCTAATGTTGATTTCTCCGTGGCATCGCCGACAATCGTTAAGACATCGTATTTTTCCGCAATCTCTTTGCATCTCTTCTCGTCCTCATCTATGACCACCACGTCATTCTTGTCCTCTGTCGCGATACGCACCAGATTCTTTCCTATTCCGCCCAACCCTACTATTATCAGATACACGCAGAGCACCCTCTATTATCGTTTCTTTTGCATTAATAATATCATTTTCTATTTTTTCTTTTTCTTTAACCTCTTTTCAATAAATTTCACTCCTGCTTCACGCGCTTCATTTATTTTATCCATCCTATTACCACCGCCCTGTGCGAACGTCGCCGTTCCACCACTGCGACCTCCAAGAATCGCAGAAACCGGTTTTGCCCACTCAGAAGCATTTATTACCTCACTCACATTACCCGGGACAGAAGAAACCAATTTAACTTTGGAATCAACATAAGAACCGCCAATGAGCATATGGGGATAACCGTCTCTTTCTAGTTGTGATGAAATGTTTTTCAACTCTTTCTCATTTGCCTCAGGGACCACCTCTATAATAAATCCGATTCCCTCTTTAAGAGGTTCCGTTGCTTTTATGGTTGGAAGAGGCAAATCTGCATACTCCTTTTGAAATTGTGTTCGAGCTTTCAACTGTGGCGATTTCATTTCAGCTCTATCCTTTCGCAATCGTTCGGATAAATTCTGTAATTGTTTCCACTCCTTAAAGAGCCGTTCAACCTCAGAAGGAAGCTGCTCAGGTGGTACTTTTAATATCGAAGCTGTCTTCCTTATCAGCTCTTCCTGCGCTTGTATCGCCTCGATCGCAGCTTCTCCTGCAGCATACTCTAATCTCGCGATACCGTCTTGTATTCGCTCAGTGCGCAATATTTTTATTGGACCACACTCGCCCGTCTTTGAAAGATGTGTGCCAGCACATGCCTGCACGTCTTCATCCTCGCCAATTCGCACGATCCTTATTTTCTTACCGATGGGCACGCCACCTTGATAAATATGGGAGCCATATTTTTGCTCCGCGTCATTCCGATCCATAAAACTCGTCCTTATTTCTAAGTTTTCCATGACCGTCTTGTTTGCAAGCATCTCTATTTCTTTGCGCTCAGCATCAGAAATCCGTTTGAAGTGCGCGATGTCGATTCTCGCTCTCTTTTCCCCTTTCTGCGCGCCCGCTTGCCAAACATGGTCTCCTAACACTTTCCGCGCTGCACATACTACTATATGCGTTGCGGTATGGTGCTTTTTATGTGCGATTCTCCGATTGGTATCTATGTGGCCTGATACCGCTGCACCTTTACTTATCTTCCCGTCCTCTATTTTATGAAGAATAACACCCTCGACTTCCTGCACATCCACTACCTTTACGCTCGCTGCACTGCTCTCATCTTTCGGCACTAAAGTCAAAAAGCCGGTATCCGCAGGTTGACCGCCACCTTCAGGGAAAAAGAGCGTCTTATCCAAAATGACAGAATCATAAGCCCTTACAGGGCTTGCTGGGTCGTGGAGCAGAGCCCCACAAACTACATCCAAAACAGTAGCTTCGAAATCTAACGCTAACGGCTCTTCGTAATACAACTTTATCGTCGCTGGAATTGCCTTCGTCTTTTCTTTCATGCTTTCTACAAACGGTTCCACCTCGTCCTTTCGCTCCTCGCTGTGCATACGCGCAACTAACGTATAAAAGTCCGCTGGAACATCAACATTCACTTCACTGCCTGCTTTCAAATCTGTTATGTTAGATACCACGTCTTTAACAAATTCCGGCGGTAGACCATGCGTATCGTATAAATTTATGAGTCGTTCGAGGGGTATTTTTCTCTCAGCTTTATCTTTATATTCCTTTGCGAGCTGCTGTATGATTCTTTCTCCTTTTAAAAGTGTCTCATCATATCTCCTCTTCTCGAGCGAGACAATTTCAACAATTCTATCCACGGAAGTTTCCAATTCTGGAAAAGAATTTCTGAGCGTTTTTATCTGCATGAGCACTAATTCCTCCAAGGGTGTTTCTATCTCCAGGGATTTTAACATCCTGAAGGTTCTCCTTAAGACCAACCTTGCCAAATAGCCCTCTTTCGCATTTGACGGCACGATACCATCCGCGAGCATAAAAGCCAAGCATTTTGTATGGTCAGCAACAGCATAGATCGTTTCTATCGGTTCCAATATATTTGTGAGAGATTCAAGCGAGACACCCAACTTTTTCGCTATCTCTCCCCTTTCCAGAGATCCTGACAAGCTTGCATGCACTATAATTAGCTCTGGATGCTTCTCTAATGGGTGCTCAATCCCCGCTGCATTTACCAATTCCTTTATTACCTCGGGGAACATCGCATCATACACCGTAGGAGTACCTTTGGACGCCCATACAAATCGTTCTAGACCGTATCCGGTGTCCACGATGTACGTGTCCATTTTCCGATACTGCTGTCCTTCTATGTTTATGTCACCACGAGGAGAAAGTTCGAGATCCATGAAAACGAGTGTAGCAAGCTCTAACCCACCTGTGATGACTTCGAGACAGGGTCCCGCGTTTCCTCCCCCTACCCACGGAGCTTCCTTATACGTTACGCTCTCCAGATCTACATCAAGTTGTCGCAGAAATTCATCGCAATACTTCACGGTCTCATTCTTCCAATATATCTCCTCCACGCCTCTCTTATTGAATGCATGATGCCCCATCATCTCGAACGCGGTTAAGTGGCGACCACTCTTCCCGATGGATTCGAGATCTTCAAGCCGTATGCAGGGTTGCGAAATGACGAGGGGGTTTGCAGGCGGAGGGACTTTGCCCGAGGTTACAAAAGGTTGAAAATCAGCAATAGAAGCGATGGTGAGGTAGATGTCATCGCGCCATCGTGCTACTACGGGATACCTTTTCAGTCTCGTGTGCGAACGATCTTCAAAGAAAGATAGGAATAGTTCTCGTATCTCGTCCGGACTTCTCTCTTTGAAAATTGGCGTGCCTATAAACGAATAAATCTCACAGGGGGCATCACCACATGTCTTTCTCTCTTTGTCACGAGTCCAAAAGTACGAGCTACACTTCTCGCATTTCTTCCTTACGAACTCATTCTCCTTGAAGTATTCGATGTCGTACTCCACATTATCCATTTTAGTTTATGCGCATGGGAAGAGAGACTTAAAAAGTTTATTGTTTTCTTTCTTCACCGCTTTTATTCTATGTGTTTTTTGTATCAATGAATGGGGCTTTGGATTATCGTGTAAGAATCAGCAGTTGCCTCAAAACCTTTTCTTACTGAGAAAATGTTTATTACAATAAAGATGCACGGAGTACTCTCAGGCGAGAAGGTCATAGTATCAGAGTCAGAAGCGGATAGTTTTGAACACAGGGGTTACGTAAGGAAAAAAAGAGAAGGTGTAAAAGGGGAACGAGAGTATAAATTAAAGCTATCACTGGAAGAGGCTGCTTTTTTGCTTGAGGCGGGGAAGATAGTAATAAAAAAAGATAAAGAATCAGAGTTGACTATTGAGGATTTCTTTAAGCATGCGTTGGACATCTATCCGAACTTTGGGGCGAGATATATTGCCTACAAGGATTTGAAGGAGCGCGGCTATGTGGTGCAGCCCGGTAGAGTTGATTTTTTGCTCTATCCCCGTGGAGCAAAGCCAGGCGCGAAGCCTGCACGGCACTTCATCCGCATTTTGTCAGAACGAGAATTTTTATCGGTGAAAGATTTGGAGGATCTCATTGTTTTAGCTCATAACATGAGAAAGGAGCCCATTATTGCAGTTGTGGATGACGAAAGCGACATCACTTACTATGAGGTGAAGGAAGCAAAGTTTGACGTGATTGAGAAGCGAGAGGAGCAAGAAGCTGTAAAAAGAGAAGGAAGTGGAAAGGGTAAAGCATTTTTGTTTGTGGATAAGGTAATTTTATGGGATGCTGATTTAGCTGTTAACCTACACAAAAACGATTTCTTTGGGAAGTTAACAAAAGAGAAGAGGCTGCTGCTTTCGCTGGTTGAAGCGGCTTATTTGATAAAGAAAGGGCTGCTGGAGCTGAGTTTGAGTTTCGAGCAGTTCGTCGAGCACGCAGCCACCATAGAAAGCGATTTTATAGCTAAATACGCTGTTTACGAGGATTTGAGGGAAAAAGGGCTGATATTAAAAACAGGTTTCAAATTTGGCTCACATTTCAGGGTGTACAAGGCAACAAACCAGAAACATTCCAGGGATTTAATTCATGTGCTTCCCGAAGAGCATGTTTTTTCAATGCCTGAATTAGCACGGGCGATAAGATTGGCACATGGCGTGAAGAAGCGAATGATATTTTCGTTTAAAGAAAAAGAAGGAGAGGAAAGCCGTATTAGATACATGGATATAGGAAGGATGAAACCATAATGTAAATGTCTTATAATAAGTCGTATTGTTTTACGGGAAAGTTTTTATAGGGACAAATCCCTATTTATCTGCAGTGACGCAAAATGGTATTGAGTATATGGGAAAGAATAAAGGGGTTCTTGTTCAGTCCTTCGGATACCTTCGATGCCTCTATGGAAGACACGCTTGGCGATGCGTTCAAGTACTACGTCGTTATTCTAATGATACCCGCAGTGCTTTCTGCAATCCTAATTGCAGTACTGTTTTCGCTGTTCGCAGGAATGTTAGGGGTGTTTGGTGTACCGGCGATGCCATTCGGAGCAGCAATGGCGCCTTTGCTCGCAGTAGGCTTTTTTGTCTCGATACTCATTGGGGGGATAATCGGAGTTTTCATTGATGGACTCTGGCTTCACCTCTGGGTATATCTCGTTGGCGGTAGGAATGGGATAGGCGAGACGATAAAAGCAGTGATGTATGGAGCGACACCGAGTTTTCTCCTGGGATGGATTCCAATCGTGAACTTCATCGCATTGATATGGGCGCTTATCGTAGGAATCATCGGCGTAAGACAACTTCAAGAGCTATCTACCGGAAAGGCGGTTCTCGCAGTGATTATTGCAATAGCTATTCCGCTAATCATCTATGCAGTAATACTTGCTGCGTTTATAGCAACGATGCCAGGACCGGGATTTCAGGGACCGACAGGACCAGGATTTGGGGGATTTTAATTATC
>DATKWH010000058.1:0-5570 GCA_035529655.1 Bathyarchaeia archaeon
AGAGACTCTTATTTTCGCAGAAGGTACTGGAAAGAAAACGCTTCAAAATTTGAAGGATAATCCTGAAGTGTGTGTCGCTACAGTGGACCGTGAGAAAATGGATGGCTACCAATTCAAAGGTAAAGCGGAGCTTGTAGAAAATGGCCCTTTATATGAGAAGGTTGCGAAATTTGCGGAGGAGAGGGGAAGACCAACGCCAATAGCAGTTGTTAAGATAAAAATAGAGGCGATATATTCGCTAAAACCCGGTCCGATGGCAGGGGAACGAATTGTTTAGAGAGGTCGGGATGTATTGAACTGCGAAGAAACTACATAATCGAGTGTCTTTTTATATGTCTAATTGTTATAGATAGAGATAAAATGCTCGAAAAGGTGAAAGAAGTAATAGAGAAAGAGATAAGACCCCTCTTAGCGCTGGAAGGCGGCAGTATAGAACTGGTGGACGTGGAAGACGGTGTAGTGAAGGTGCGATTGACTGGTGCGTGTGCAGGATGCCCGATGAGCCAATACACACTGGTGAACTTTGTGGAGGCGACGCTGAAGGACAGAGTGCCGGAAGTGAAGTCGGTAGTTTCGGCAAATGACCCAAGGGCACAGTGGACGGATATGATGTGTAGGTGAATGAAAATGGCGAAATGCGAGTTATGTGGGACGGAAACGGATGCTGCGCAGGAACTGTACGGGCGAATGATGTGCCGTGACTGCTATGAGTACTATAAGGCGTATGATGAGAGACGTTCCAGGGGATGCTGCTTCTGTAGATGAAGCAGAATTGAGGAGATACGCGAGACAGCTAAAGATATTTGGAGCGCGCGGTCAGAAGAAGCTTAAAAGAGCGACAGTAACCATAGCTGGCGCTGGTGGACTCGGCTCTGTATCCGCTACATATTTAACGGTTGCTGGGGTTGGAAGGATACGGATCGTTGATGATGATACAGTGGAGTTGAGCAATTTAAACCGCCAGATACTGCATTGGGATAAGGACATAGGTAAGAAGAAAGCGGAATCGTTTGAGGAGAAGCTCTCGCAGATGAATTCCGAGGTGGAAGTAACGGTGCTGAGTCAGCGAATAGATGGAGATAACGTTGCGGAGATCGTTAGAGATTCTGATGTGATAGTAGACGCGATGGACAACTTTCAAACGAGATACTTACTCAACAAGGTAGCGTTACAGAAGAATATTCCCTTTTTTCATGGGGGTGTGTATGGTTTTGAAGGTCAGGTGACCACGATAATCCCCGGGAATACCGCGTGCCTACGGTGCATATTCCCGGAAGAGCAGCCGCCGGAAACGTTCCCGGTAATAGGTGCTACATGTGGTGTTATAGGTAGTATTCAAGCAACAGAGGTGGTGAAATATATAGTAGGCATGGGCGAGCTGTTGACCAATAGACTTCTGGTCTGGGATGGTATGGATACAAGAATGGAGGAGTTTATGGTTGAGAGGAACCCGACGTGTGTGGATTGTGCTGATTTAATATCTTAGAGCGATAAACAGCTATTTAACAAAATGAAACTCAAGTCATGTATCAAGGGCTATAAGAAGGGCACGCATCGTGCAGTTCCTCCAGAGGAGACTTTTACGCGCGTGGATCCAAAGATGCCTGCCGCAGGTGTTACACGCGTTGCGGACATAACAGGACTTGATAGGATAGGGATACCGGTATTCTCAAGCATAAGACCCTATGCAGAGGGCGGTGCAATATCGGTGTATAATGGTAAAGGAACGACAGCAGATGAAGCGAGAGTTTCTGCAATGATGGAGGCGATAGAACGATACTCCGCGGAAGTCAGGGACAGCGAACTTTTAGTGGATAGTTATTCAGAGCTTAGCGCGAAGGAGAACGCGTTAAACCCCCGTGATTTGATTCTACCGGATTATGTGAAGGAGGTCGAGGATGTTCGTATCCCGTGGGTGGAAGGTTATGATTTGATGAAGGATGAGGAGATATATGTGCCTGCAAATGCGGTATTCCATCCATTACCATCACGATACGATAGGGTCAGACTGTTTCGGGCGAATACGAACGGCTTGGCAGGTGGAAACGAGCTGGAGGAGGCGATTTTTCACGGGCTTGCGGAAGTAATCGAACGAGACGCATGGTCGTTGGTGGAAATAACACGGAATACCGGCCCTGCCGTGAACATAGACGGGGGAGGCGAGATCCGTAACCTCATAGATAATTTCCTGAATGCTGATGTTTCGGTGCTTATACGGGATATAACGAGTGACATCTGTGTACCGACTTTCGCGGCCGTTTCGGATGACCAGATGTTGAGGGACCCAACACTGCTCACCATTGGGATGGGTACACATACGAATGCGAGCGTTGCGATTATGCGAGCGGTTACCGAAGTTGCACAGAGCAGACTCACTCAGATACATGGTGCGAGAGAAGATACTACGACCGCGGACGTAAGAAGGATAATGGGATACGAGTGGATGCGAAAGCAGAACGAGCACTGGTTTGAAATATCGAAGGAGGAAGATTTAGAGAGCGTGGAATCCTTTTCTGTGGATAATGATGATTTCCTCGAGGATATAAAACACGTGACGGCACGATTAAAAGCGGGGGGATTAGAGCGACTGATCGTGGTGGACTTGACGAGAGAGGAGATAGGCGTACCCGTGGTGAGAGTGATCGTGCCGGGATTGGAGATGTACGGTGTGGATGGTGAAAGGATAGGCAGGAGGTGCAGGAATGCCCGAAAGAAAAGTAGTCGTGTTCCTGGGACCGAGTCTTGATACGGAAATTGCAAAGAATATCTTGGATGCTGAGTATCGACCGCCTGCGAGTCGGGGAGATATTTTCATGGCCGTAAAAAAGGGGGCCGGGGTAATTGGATTGATAGATGGCGTATTCTTTCAAGCTTGTGCAATAGCGCATCGTGAGATACTTTACGCGCTGGAAGAAGGTGTTAAAGTGATAGGTGCTTCGAGTATGGGCGCTTTGAGAGCTTCTGAACTTGATGTTTATGGTATGGAAGGTATTGGACGGGTATATGAGCAATACAAGAATGGCGAGCTGGTTTCGGACGATGAGGTCGCATTACTTTTTGATCCAGAGACGTTTAGGCCGCTATCCGAGCCGTTGGTGAATATACGGTACAATCTCGAACTCGCGGAAGAAAAGGGGATAATAAATAAAGAGGTGGAAGAGAAAATATTGAAGGTCGCGAAATCGTTGTATTACCCGGAGAGGGATTATGAAATAATTTTATCAAATGCGGAAGAAGAACTAAATGTGGATTTGAAGCAGCTCAAGAAGTTTTTGCGAGAGGAAAGAAGAGATTTGAAGCGCGAGGATGCGATTGCGGCGTTGAAGCGGATAAGGGAAATAAGGGAAGGGGATGAATGAATAAATGAATGAATGCTTTACAAAAACTTTTCTCTAAAAAGTTTTAAATAGGAGTTCGTCATATAATCGTATGATGAACTATGGAGTTCAGGCAGGTATTGCAGATACTCGGGTCACACTTTGGTAAACAAGGGTTCAAAACCAGGGCTGTCCCCCCTTCTGTGATAAGGCGTTCCATCACAGAATCCGAAAGGTTCACAGAGGATTAACGATGCTCTCAAAGGTCAGTACAAAATCAATCTCGAACGAGCTTAGGCGATTTTACGTGATGGGATTTTTGAAGAGGGAAAGAATTAAGAGGGAATGCAAGACTAAAAGCGGAAAGACTTGCTATAAGATTGCTCTAAAACTAATAGCATTAGAATGAAATGATTTATTTGACAGATGAATAAAAAAGCGTTGCTTCTGTTAGGATGTCCGGAACTGCCCGTTCAGACGGGCATTGCACTATACCTTGCGAGCAAGCTAAAAGATGCAGGGATGGCGGTCTTTGTTGCGGGAACAGATGCCGCGCTCCACCTCCTGAGAGTCTCGGACCCGCAAGGGCACTATGTAGATGCAGAGAAGATGGTGAACTTGGATAAATGCATTGAATCACTCGCCGAAAAGAGAATTGATTTCGATTTGTGCACCGTTTTCGTGCATAACGATGCAGGGATATCGTATCTCGCGACTATCCAAAGCATATCGAACGCAAAACTCTTTGCAATCATTTTCGGTAGCGATGCCGAGTCCATCTCGGGGCAGATCGCTTTCGAGTGCGAGAAACTCGTTGCCAAAGCGGTTCATAATCCAATGCCATTGAAGAAGAAGATAGACAATATGATGAAGGAGGTAAAGAGATGGGCTGTATCGAATTGATGGACTATAAGATCTTATTATCGAACATTTCGTTTAAAGAAGGGCGAGAATTTATAAAAGGGAATTTTAAAGAGGTTTACGAAATAGAACCCGGATATAAACTGTTTGACGTTTATTTGATTGGCGTTCCGCCGATTTTTGTAGGAGTGGAAGACGGTAATGTAATATTCCCGTATGTGAAGCCATGTCATGGTACGTTCGTATTGAAGATTGAAGATGAAGAAGAGATTGATAGGTTGAGAACAAAGCAGAGAGTTGTGTAGATGGTAGTTGTTTGTATAGCGGGAGAAATAATCACAATTTCCAAATCTCAAGAGTGAAGATTGAACTCACTCTAACAGCAGCAAGCCGAAGAAGGTTATCTTTTCACTAGGTGATGTGAGCACTTCCAGCTCATAGCCTACATTCCTGACAGTCTTGAAAACATCTATCCCGCACGCCTCCATCGCTGGCCTCATTTTATGCTGATGTTCACAAAATCGCTTCGGTGCTTGATCTAAACCGGAGTCCCCCCTCTCAGGTATGCATTCAGCGCAGTACGCGCAGCAAAGTCCAACCATTGCAAATGCTTTGTAATAGCCAGAGAGGAATGCATGCCGCTCGAACTCGAACATCGTGTCATACAACTCTTTTATCGCATCCCAGAGAAAGTGATGGATGTGCGAAGGAGGAACATCGAGGTTTGGTTGAGCGTCAAATCGCGCAACTATCGCCTTCTCATAACACGTTATCAGTTCCCTCGTCTCTTCCACCGCGGGAACATAAGGCGGGCAGTTCAGATGCTTGCCATAAGCTTTACAGCCGTACCTGCATTTCCAACGAACCCACTCCGCTACTTCAATCTTATCGGCGGAAATGAGTTTAAAATCCGAATGAATCTGCGTCAATTCCTCTAAAAACGTATCTAAATTCTCCTTCATCTTTCCCCTTTGTTCTTTAATTTCCGTGAGTTTATGCTCCGCTATTATTACATAACGATGACTACAGTGCTATCTATGTACCAGCAGCATCTTATCTTGTTACTATGAGAACACCGAGCTTGGTACGTTATATTTTTACAACGTTCTCCGACTGGCATGACGGGCAGACCACTTCCTCGCCCATCCCGCCAAACTTGTTGCCACAGTCATTGCACTTGTATCGCTCGAGTTCTAATCCCTCAACCTCAAGGTTGAAATCGCCACCCCCAACACTACACATCACAATCACCCCCTTTATTTATTCTACTTAACTTACAGATATGATAGGTAATAGTCACATAAAAAGTTGACGGTGTTAAGCACCGTAAAGCTTGAATAAGCATAGAAACGAACTTCATCTCCGGGACGACTCACCATAGCCACCTCCACC
>DATKWH010000059.1:0-30739 GCA_035529655.1 Bathyarchaeia archaeon
AAAGCCGTCATGCGGCTCTACGTGCTTAACCCAGGATAGCGTTTTGAGCTTCGCATACAGCTCCTCTCTTTCCGATGATGTTATCGTGATCACGTCCCCGCCGATCTCTTCTTTCAGCTTCTCCGGCGTCTCCGATGCGATTAACTTCCCCTTATCCATTATCGCTACTCTGTCACAGAGCCGGTCGGCTTCGTCCATATAATGGGTGGTGAGGATGATTGTAATGCCCTTTTCCTTATTCAAGTTCTCGATATACTCCCAGATATGGTTTCTCGTTTGCGGATCCAGACCAAGCGTCGGCTCGTCCAGAAACAGCACTTTTGGTTCATGCAGTAACCCCCGGGCGATTTCCAAACGCCGCCTCATTCCGCCAGAAAATGTTTTTACAATATCATTCTTTTTCTCTTCCAGTTCAACAAGCTTCAACAGTTCCACAATCTTTTGCTGCCGTACCGTCTTGGGAATACGATATAGTCGCCCGTGAAAATCCATGTTCTCATACGCAGTTAGCTCCTCATCCAGGCTCTGATCCTGAAAGACGATACCAATCGATTTCCTTATATCATCATCCTTCTTCGTGAGCTCAAAGCCATTAACAAGCGCAGAACCGGACGTCGGCCGCAATAAAGTCGAAAGCATGGAGATAGTAGTCGTCTTTCCCGCTCCGTTAGGTCCGAGCAGGCCGAAAATCTCGCCCCTAGTTATGCTGAACGAAATGTTGTCTACAGCGACAAAGCCGTTAAATTTCTTCGTTAGATTTTCAACACTTATCGCGACCATGTTATTCAATCCAACCTCTTTAAATCCGCAAGGCATTGCTCGAGTATCTCGACTGCTTGCGTTTTCTTATCATGAGACAAGTCATCAATCACGTCCCGTATTTCAAAAAGCAGGCCTCTCAATGTTACATTCTCCTCGCCAAAGATGTCAATAAGCAAATTCCTAAACTGTAGCAGTTTCTCCCGTGATTCTTTCCTGCACTCTTTTATATTTCGTAGTGCTTCTTCTCCCTTCGGTGTGAGCTCGAAAATAGTCTTTGAGCGCTTACCCGTCTTGCAGACTTGTATTAGTTCCTCCTCCTCTAACTGTTTCAGGATCGGGTAGAGCGTTCCTTTGCTTGGCGCCCATAGTCCTTCTGTCTTTGCCTCAATCTCCTTCAGCAATTCGTAGCCTGACTTGGGCTGCTGATTGAGCGAGTGCAGAATGAATGAGGCGAGCAATCCTCGCTCTTTGCCATCCTTAGATGCAAACGTCCACAGGCCCGTCATATTTACTTACTTATATCTAGATTGAGCACAGGCATATAAATGTTCGATTTCGAACCGTTCGAGATCGGGGTAATACCCCCCCTACCTTCCACTCTGAAACGAGTTAGTTGCCCCGGAGTGACCGAGGGAGGCGCTGAGATCCTTTGAAAAGCTACGCGACGAAGCGTGAGTGGGTATAAAACGGAAGACGGAAAAAGAAGCTCGCCGATAGGCTAATTCGAGCGAAGTAGTGAAACGGAACCTCCTAGCTGGGGTTATCTGAAAGTGCCCGCATGCTCTCCTATCAAGATCCATGAGATATGATGGTGAGTCTTTCCTGTAACATGAGGCTCATCATACTTGTGTTCGTACAGTTCCTTTATTATTACGAAACCAAAATTTCCTTCCAGCTCTTCACGGGTGCAGAAATGGAGATACTTCTCTTTTTGAAACGAATGAGGCTCTTGTGGGACCGGAATACCTTTCCCGTACTCTTCAGGATCATTTGTAGAAAGGGCATTAAGAAATAGCAATCCTCCTGATAGTAGAACTTCTTTGATCTTCTTTATAAGCTCTTCTCTTTCTCCAGGCCTCAATAAGTGGTAGAGGTTTGCAACAAAAACAACGTCATATCTAGACCTGCCCAATTCTGTGAAATCACAACAGCGAACTTGTACTTCCCCCTTTGACAATTCCCGACTGGTAGTTCTGGCCATGCCAATTGCTTCTTCTGATATGTCAATTCCTAAAACGGAGCAGCTCAGATGCTCTGAGAAATACATAACATCACGACCATAACCACAGCCAATGTCTAATATACTTACTGGCTCGTTATTTGGTTTTTTGCAACTTTCTACGTATTCCACCGCAGCAATGGCTAACTCACTTGGTCCCTCTCCCCAAACACGTTCCTTGCTTTTATATTCATTATCCCAGAACATTTTCATTTCCTCTGTACATGCCTGCGGTTCATATAACGTTTGGGCGGGCGTTGCCTAGCCGAAGCAGCCAGCCGTGGCCGGTTACGTTCTTATCGATACAAAGCAACAGGATATATGTGATGATTGGATTAATCGCTGGCTTTTCCTTTATTTCATTATAAATATTATTTGATACTTGATAGATAACTATCGGTATTGCCCTTAGCTCAGCACAGCTTAGCAGCAGCCTCTCCACAAAATAAGCAAATGACACGAGAAGAAGAAACCAGATACAGGTATATCGAGCATCCCTCGGACGTGGGCTTCGAAGCCTACGGTACCACGTTAGAGGAGCTCTTCGCCAATGCCGCGCTCGCTATGTACAGCTTCATGACTGATGTCGATGCGATTGAACCGGCGGAGACAAGGGCAGTAACGGTACAGGCAGAAGACCTTTACAGCTTGATGTTCGATTGGCTGGATGAGATGCTCTTTCTGTTCGAGTCGGAATCGCTGGTTATAAAAGAATTCGATATAACCGTGGACAAATCTCAATTTAGCATCAGTGGAAAGTGCCGAGGCGGAAGATTCGATCCTGCGAAGCACGAATCTGGCATCATCATCAAAGCGGTTACCTATAACATGATGGAAGTGAAGAAGAACGAGGTCTGGCACACGCGCGTGGTGCTGGATGTGTGAGCATTGTGAAACGTGTTCGAAATATAGATATACCCATGTAAGCCATAAGGTATTAGGGGACGAAAAATGATTCGGATAGAAGATGATTTTATTAAAACAGTACAAAAAAAGGCAGCCATCTCAGCCATTGGACCATCGGCTTTAAGAAATCAAGGAAAAGATAAATTTAAAGAAGTACAACAGTATTGTTATGATTTAGATCTATCAGCATATTCATCAATCAAGGAACAAAAAAAGATTAATGAATTACTTGATAGCGATACAGAAAATCTACTAAAATTCTCTAGATTACCATGGGGTACGGCACGTAAAGCGCTGAATTTATTTTTACGTGATGCACTATATAACACATATTTATGTAAAGAATACAACTTGGAAAAAATCGAACCGTTTCTTGAAATCACTCTTGATAGCGCGGTAGCACGTGGTCTTAAAAAAAAGAGATATAAGAAAAGAACTCCCTCAGTGGTCTGGATTAAAAGCATTAACAAAAAATGAAAGCGATAAATTTCAGGATTTTGCTCAAAAAGAAGCGCAAAAAGAAAAGATGCCTCGAGTTCATTTAGATATGTATTTATGGCTTGAAAATAGAAAATAACTCTGATGATTTTTTCCAAAAAAAAGCTCATTAGAAGCGTATAACACCGCATATACGTTTCTGTTTTCTATTTGCCTTTCGGGACATTCGCTTTCGACGAACGGCTGATATAATGGAACCGTTATACACCATGCCAAAGATGGATTGTGATGCGAGTAGCCCAGCTGTGTGCCATAAGATTTAAGGAAAAAATCTCGAGAGAACTGTCACCGGAAGATCCTTGTCTTCCTCAGCCAGTCTATGTCCGACCGATACAGATCCCGTATGTCGGTCAATCCCAAGCTCAGCATGGCAAGCCTGCCTATACCGAGTCCCCAGGCTAAGACCGGATATTCCACACCGACAGGCTTTGTTACCTCTTCCCTGAATATACCCGCACCACCCAATTCTAACCAGCCGTGCTCAGGCATATACACCTCCACTTCTACCGAGGGCTCGGTATACGGGAAATAACCCGGCCGGAATCGTATCGAAGGGAAGCCCATCTTCCTGTAAAACGTTGCAAGTAAACCCAGCAAGTTGCTGAATGTTACGCCTTTGTCCATAACAATCCCCTCCAACTGGTCGAACTCGGGAAGATGCGTTGGATCAATGGTTTCACGACGATACACGCGGTCAATGCAGAAGACCTTCACCGGCGGCTCTGGATGCGATGCCAGATACCCTAACGTAACAGCAGTGGTATGCGTCCTCAGCAGCAGCTCCTCACTCAACTCTTTTCTCCATTCGCCGCCCCACCCGGTGGAATTTAACGAGCCACCGTGCTCATGCATCTCTTTAACGTTTCTTATTATTTCCTCACTCACGTCTAAGGGCTTCTTCACGCCCAAGTAAAAGGTATCCTGCATCTCTCGTGCCGGATGATCCTGTGGCACGAATAGCGCATCAAAATTCCAAAACGCGCTTTGAATAAGGTCCCCTTTTATCTCTGCAAACCCCATCTCCGTAAAAATGCGCCGCATCATGTCTAAAATCCGCTGATAAGGATGTATCTTCGCAGGATAATCCTCCTTTGATGGTAGATTCACATCATACGTCTTGAATTTACACTCCCTCCACGACCCGGTTCTTATGAGTTCTGGCGTGAGCTGTGCTATCTCCTCCTCGACTGAGATACCTTGTGAAACGAGTTCCTGGCCCGCTTCTGTAATCGTTATTTTTCGCTTAATCACTTCATTATGCGCTACCAAGTTCCTTTTTCTGACCAAATCGCCTAAAACACTCTTTAGTGATTTATCCGCTAATTCTGGAATTATTTCCTTTATCTTGATTATCGATGTATTCTCCTCTACTTCCCCTTCATCTCGCGCAATTCTCAAAAACTCCTCGTCTACATTATATCCTAGATGCCCCCAAGAAGTATTTCCCGTTGGTGTTAAAACCTTTTCGCCGTCTTGCTCCGCAAATCGTGCCCACCCCTTTCTCAATAACCAACTTGTTGATATATTCGCTTCCTTCTCATCATGAAACAAAATTTTAAATTCTACAATGGTTGCTCCTTTCTTATCTATTAAAAAATCCAGCGCTCTTCGCTCCGGTAGCCCTTTCTCCGCGTATTCCTTCCCTTCCCCCGTTAAGCGATAATAAACCTTCTTTTCCTCTTTTATGTTACAAAGACCCTTCTGAGCGAGCATAAAAGCAGCTTGCATCGCGGCATCTTCGTTTATGCCCGTCACTTCAGATAAGGTTCTTGGATCCAGTGGTCTACCTCTCTCGCCACCTAAGACTTGCAAAACTCTCTTTTCGTTTACCGTCAGTTCTGCATTTGCAGCCGCTTTCGCTTTTTGTTTCCCCATTTCTGTCAAAAATACTCATCCCACGCACATTAGCACTATCGGGATTTTAGCATGTATGTCATGTATGTGTGTGTTTTAAAACATCGATTTTTAGTTTATAAATTCATTTTGGCTGGATGTACAAGCCAGTCATCGTTGCATCGAGGACGGAATCACTGTTCTTTTTGGTAAGCAGGCTGACCACAACCATTGCTACTGTGGATATGATCAGTGCATAGAGGCTTAAATGTACTGGAAGCTTCGCCACAAATTGATGGTAATATCCAAAGACGCCGGCACCGACGAGAGTCATGCCGCTACAGCTGGATGCCACCATCAAAATAGTGAAGACCCAGAAGTCGAGCGATCGCCCTGCAACGATGTAGTCCTATGTTATATGGATCTTCTTCGACCCCCATGCTCCAATGCCAATAAGGAGTAAGAAGTACGCTCCGATAATAACGGCTGTGACGATATCCGTCATCAGTAGACCTCCCGGAATTTTAATGCCCATAAAAAGAGTATCAGAACAATAAGGACGAATGCCCCCCCCAACGGTGAAGACGGTGAGTTCAGGTAGTCCGAGCATCACGAAATGTGCGATGTGTGCATACACTCTATAAAGCTTTATGTTTTTTTCTCGCCGTTAGCGTATTTCAAATAATTCGAAGATCAAAGGCTATAGAGTTCTGAGCTTCCTATCAGACGGTATTTGTGCTGTTCGAGTATCTTCCGGGCAGCTGCAGGATTATCTACCTCCAGAATTACTATTGCCTTCTTCTCGCTATCTACTACAAAGCCATAACAGTCCTCTACATCTATGTTGTCTTTCTTTAGGATGCGCAGCATGTGATGCATGCAGGTTTCCTGGTTTGTTTTCCACACCAACCGCCAAAACATCCTTCAAAGAAACGGTGACGCCTGCCTGTTTAAATGCACGAAAGCCCTTCTCAGGATCGTCAACCAGGAACTTTAATACCCCGTATTCCTCATCAGAAGAGATCTTAACAGCAATTATATTAACGTTGGCAGCCGCTAATACTCCTGTTATCTGCTCAAGCTTCCCAGGCCGATTTTCAGAGAAGACATTGATCTGTTTAACCATTTTACATCTCACCTCTCATGTCAACAACTCTCACCGCTTTGCCTTCACTCCTCGGCAAGCTTCCGGGCTCTTGAAACTCTATTCTCGGTCTTACAACAATCTCGTCCTGGATACTCTTGAGGATATCAGATTCAAGTTTCTTAAGCTTCCTCAGGTCGCCGTCAAACATTTTAGGATACAACTCTACCCGGACTGTCAGGGAATCAAGGCTGCCTTCACGCTCCAGGATGATTTGATAGGTTGTTGCGACTTCGGGAAAACTCATCAAGACGTCTTCGATCTGACTTGGATAAAGATTAACCCCTCTAACGATGAGCATGTCGTCACAGCGCCCTTTTATACGCGAGATCCTTACATGTGTCCTACTACAGGAGCATTTCTTGCCATCGTCAACGATTCTGGCAAGATCCCCTGTCCGGTATCTGAGTATAGGCATAGCTTCCCTGCCTAACGTAGTAATAACAAGCTCGCCTTCCTCCCCAGGGGCAAGCACTTCGCCATTATCCGGATCAACGACTTCGAGAAGGTATTGGTCTTCCCAAAGGTGCATGCCGTTTTTTTCTTCACACTCAAAGGCTACGCCAGGACCGTTAAGCTCAGACATACCGTAAGAATTAAAAGCAGATATATCATAGATGTCTTCTATCCTCTGCCTGGTTTGCTCTGAATGAGGCTCTGCGCCCACAAAACCGATACGTAAATCAAACTCCTTCGGGTCAAAGCCTTCCTGAACCATTACTTCGGAAACATACAAGATGTACGAGGGTGTTGCATGGAAGACAGTGGTATTAAAATCCCTCATCAACTGTATCTGACGTTTGGTGTTGCCGACGCCTGAGGGGATGGTCAGCATGCCAACCTTCTCAGCACCGTAATGGAGTCCCAGGCCGCCGGTGAACATGCCATAACTGATGATATTCTGAAAGACATCCGCCTTATTCGCTCCGGTCATAACAATACACCGAGCAACAAGATCAGACCAAGTCTCAATATCTGTTCGTGAATGGAATATGACAGTAGCTTTGCCCGTGGTGCCTGAAGAGGAATGCATCCGCACGATTTCATCCCGTGGTACGGTCACCAGACCAAAGTCATAGTTAATGCGCAGGTCATTTTTTGTCGTAAACGGAAGCAGTGATACATCCTCGGGCTTACTGAACCGGGATTCATCTACGTCCTTCAAACGTTTTCTGTAGAAGATGGATTTTCTGCAGCGGGCTACCGTGTCCTTCAGACGCTTAACCTGCAACACCTCAAGTTTATCTCGGGGTAGCGTCTCAGCATGCTTATCCCAGAAGGTCATAGACAAACTAAAACAATAGATATATAAAAAAACCGTGTTTGATTAGCTGCAAGGTTTCAAGATGTCGGATGCAAGATACATGACTATGATTTATGACCAGATTCCACGGTTTTAATCAGGATTTTTCATCCTGATTCCTCTTCTGGATAAAGCTATCACGTTATCCTCATGTCTGAAATGCATTCTTCTCCTGCATCTTGTATCAACAATGTATCATGCCTCTTCATCCTTAACTATACAATTACAACATTTCTTTCATCGTAGCTAGTGCTTGCTTATCCTCTTCCAATTTTCTCCTTAAAGAGTGCAATAGCTTCTCTAAGCTCCTCTTCCTTTAATAACCCGTGCGGTGTTGGCACTTCGAAAATTCGCTTCGGTATGCGAAGTTTGTCGAGGTCAAAACCTTCTCTGAACTTGAAGTTCATCTTAGCACGATGGATTTCTCTGCCAAGCTCTTCTAATTTCTCTGCAGTCCAGTCTTCGACCCCGATCGCATCTAACGCCTTTGGTATTACTTCCGGCGTGTAAACTTTCCGTGCGAAGAAGCAGACCACGAGACTTGAGAGTATTTGTCGCCATTCCTCTTCTTTCAATAACTTCTCCACAACTTCTTCAATGCGGTATTCCTTCCCCATTAGCTTCTGGTCGAGATCGTAGCCCGCGGAATCAAGATGGCTGTGCCTTGCACCTGTAAGATTATTGAGGTAGCATGCAATTCCCGTATGGTATTCCGGCATCTCGTTTCCGGCAAATGCAAGTGCATAATCCTGCCCGCCGTAAACACTCGATGCATATTCAGAGCCCTTAGCCAGATTTTGATAGAATTCATTTGGCATCTCCACGATCTTACGTATTGCTTCTAAATACACTCCAACATCGCCCCACTTGAGATCAAGGCCGTCAGTATGCTCTTTCGTTATGATCCCATTCTCATACGCCTCCGTCGCCCATGCCAATATCACTCCGGTGCTCATTACATCCATGCCAACCCTATCAACCGTATCAATCAGCCTCAGGCAATCCTCGGCTCTCTCCATCCCAAGCATAAATCCGGTCGCCCAAATCGGCTCGTTATCGTAGACGATAGTGGTGGTCTTGAAATAATAGCCCGGCTCGTACATCTCCCTGAGCGATGCTAAATGAATACAACCCACCGGGCATTGAGAGCATGCAACGCGCCTTGAAAGCAACTTTTCCGCAAAGTTCTCGCCTGATAATTCTCTCGCAATCTCCTCCGGTGCACTTGCAGACTCTAAATTCTTATAGGCCATACCTCCAATTTTATTCAGGTCGAAAATCTTTCCCGATGTGCCTAAATCGTGATATTTCTCCATCGCGTCCGTTTTGACCACCACGTCTTGTAACTCATCGAAAACCTTCTTGTATTCCTTCCTTTTAGCTTCTGGTATCTCTAAACTCTTATCTGCTGATATAACCAGGCCTTTTAATTTCTTCGAGCCCATCACTGCACCCAAGCCAAGTCGACCGAAATGGCGATAGGTTTCACATACTGCACAAGCATACCGCACCAGTTTTTCTCCCGCTCTTCCAATCCGTATAATGGTTCTTACACCTGAGCCCTTCTCAACTTCTCGCAAAATCCTGCCAACGGTGTATGCCTCCACACCCCAGATAGACGAGGCATCTCTGAAGTGCACATCATCCCCGTGTATCGCCAAATATACCGGAATATCACTTGAACCCTGGATAACAATCGCCCCGTATCCCGCAAATTTAATAGCCATTGCACTTCTTCCACCGCAGTGACTTTCCCCAAGGTTACCGGTTAACGGGGATTTGAACATCGCCACGGTCTTCGAGGCTGAGGGATATAATGCTGTGAGTGGTCCAACGGCAAAAATTACTGGATTATCAGCACTCAAAGGATCGATACCCCTCGGGCATTCTTCTTCCAAGAGCTTTATCGCAACACCAGTACCGCCTAAATATTCGTCAAATAAATCAGCCCTCTGCTTTATTGTGATGGCCTTCTTCGCCAAATTTATGTACAGAACCCTATTCATATCTTGTGCTTTCATCTTTCCCCTCTAAGCTCCAACTTTAACCTCAACTAGATCAATGACGTCATGCACGCAATAATCCGCACAGTTTCCGCAATATTTACACACAATGGGCTTGTTCTTTTCGTCATCCCAGAAAATGGCACCCATGATACAGGCTTGCGCGCAAAAACCACAGCCGATACAGGTATCCTCATCCAATATCACGCCTCCGCCTTCTCTCTCCCGTAACGCATCAGTAGGACAGACTTTTGCGCAGGGCGGATTCTCACATGCTCGACAGACAACAATTACGAACCCCCGTTCTATGCCGCCAGCGGACCGTACGAAAATCGCTGATTTGTCAAATCCGCCCCTGCCCACCCGCCGCGAACAGGCAAACATACATTCCATGCACCCAATGCATTTGTTCTCATCAAGTGCCGCCAATCTTTTAACCATTGTCCTTCCTATATTTATAATATTACTATAATATCATTAACAAAAAGTTTTGTATTAACAAACGTTAGCTACCTGAAGAGATCGTCCTCCTTGTTGAACAGAAGGTCTTGTATATCTCTTTCGCATCGCTCCAACTTTAACCCGCGGACAATCGCTATTGGTACGCCCTCTTTGAATTCCCCCATTACGAGATTCGCCGCCGCGCATATCTCATCTGCAATCGCTTCTTTTGTTATCTGCGCGATCTTTCCGAATCGGTCCTCTTCTCCCCTCCTGTCCACCAGAGCGGGAATGCCTGAGACACCTATACAGATGCCCGTTACGCCATCACGAAAAGCTCTACCGAACGAATCGGAGATCAAGACGGAAATTGCTTTACCGCTTCGCTCTTCTATTTCATCTTTAAGCAGCCGAGCGCTTTCCTGCGGGTCTTTTGGTAGTAATACTGCTTTTCCCTCCTCAACGTTAGATTCGTCAACGCCCGCATTTGCACAGACAAAACCATGCTTTGTCTCGACGATAACGTGATTTCTCATCATTCTTACGATTGCTTTTGCCTCACTGAGTACGAGTTGAACGATTCTTGGATCTTTTTCTGTTTCTTTTGCTATTCTTTCAGCGTCACCGCTCACACGCACACCGGAAAGGTCAACGACTCTGCCTTCGCTCTTTGACACCATTTTAGAAGTGAAGACAATTGCATCGCCGTCTTCTAATTCCAATTTTCCCTCTTCCACAGCGTCAAGAAATAAGTGCGTTAAGTCATCGCCTTCTTTGATCTCCGGGAGTTCAGCTACGCCTATTATTTCCAGGTGGTTTGAGGGCACAAACATTCTACTTTTCATCCTTCCTTATCTTCCTTAGCTTAGCAAGAACGTTACATTTAACTTGAACCATCCCTTAAAAAATAGTGGGATACGATAGATACATAAGATACGCGATGAAGAAAGAGCTGATGGATATACTTGCCTGTCCAGTGTGCAAGGGAGATTTGGAATTGAGTATGGAAGAGGAGGACGACAGGGGAGAGATTGTGAGTGGGAGTTTATATTGCCGGAAATGCGACCAGCGTTATCCTATTGCGGAAGGCATTCCTAATCTCTTGCCGCCGGAGTTCGGGCAAAACTCTATTTGAGTGATTTGTGCAAATTCCATTATTTGATTAGTGCCTTCAGACGGGCGATGAGCGAAGAGGAGATGGAAAGAATACAGCAGAAGATATACCTGAGTAGAAAGAGTTTGAATTCGATAGAATTCGGGCATGAAGTACTGAGGATTCCGCTGAGAGCAGGAGAGGAGACGAGTTTCGAGCTACTTGTAATTAATCGTGGAGAGCCAACACATGTGCATTTTTCGCTGAGCACGGAGATACGGGACAAGTTGATGATAATGCAGGATAAGGTGTACGTAATAGATGAGGAGAAGATAGCAGCAATTGTAAGACTGCCCAAGAGCTATGCAGGAGCGTTAAATGAGTCGGGAACCGGGGCGATATTCGTCAGTACTGGATACGGAGCGACAAAACGGAGTTTTGCAGTGGAGATAGTAGAGTCAAAAGAAAAGGAAAAGGGAGAAGAGCGGGAGAGAGAAGAGTGGGAATTGGAAGATGTAACGAGCAAGGAAAAGGAAAAGGAAAAGAAAAAGAAGGAATTTACAATTTCAGCAGAGGAAAGAGTGCTCTTATCGCGATTGGCGGTATCAGCATGTGCTGCGATTATCTTTTTTGTTTTGGTCGTTTTAATTCTTCATATAGACATCTTTAGCGATTCACCAAGTTATTTGTTTGTCAGCGCCTTAATCGCCGCGTTGCTTTTCCTTTTTATCGTTATTTACAATTTTTAACAAAACAAAACCTTTTCTTGTTTATATGTATTACCAAAGAAGAACTGAGATAAAGGACTGATGATGAAGTATATAGTAGTGACCGGAGGAGTGATGAGCGGGCTTGGCAAGGGTATCACCATGGCCTCCATCGGTAGAATATTGAAGAACCGAGGCTACAACATCGTGCCAATAAAAATTGACCCGTACATAAATATAGATGCGGGAACGATGAATCCGTTTCAGCATGGTGAGGTTTATGTTTTAGGTAATGGCGCGGAGGTTGACCTCGATTTGGGCCATTATGAACGGTTCATGGATGTAGAGCTGGGCAGAGAGCATAATATAACTACTGGCATTATTTATTCCGCGGTGATAGAGCGGGAACGGAAGGGAGAATATCTGGGGCAGACTGTGCAGATAATACCGCATGTGACGGATGAGATAAAGGCACGGATACGGAGTGTTGCGGAGAAGAGCGGCGCGGATGTCTGCCTGGTGGAGATAGGTGGGACGGTCGGTGACATTGAGAGCATGCCGTTCCTGGAAGCGGTCAGGCAGATGCAGGGCGAGGAGGATGGAAACGATTTTCTGTTCGTGCACGTAACGTTAGTGCCTTTTACGCTCTTGAGCGAGCCAAAGACGAAGCCGACACAGCATTCGGTGAAGGCACTCCGTGAATTAGGGCTGCAGCCGGATATCATTGTATGCCGCTGTGAAAAAGCGCTAAAAGAGGATGTGAAAGCGAAGATAGCGATGTTCTGTAACGTGAAGAAGGAAGCGGTGATTAGTGCACCGGATGCAGGTGATATTTACGAGGTGCCACTATTGCTCGAGCAAGAAGGCATTGCCGAGTACACCATGAGAAAGCTGCAGTTAACGCAGCTAACGGAAGACCACGAATGGGCGCAGATGGTAGAGCGGAGGAAGAAATCGTCTGAAGGTGTGAAGATATGCATAGCACTCGTGGGTAAATATGCAGAGTTAGAGGATTCTTATTTGAGCATAAAAGAGGCGATAAAGCATGCAGCTACCGAGTTGGGGTGCAACGTAGAGACGAAATGGATAGAGGCGGAAGATTTAGAAGGTGTTGACGGTTTGGATTCGTTTTTTGAGGGTGTCCAGGGCATACTCGTCCCGGGGGGGTTTGGCGTGCGAGGCGCGGAAGGTAAAATAAATGCGATCGCGTACGCGCGAGAGCATAAGATCCCGTTTTTGGGCTTGTGCTTTGGATTCCAGTTAGCGGTGGTAGAGGCTGCGCGGAACATCGCACAGCTAAAGGACGCACATAGCTCCGAGCATTGTGAGACGCCGCATCCCGTGATAGATTTACTGGAGGAGCAGCAAGAGGTGGACGAAATGGGCGGAACGATGCGATTGGGCAATTACGAAGTCTTTATAAGGAAAGATACGTTAGCAGAGCGTATCTACGGCAAGAACAAGATAGTAGAACGGCATCGGCATCGGTATGAGGTTAATCCAGAGTATATAGAGCAGATAGAGCGAGATGGGGTGATTTTTTCAGGCACTGACAGGAGTGGAATGAGGATGGAGATAGTAGAAATCGAGGGACATCCGTTCTTCTTCGCTACGCAGTTCCATCCGGAGTTCAAGTCGAGGCAGAACAAGCCGTCACCACCGTTTAAAGCGTTTTTGGAGGCGTGTATGCGGCAATAATTAACAGAACGGCCTTTTTCAACAAATCTTCCTTTTTAAAACGGTAAAAGATATTTGCTTTCTGAATTTTTTGAGCTAACTTTAACGTTGAAAGTTTATCTGAAATTCTCTAAATTTGTTAATCGGCAATATTTTACTGTTAAGCATATATCTATCTAATTACATGCTTTTAAACGAACTCACCAAAGTCTACGAAAAAGTAAGAGCGACATCAAGTAAACTGAAGAAGATATCCCTTGTTGCTGCGTTGTTGCGAAAGACGCCCTCTGAAACGTTAGCGTTAGTTTGTTACATGCTCCGAGGCAAAATATTCCCGGACTATTCGGCACAGGAACTCCGACTCGGGTGGTCGAGCATCTGGGATGGAATTCGAGCAGTGACACACGTATCTGAAGCGGATTTAAGAATCGCGTATAACAAATTCGGCGATCTTGGCTCCGCAGTCGAATTGATCTTCGAGCAGAACCCTAAGATTTCCGTCTCGTTAATCGCGGAGCCCCTAACGGTCGAAGAGTGCTACAACGCGCTTGTAAAGATCGCAACGCTCAGCGGTAAGGAGTCACTACGGCGTAAAAAAACTATTTTGATGGGATTACTGAATCAGAGTTCGCCCGAGGAGGCGAAGTTTATTGTGAAGACCATAACTGGTGAGATGCGCTACGGCTTCAAGCAGGGTTTATTAGAGGAAGCAATTGCAGAAGCATTTTCGGTAGACGTGGCAGTGCTCAGAAAAGCGTATATGGTCAGGTCAGATATAGGTGAAGTGGCACGAATTGCAAAAGAGCAGCCTGAGACTTTACAGACACTTTCAACCGTGCTCGGCAGACCACTAAGACCGATGCTTGCGGAAACTGCCGATACGCTCGAAGAAGGCTTCAAACGATTTGATAAAGCGCTCTTTGAATTCAAATATGATGGTGCGCGACTCAGCATTCATAAGAATGATGATGTGGTAAGTATATTCACAAGGGAAGCCGAAGAGGTGAGTAAATCGCTTCCCGAAATTGTAGAGGAAATAAAAACGATTCCGCATTCGTTTATCGTGGACTGCGAGATCATTCCCTTTGAACATTCGCCAAAAGCGTTCCAGGAGCTGATAAAGCGGCTCAGGAGAAAGCATCGAGTTGAGGAGTTTGCACGGAAGATTCCGGTGAAACTGTACGTCTTCGACCTTATTTATCTCGACGGGACAGCCCTTATTGATACACCGTTGCTAAAACGGCGGGAACTGTTGAGCACGGTGATTCAACATATCGAGCACATAGAAATAGCGAAATGTAGCCTCACAAAGAGCAGTGCGGAAGCGCGGATTATGTTCCAGGAGGCTTTAGACCTCGGATTTGAGGGGCTGATGATCAAGAATCCACACTCGCTCTACACGCCAGGGAAAAGGGGTAGTGAATGGTTGAAGCTGAAACCCGCGGCAGAAACATTGGATCTGGTCGTTATCGCGGTCGAATACGGTCACGGCAAGCGTGCGAATCTGCTCTCTGAGTATACATTTGCAACGCGGGACAGAGACGGTAATCTCGTGCCCATAGCGAAAGCGTTTGGTGGCCTGAAAGACGCGGAGATCGAGGAGATGACGGAACACTTCAAAGGCATCACACGGGAAGAGCGAGGGCGGACCTTTCTGGTCGAGCCCCAAGTGGTAGTCGAGGTGAAATTCGACGAGATACAGAAAAGTTCGTTATACGAAATAGGGTACGCACTCCGATTCCCACGCATCAAGCGTATACGGTGGGACCTCTCAGTCGATGAGATTGATTCGATCGAAACCGTAGAAAAAATCTTCAGTCGGCAGAAAAGAAGCTTTTAGCTTTTTTGGTAAAAGGAATAAACAAAAGGGAGACTATCGTACAAGTCTCAGCACGACTGACGTATCCACCTGCCGCTCTGGTATATTCCAATATCTCCGTAGATGTCTGTACTTTTCCTCTGACGATACCAACCGGAACCCAAAATGCTCGTAGAACCGGATAGCCCACGTGCAAGATTGAACAGGTACACGGTGAAATGAAATTGGTGTAATCTTGTAAGTGCTACGTTCTGATTTCACACTGATTCAGAGTTGATGAGAAAAAGCGGTATTTATTTATATAATATCCGGTAACTAACATCTTCTGAGGTGGTACCATGGGATCAGAAAATAAGATGGAGAACAGATGGGTAGTATTGGTTGGAGCGCTCATGCTCCAATTATGCCTCGGTGCAGTCTACGCGTGGAGTGTTTTCGCTGCGGAGCTTAAAAAAGAAGTAGCGCTTGGCGGTTTTGGTTGGAGCGTAACCGAAACGCAAATTGTTTTTTCAGCAGCACTTGCAACCTTTGCACTGGTTATGGTAGTAGCCGGAAAATGGCAGGATAAGCTCGGACCCAGAAAAGTAGCACTCGCAGGAGCGCTTGTTCTCGGGCTCGGATACATCCTCGCGAGTTTCACGCCAGGAAATTTCCTCTGGGTAGTAATAACGCTTGGATTTGTTGCAGGAGCTGGAATAGGTATTGGTTATGTTTGCCCAATTGCGGCTATTGGCAAGTGGTTCCCCGATAAACTCGGACTGGCAACGGGAATAGCGGTCGCTGGTTTTGGAGCTGGCGCGTTCTTCATATCCGTTTTATCCGGAAAAGGTATAAATATGCCGGGATTGGAGGTTGATCTTATACAATTACTTGAAAATTATGGGCTTGGTGGAACACTACTAATATGGGGTGTTGTTTTCCTCGCTTTTGGCGGTACGGGTGCTTTTCTTTTGAAAAACCCACCTACTGGCTGGACGCCATTTGGTTGGGAGCCCCCCGCGAAATCGAGTAGTGCTAATGTGAGAGAGGACTGGGAAAGATCTGATATGATGAAAACACGACAGTTCTGGATGCTGCTTGCCATGTTTGTTTGCGCGGCATCTGCAGGACTCATGATCATTGGTATATTGAAATTGTACGGTATTGATTCTGGTCTCACCGCAGCTGCGGCGGGCACTGCTGTTGGTATACTTGCTTTATTCAATGGTGCAGGTAGAATATTATGGGGCTGGGCTTCGGACAAGATCGGAAGAACAATAGCGATGGGTGTGATGTTTTTCTTGCAAGCAGGCATGATGTTCGCTCTCATATTTATGGGGCTCGGTTCAACCGTGGAAGGGCTGACCATAGCAGCGGCCTGGATCGGGTTAATGTTTGGGGGTAATTTTGCATTATTCCCTGCTGCAACACGGGAGTTCTTTGGTATAAAGAACTATGGCGGCAACTATGCTATGGTGTTTTTAGGCTATGGAGTAGCAGGTATTTTAGGACCAATCGTGGCTGGGCAAGCAAAAGATATTCTGGGAAGCTATGACGTGGCATTTATCATCTGTGGGATATTATGTATCGTAGCCGCGGCATTAGCATTCATAACGAGAGCGCCACACCATTCCGGCTAGCTAGCTCGCTTGCTAGCGCATAGCATAAGGTTGGTTGACCATCTCTCTCTCGCGCTTGTCTACGAAGCGGCGAGCCGCGGTACGTACAATACATTACAGTACAGTACGTGAATCAGCCGTACACACACATATGTGTAAGGTACAGAGAACGTGAAAATCTGGACCGTCGGGACGAGTACGAGGAGCATGAAGGAGTTTTTGCACGTGCTCAGAGCGTACCAGATCGAAGTAATCGTGGACGTGAGGCGGTTCCCGACGTCCCGGTACAGTCATTTCAAGCGTGAGCGGCTCAAGGAATGTCTGGAAGAGCACGGGATCGAGTACCAGCACGTCGTACGGCTCGGCGGCTACCGTAAAGGCGGCTATCGCAAATACATGAAATCAACGGAATTTGAGCACGGGCTGGCGTGCGTTGAAGAACTCGCCGCGTCAAAGAGGGTGGCAATAATGTGCGCGGAGCTGCTCTTCTCCCACTGTCACCGACGGTTTATTGCCGATGCGCTTACACAGCGCGGGCATACCGTGATTCATATAGTGGACGATAAAAAAAGCTATGAGCATAAAGGAGGAGGTAAGGAAGTGGACCGGAAGTTGGATGAGTTTTTGGAGGGGGATTAGATTTTTTCTGTAAAAAATCAGTTCTTTAAAATCTATCCAAAGCAAAGGGGCTTTTCCTCTCGCCAATCGATGGGAAGGTAGCATGTGGGAGAAAGTGTTAATGTCTGGATTTTTATCTTTTACTCCGAAGGAAATCGGATCGAAAGCGCCTTTGGTTTTTTTATTTTTGGGAATATTTTCGTTCAACCTCCTTATAAATAATCCCATATTTTTCTCTATAGTTATTCAAAATAGCTTTCAAATTTTCTAAAATGTCATCTGCTAAGCCCAGTAAATTTTTGCATCCTTTAGCAACTTCCTCGTTATCATACGTAAGCTCTTCTCTATACCTAAACTCGGATAATCTTATTCCATAAATATTCCAAAAACCATAGCACCTATTACCTTGATTCAACGTTAGTTTGTCATTGACAATAAAGCCTAAAATTAACTCTAAATGTTCAAAACTCACACGAGGAATATCCTTTTCAAGGTATTTTTTTTGATATTCCGCGAGTGCTGTTAAAACCTCATCTACGAAATCCTGCGATGATCTAATTTTATTCGCAAAATTGTCCAAAATTTCTTTTTGTGTATTTAATTCTTGGTTGTATTTTTCTATATTAGTTAAACAATCAGGGAACGCCTTTGTAAAATCATCATAAATAAGCTTTTCCACACCGTGAAATTCTGCAAGTTGATGATTACGATAGTAAAAGCCGTCTTGAGTCCAATTGAAATCCCCTTTGCTGAACGAACTTTTCTGCCCTTCTAACTTTTTAATTAACGGCCAAATTACAACATCCCCTATCTCCTGAATGCGAGGCTTCTCCTTCTCTCTTCGCTGTTCACGAAGTAAAAAATAGGTTAGGCTTGCATAGATAAGAGTAGCCACGGCTATTACAACTGTGGATACCATCATTATTGTCTGAATGTTCATTCTCAACCTTCCTTCATTCAATTTTTATGACAGTTAGGTCTAATATAAATCTTTTTGCCAAAACCAACTTTAAAGGCCAAGGAAAGATATTTTCGGAATCAAAAAAGAAGATCGCCTACTTCACATGTATATCATCAGCAGGACTGGGATGGGAAACCCTTTCAGATTTCAAATATGAGCTCAACAACATCGATGAAGGCTCCGGGTTACGTGTCATCGATTTTCAAAGTGGTATAATCGAGAAGCCCCAAAATAACCGCCATATTAACATTACGTTTTTAGATGAGAAAATATATGAAACTGGCCTCTGCGTTGCTTTTATCACTTTCTATTAGTTCAAATCTCGAGGTAAAAGATAATTGAGGTATTAAGACAGATATATTCGGATAAAGAGCGAAATTAGAGAGTGAAATTGAAAAATAAAATACCAGATCAAAGCCTTTTTGTAGTCATAGAATTAACTATCTTTTTCGAGTGCATAAGCCATTCCTAATAATGCTCCTATGACTATACCCAAACCTAAAAGCGGCCGCCATTCAGTAACTGAGTTAGGTGCTTCTATTTTCGAAACTAAACTCGTTGGCTCTCCAGTTATTTCAAAGGGAATACCATAGTGATTTAGAAGTCCGATTAGCTCGTTTATCGCTGATGTACTATAACGATCATTTGAATGTTCAATATAGTCTCTGGAGATTTCAATTTTGGCATCAAGAGAACCATCGTAAAAACCTCTTACGTGCATCTCCCATATGTCGGCTATCCTCTTAATAAGTCCGAAACTTTGATTTGGTTTTTGTATTTGTAACTGGGCATCCATGAAGCCTTCTTCTAGTAGCATTTGCTTTACCCTTCCAAGCCAAGCTCTCGTTTCAACCATCCCCATACCCCCTTCCATCGGAACCACCATCTTATTCGCCACCTCGTCGCTTGCTAACTCACAGAGCACATCAGCATATTCGAGATTCTCCTTTATATTCATTTCTATTTGCCCTTCTGTGATTCTATGCTTATCACCCACCCGTATAATCAATTTCTATCTGGAGAGAGACATCGATTAAGAGTAGAAGCGAACTATGAGAACCATCTAACGTGTATTCTATAAGTTTCCCTCTCACAGATCCTCCTTATAAATCGGCTTCTCTGGCACCAGATAGATCGTCCAGAACGCCAGCAGCGTCACAATCGCTTTAACCGTTATGTTGGTGTAGAACATCTCTGTCATGGCCGTCGCGCTGATGATGCCCGAGAAGGCTATGAGTGGAAAGAGTATGCTATCAACGGGAATGGAGATGGAATTAGAGACGAAGACTCTGCTCCACTGCGGGCGGTTCTTGCCGATGCCTGTGGTCCACGCGTGATAGACGTACGTGTCGATGAGCTCGGCGATGACCATTGTTATGATAGAGCCGAGCACGATCCTGAGCTGGAGCGAAAATAGAGCCTGCCACCATGCACCGCCTTCCGCGGTGCCGATGATGCCGAAGAGGAACTGCCAGGCGGCTTGCCCTCCCGCTTCCGCCCAGCTGGGCTCTGCGGGCAATATCACAACGAGCTGGAAATAGAGCGCGGCAATGAGATTGATCGCCGCAGCCACCCCTATAGTGGTAATGGCAGCCTTCGTTCCGAGCTGCTTGTGGATCAGGTCCCGCCAGGTGAAGGTGAGGGCGTAGATGAACCCCGCATCCATTACAAGCGGGCCGAAATAGGTGACCTTCGTGGCCGCGACATTGCCGGCAAAGGAGAAGAAGAGATAGAACCCACAGAGGATGATGGTGGCCTGAGTCTTGTCTAATTGTAATAGCGGCTCTCTTTCTCGTATTCTCCTGAACACTCCCCCGCGATTTAACTCTTTTTCAGCCATTTTTGCTTTAACCTGCTAAAGGTCCCGTCAGTTATGGACGCCCGTATCTGCTCCATGAGCCGGAGCATGAAATGAAGATTGTGAACCGACGCCAGCCGGAAATAAGCGAGTTCATTAACTGTGTACAGATGTCTCAAATAGGCCCGTGAGTACTTCTGGCAGGTAGGGCAGTTGCATCCTGGATCGATCGGCTTCTTATCATCTTTATACCGCGGGGACTTGATGCTTATCCTGAACTTGTTCTCGGGTTCTCCTCCCGATTCGGGAGAGATGAACACGTTTCCCCTCCGGGCGAGTCGGGTAGGAGCGACGCAGTCGAAGGTGTCGATCCCCCGTTCCACGCACTCAAAGACGTCGTCGATCTCACCTATTCCCAGAAGGTGTCTGGGCCGGTTGTCTAAATTGGGAATAACCCACTCCAGGACTTGATGCATGTCGCTCTTGGAGTTTCCGAGAGAGCCGCCTATTGCTATCCCTTCGAAGGGAAGGGATGTGATGAACTCCGTGCTTTCTTGCCGCAAATCCTCGAACCAGCCTCCCTGGATTATGCCGTAGATTGCCTGCTTCTTGTCGTGGTACTTCAAAGAAAGCGTGGCCCACTCGTGGGTCCGCACCATAGCCTTCTTCGTGTAGTCGTAATCGGAAAGGGGGGAGGTGCATTCGTCGAAGGCCATTATGATGTCCGAGCCGAGGTTGGACTGGATCTTCATAGAGCCCTTGGCGTCCAGGAAGCGCCAGGAGCCCTGGTAGGGGGACTTGAAATAGATGCCCTCGTCTGTTATTTTGGTCAAGTTCTCCCGCTTATCCGCAGTCTCTCTACCCTCCGGGAATATGCTGCCGATCTTGGAGATGTTGTGCTCCCTTCCGAATCCCAGTGAGAATGCTTGGAAACCCGCTGAATCTGAAAATATAGGTCGATCGAAGGCCATGAACCGGTGCAAGCCGCCCAGCTTTTTGATGAGTTCGTCTCCCGGCTTGAGATGGAGATAATAAGCGTTGGCCAAAATACACTGGACGTTCAGGGCAGCTAAGTCGTCGGAGCCCAGGGCTCGCACTGATGCCATGGTGGCTACGGGAACGAAGGAAGGAGTGTCTATGCAGCCACACCGGGTTTTTATCACGCCCCTTCTGGCCCTGCTCTTTTTATAGCCATTTAAAACTGTAAAATTAAACTCTTTCATTTCTCTCATCCGTGCGTTATTTTGGCTTTTTTATCCTCATTGACTATAGATTCAACTGTATCTAGGCATTGCAGATATAGAATTGTTATAAAAGTCGCTTATACATAACCCTATTCTTCAAAATCCTACCGGTTTTGGACGGCCTATAAGCGTTCTCGGGTGATGGCTGCCACTGTTCCCGCCAATATGAGCAAGCCAACCAAATTGAGCATGGCTATTAAAGCGTTGCCGATGTTCCCAAAGCTCCTCAGATGATATTCAGATAGACGACGCTTTTACCTGCAAGAGGCGTAAGGATTGCACCAAAGAATATGAGAACAATGCTCCGCCGGGGATTTCCGCACTAATTTACTGGTGAAAACTATAAAAAGAAGCTCTCTAATGCCCCGTTGATAACGCTTCACTTCTTCCTTATCCGCTTCGAGACGTTTGTTAAGTCCATCCTCACTATTTTGTTCCCTTGTCATATTTACCGTTTTAGTTTTACATACGCCACACTTACGTCGAGACCTGCACCTACTCGCGGCCCTTTGGCCACACTATGGTTGATTTCGTCCTTGGTTAGATATGCGCTTTAATATTTTAGGGGTTTTTGTTCTTGTTTTTAAGATTGAGTCAGTTTTCACTCCTCGTTTTAATGGATATTAGTCTGCAAAGCCAAGTGTATTAGCTATTTCTCATACATAAAAAGGATTCAGTCCTTGAGAAGAAAACAGGCGAGCTTTTTTTATAAATGCACTTAAAGAATAGAATAGAGACTAAAATGCTCAGGCTGAGGTTCCACGGCAGGGGTGGTCAGGGTGTGAAAGTTGCCAGTAGAGTGCTGGGGACTGCTGCGTTTTTAGAGGGTTACTACGCTCAGGACTTTCCGTTGTACGGTGCTGAGAGAAGGGGTGCACCAATAGCTGCTTTCACCCGCATATCTGAAGAACCCATCATGGAGCGCGGTGTAATAACCGGGCCAGATATTGTGATTGTTATGGATGAAACCCTCTTGCACGACCCCCAAGCGATGCCGATTTCCGGACTTAAAGAGGGGGGGATAGTTCTTATTAACACACCTCATAGTCCAATGGAAGCGAGTGCTAAGTATAAGATCACAGCTCAGGTCATAACACTTGACATAACAAAAATTAGCCTTGATATGCTGGGAAGTACTATCCTTAGCACCCTCGCAGGTGCTGTTGCCTCCAGGATTGCTGGTCTTAGAGAGGACTCTTTAAGGGCTGCTGTGGAAAAGGAGTTATCAGAGATCATAACAGACAGAGGACTTTTAGAGAAGAACATAAATGCTTCCCTGTATTGTTTTAATGCCATTATACCGGTAGAAATAAAAACTGCAGGGGTCATCCAAAAAGGAAGCAGTGTTATCACTATGCCGTTTGAGACTGCCGAGATCTCCAGTCCAGCGATAATCGCTACCGGCAACACTCCCTTGCGATTGACAGGCAACTGGCGGGTATTTAGACCTGTCTGGAATTACGATGATTGTACCAAGTGTATGAACTGCGTTGCTCGATGTCCTGATGGCTGTATTTTAGTAAATGAAGATGGCTTACCATATACTGATTACAACAACTGTAAGGGCTGTCTGATATGTGTTGAGGAATGTCCCACAAAGACCTTAGGGATGGTTAGGGAGGTTCATGCCTAATTCGAAAGAGGTGATTGGATAATGGAAAAAGTGATGCTCACCGGCAATGTTGCGGCTGCCTGGGGGGTGAGGTTGGCCGAAGTGGATTTTATTCCCGTCTTCCCTGTAACACCCCAGACAGAAATTGTCGAGACATTGGCAAAGTGGATATCTGATGGAGTAATGGATTGCAGGTTCGTTACTATGGACTCGGAGCATTCTATGATAACAGCAGCAGGAACTGCATCAGCTACGGGTGCGAGGGTCTTTACCGCCACATCGAGCCAAGGGCTTCTCTATGGGTTTGAGATGCTCTATACAGTTGCAGGATGGCGAGTCCCTCTGGTGATGGTCAATGTATCGAGGGCGCTGTCTTCACCGATAACCCTCGAACCAGACCATAACGATGTCCTCGCAGCAAGGGACTCAGGATTTTTGCAGATCCATTGTGAGACCTGTCAGGAGGTTCTAGACTCGATACTGATGGCATATAGATTGGTAGAAGACGAACGGGTGCTTCTACCGATTATTGTGAATATGGATGGCTTTTATCTTTCGTTTACCAGAGAACCCGTAGAGGTGCCAGACATGGAGAGGGTTAGAAGATTTCTGCCACTTTATCAGCCGAGACATGCCTTTTTCAAGGCAAGTCAACCCATGGCCCAGGGCGTGGTAGTCCTTGGCGGGTCTGTATATTCTTATTTCAAATACCAGATGCATCTGGCAAGTCAAAAGGCGCTGGAGGTCTATAAAGAGATCTGTGTGGAATTCGAAAAAGTGTTCGGTCGAAACTATGATACCATCGAAGGTTTTATGCTGGACGACGCCGAATATGTTCTCGTTATGACGAACTCATTTTCCACTATCGGGAAGGCCGCTGTGAAGAGAGCCCGAGAAAAAGGAATAAAGGTAGGGCTTTTGAGGTTGAAGCTCTTAAGACCATTTCCAGAGGATGACATAAAGAGTGTACTTAAAGGGAGGAAGGCTGTAGCGGTCATAGACCAGAACATCAGCATAGGCAAGGGTGGCATTCTGCACTCGGAGATTGCCAGTTGCCTATATAATTTGAAACATAGGCCGCTCTTGTTATCTTTTATTGGTGGACTTGGCGGGAAAAACATAAGCCCTGGAGAGTTCGAGTTCATCTTTAATAAAATGATTACGGAGGTGGATACAGAAGAGGTGGAACGATGTCAACTTCTATATACTGAGGAAGAATGGAATGAAATGGTGGGATTAAAGAGAATAGCCGGGAAGGGGTAAAAGATATGGAGATAGAGCGTATCAAATCTATCAAAGACCTCCCTCCTGAAGAGAACATATTTCCGGGCACTACAACTTGTGCGGGTTGCGGGGGGCTTTTGAGCTTGAGACTTTGTCTGAAGGCGCTGGGTAGGAGGATCGTTATCGTAAATGCTGCAGGTTGTTTTACTCTCCTTTCCATCTATCCCTATACCCCCTTCGAGAACTCCTGGCTTTATACCGCAATGGCCTGTGCCCCTGCCGGTGCGCAAGGAATACGAGACGCCCTGGATATAATGATAAAAAAGGGGAGGCTCGACCCAGAAGAGGATTTGAAGGTGGTTGTATTGACGGGTGATGGAGCTGCGTACGATATCGGTCTTTCCTCTACATCCGGGGCTTTATACCGCAACCTCGACTTCTATTATATCTGTTACGATAACGAGGCCTATGGGAATACCGGCTTCCAGCGGTCTGGCGCAACACCCTTCGCATCAAAAACTGGAACAACCCCTCCAGGAAGGATAAGTCCAATAGGATCGGAGCTTCCAAAGAAAGATCTCTTTGAGATATGGAATAGTCACACGCCACCCTATCTTGCCACCATCTCGCCAGCCCACCCTGTTGATTTGATAAACAAGTTTAAAAAGGCAGAACAGTACAAAGGACCGAAACTCTTTATCGCCCTTTCCCCCTGTCCATCAGGATGGGCAATAGACCCGTGCCGCACTGTGAGACTGGCAAAACTGGCAGTTGATACAGGTATCTGGGCATTAAAAGAAGCTGTTTATGGTGACGTAACACATACCGTAGTACCAAGGAAATTTAAGCCTGTGGAAGATTATCTGAAAGAACAAGGTCGTTTCGCTCATCTCTTCAAACCGGAAAGACAGGAAGAGACGCTTAAAAAGATACAGGAGATGGTAGATGTCTATTGGAACAGATATAAGCTTCTTCTTTAGCCCCAAGTCCATCGCCGTAGTTGGGGCATCACCCACCCCTGGAAAACCTTCTCATGTAATACTGGAAAACCTTAAGAGAATCGGTTACCCAGGGGCTACTTATCTGGTAAATCCCAACTATGCATCCATCGACGGTTCCAAGTGCTACAGCTCACTTAACGAGATACAAGACGAAATCGACGTGGCTCTCTTTGTACTTCCTGCCCCAACAGTCATAGAGATTATGGAGCGTACCGAAAATGTCAAGGGTGCCATCATTGTCAGTGCAGGTTTCAAGGAGACGGGGTATGCGGGGACGAAGTTGGAGGAAGAGCTCAAAAAGATTGGTGAGCGGAAAGGGATACGGATCATTGGTCCAAACTGTTTGGGTATATATGATGCGGTGTCCCGGATCGATACCTTCTTTACACCTGTGGAACGAGTGAGGAGACCGAAAAGAGGCGGGCTATCCATACTCACTCAGAGCGGTTCGTTTGCCGAACTGATCATGGATGAGATGGCGTCAAAGGCTATTGGCGTCGCACGGATTGTGAGTTATGGGAATAGGGTTGATGTGGGGGAGACCGATTGTCTCAATTTCTTGATGGATGACGAGGCAACAAAGGTTGTTGTCATATACATGGAATCGGTAGACGACGGGAGGAGGTTTGTAGAGGTCGCATCCCGCTGTACCAAGAAAAAGCCTGTTGTGGTCGTGAAGGTTGGTAAAAGAGAAGCGGGAGTTCATGCTGCCAGATCTCATACGGGCGCAATATCTGGGAGGTATGAGATATACAAGGCCGCATTTAAAAAGGCTGGAATAGTAGAGGTTGACGGCTTTGAAGGATTGAAGGACGCTTGTAAAGTTTTGAACACCTATGAATTGGTCGACGGGAAAAAGGTTTTGATTGTAACGGACGGTGGTGGCGTCGGGGTAAGTATGGCAGATGCCTGTGAAAATTTTGGACTCGAAGTGCGCGAACTTACCGAGGAGACAAGAAAACGTCTGAGTTCCAAACTTCTCGGGTTCTCTGCTACTGGTAACCCTATAGACCTGACCGGTAGTGTTACCGATGAGGATTACGTTGTAGCCCTCGAGGAAGGATTGAGGGATGCGTTTGATGTAGTTATTGTCACGGTGCTCTGGGGGGCACCAGAAATCACCGAAGGGCTGGCCGATAAACTGAAAGAGGTCAGGGATAGCTATAATAAACCGCTACTCATATGTACCCCCAGCAGCGAGTTTACATTGAGAATGGCACAGTGCTTCGAGAAAAATGGTATGCCCGTTTTTTTCACACCTGAAAGTGCAGCCAGGGCGGCCGCGGTATTAGCGGGCCATTGGCGGTAAGCCTAGAACGGAAGAATGAAGAAAGAAGCAGCAAAAAAGCTCGTAAGTAATGCGTTGGCCCAGGGAAGGCACGTGCTCCTTGAGCCGGAGGCAAAGGCCCTGGTATCGGCATGGGGCATTCAGGTGCCGAATTCTGTCAGGATCAAAGGGATCGAGGATGTCGCAGTTGCGTTAAAGGCCGTTACTCCCCCTCTTGTGCTCAAAGTGGTCTCACAAGACATCATCCATAAAAGAGACGTCGGTGGCGTGATAACAGGCATAGATGATCGTGAAGAATTGAGCAAGGCCTTACGGGAGATGAAGGAGACACTTGCGGAAAAAGCCCCTGCAGCACGTATAGAGGGGTTCCTCGTGGAGGAGATGGTCCCCACGGGGATCGAGCTGATTATCGGGGGCGTGCGAGACCCGCAATTTGGTCCTGCGGTTATGTTCGGCACGGGGGGATTTGCCGTGGAACTCGTGAAGGATGTGAGCTTCCGACTCGCCCCATTGAGCAGAGCGGAGGTGTTTGAGATGATGCGGGAGGTAAAGAGTTATCCCCTACTGACAGGGTTCAGGGGTTCAAAGCCTGTTGACCTGGAGAAACTGGCTGCCAACGTAATGGAGCTGTCTGAGGTCTTACTGGAGATAGAAGCGATAGAAGAAATTGAAATAAACCCCCTTTTGGTATGTGACGTGGGCGCGGTGGCCGTGGATGCAAGAGTGGTGTTACATTGAACATCCAAAAGGAAAAAACTACACAACTGCAACCGGCGGAAAGCATATCAAGATTTAAGGACATAAGAGAATTTTAGATGCGAGGGGATGATTGATGGAAGATATTTTTAGATTTACGGATGAATTAGGGCCGGCTAAGATTATTCACGTTTACGAGCCTTCGGTAGGGCTCAGGGGAGTTCTGGTGGTGGACAACGTAGCCAGAGGCCCTGCTATCGGTGGATTGCGGATGGGTCCTGACGTGTGTACCGAGGAGTGCTTCCGGCTGGCGCGTGCGATGACATTGAAGAACGCGGTTGCCGATCTGCCTCACGGCGGCGGTAAGTCGGTGATTTATGCTGATCCGAAGATGCCTAAAAGAGATAAGGAGCGGCTGATTCGGGCATTCGCCAGTTCACTGCGAGAAATTCAGGAGTATATATTCGGTCCGGACATGGGCACGGATGAGGAGTGCATGGCCTGGATAAAGGACGAGATCGGCCGTGCGGTCGGATTGCCCGGAGACTTTGGAGGTATCCCCCTCGATGAGGTCGGAGCGACGGCATGGGGCCTCGCTCATGCCACAGAAGTTGCTCTCGAGTATTGCGATTTTGATATCGAAGGAGCGCGCGTCGTCGTCCAGGGCTTCGGCGCCGTGGGCAAACACGCTGCCCGTTTTCTTACCGAAAAGGGAGCAATGCTGGTGGGTGCCGCGGATTCCCGGGGGACGATCTACAATCCCCAGGGGCTTAATGTTGATGCATTGATCGAGCTGAAACAGGCGGGCAAGAGTGTGGCCGATTATACTGATGGCAAGAAGCTCGATCGTGACGCAGTGGTCGACCTCGAATGCGATATCTGGATCCCGGCAGCGCAGCCCGACGTTATAAACGAGAATAACGTAACCCGATTGAAGACCAAGCTGGTGGTCGAGGGTGCTAACATTCCCATCACCTGCGGTGCGGAACAATACCTTCACGAGAACGATGTGCTTGTTCTTCCTGATTTTATCGCCAATGCGGGCGGCGTGATCTGCGCGGCCATGGAGTACCAGGGTGCTTCGCAGACGGCGGCATTCCATGCCATCGAGGAGAAGCTGCGCCGCAATACCAAGCAAATGCTGGAGGATGCGGTGAGAAGAGGAATTCAGCCCCGGGAAGCAGCCAGGGGCATTGTCGTGCAGCGACTGAAGAAATGCATGGGCTATCGGCGCTGGTCGCTGTTTTCGTCTGCGCCCGGGTTCGTGTAGTACAACATAACGGTTCGCAAACAGATGTCATGCTTCCTGCCCGGTGATGATTGTGAAATAGGCGGTAGACAAAGAGAAAAAAAACGTCCGACAGCGGATTTCTGGATCAGCGTTTTTTTCTGTTGGGGTAGAGCGGCGTCTAATCAACGCTGTCTCTCTCAATTACCATTAAACTGGGATAATTCCTTTGAGGACTATGTAGGTAGCCTTTATATATGATGGCATTTACCTACATGTAGGTAAGTTTTAAATACTTGTGGTTATTGTTACATACGTGGTATGAAAGGCAAGAAAAGGGAGAGAATACTCAGAATACTGCTTAACAATCCCGATGGATCTTTATCCTTCTATCGCATCGCAAAAGAGGCAGATTGTTCGCATGTCTGGGTCATTAAATTCCTGAGGAACTTAGAACTTAAGGAACTCGTCAAGAACACAGAAGTAATGGATGTAGAGGGCTTATTTGCATACTGGTTAAAAATCAATCCCCGGCTCTCTTTTAGAGAATACCATGTGCAAAATCCGCTTGAGATGCTGAACAAAACAAAATTAAAATACGCTCTGACAACATACTATGCAGAGTCACTCACGCAAAACTATTTGTTCCCGTCACGAGTTGATATCTATATAGAAGAGCACGATCTACAAGCATGGCACAAACTGCTCACCACGAGTGGGCTGGTTGGGAAAGGGAACTTCCGGTTACTAATTGATGAGAATCACGTGTTCTACTCGATCAAACAAATTAGGGGGTATACCATTGTCTCTATGCCGCAGCTTATATTTGATTTATTAAGAGAACAAGGCGTGGCGGTGGAAGCTGCACACATGCTCATGGAGCGAGAGTACCAATCATGACATTATATGAAGATTATGAAACCGAAACCTCATTCAGGTATTTAAAGGAGATCGTGGCGATCCTCGAAAAGCCGGTCTGTATTATAGGAGGAGGGGCGGTTTATTTTACCGTCAACGAACACTTCAAAAAAGAACATGGCAGAAATTATCTTGGTTCACGGGACGTTGACGTGGGCTTTTACATAGATAAGGATCTCGATAAAGAGGAACTCAAAACTACAGAATTTGGTAGAGCACTTGCAAGACTAAGCGAGTGTGGATTTCAGCCGCTGGGATTTCGGTTTTACAAGGATATCAATATTGATACAGGTGAAGATTTGACTCTTGAACAGTCCAGAGAGACACCGATCCACAACATCTTCAAAATATACATCGATCAATAGTGAACGATATTCACCCGGATTTTGAAGAAGTTTTTGGATTTACTCCGATAGATGAACCTCTCTTATCTCCTGTTTTTCACGATGAAGAGAATAGAACCGAACTCACGGAATATAATGAACGCCTCTGGTTACCAACGCCTGAGATACTCCTTGCCACCAAGATCAAAAGTGCACCGACGCGAACGAAAGACGAGAAACTGATAAAAGATATCTGTGATATCTATGCGCTAAGCTGGCATTCCGGGAAGGAATTTGACCTGATTAAAAAGGGAACTCACAGCATACTCGATTTCAATGACCACACATTACATACGTTTCAAGCCGTGGACGTCTTTGAAAAGGCTGGGGACGCGATGGGGATCGATGCAGAAGTCGTGAGAACAGTTATTGAAGCGTTATACAAATGAATTAGTTTTTCTTTGCCCTTCTTCGGTAGCCGCTTCTGGTTTCAGTGATGCTGGTAGGTGCTCTGCACCATGCTTCTGGATTTGCAGCCACCTGTAATGGTTTACAAACAATATCCGGGCTATAAAGCAATAAAAAAGAAAAGGAGGAAAAGTTATTTCTTTGCTGTTTCAGCAATTTTAGCTATTTTGATAGTCGTATAAACAGCAATAATGGTGACAAGAACTGCGTACACCAACATTGCGACGATTGTCTGTGCTGGACCAAATACGGCGGCAAAAATTGCCTTAATCGCGTCATTCCACGCAAGAGCTGCGATTAATCCGAAGGCGGCGGTAATCAATGCAGCTAATTTTTCAACCACTTCGGCTTCCAATT